>JBQTII010000158.1:0-29623 GCA_052388275.1 Sporichthyaceae bacterium | reverse complement strand
GTGATCAGGTTGTGCACGATCGTCGCTCCCGGCACCCGGCGCAGTTCCCGGGCGGCGATCAGGGAGCACACCGCCGACGGCGAGACCGGTTCCCCGCGCTCGTCGACGACGAAGCACCGGTCGGCGTCCCCGTCGAAGGCCAACCCGAGATCCGCCTGCGCAGCCACGACGGCCGCGGACAGGTCGCGCAGGTTCGCCGGATCGATCGGATTCGGCTCGTGGTGGGGGAAGCTGCCGTCGAGTTCGAAGTAGAGACCGATCACCTCGACGGGCAGGTCGGCGAAGACGACCGGCACGACCCGCCCGGCCATCCCGTTGCCGGCGTCCACCGCCACGCGCAGTCGGCGTTCACGGGGGACCGCGACCAGGGAGTGCAGCAACGCGGCGAATTCGCCGAGCACCTCGCGGGCCAGCGTCGTCCCGGCCGGTGCCGCCGGTGCGGGCGCATCAGCGAGGAACTGTTCGGCAAGCGCGCGCAGGGGAACCAGGCCGGTGTCGGCCCCCACGGGCACTGCGCCGCGCCGGCACAACTTGATGCCGTTGTACTGCGCGGGATTGTGACTGGCCGTGAACATGGCGCCGGGGACGGACCAGGCACCGCTGGCGTAGTAGACGGCATCGGTACACACCAACCCGACGTCGATCACGTCCCGACCGCGGGAGTTCACCCCGGCAGCGAACGCGGCACTGAGCTGCGGTGAGCTGGGCCGCATGTCGCGTCCCACCACGATCGGTGCGCGCGGACCGTCAGCTGCGGTGAGTTCGGCGAAGGCCGCACCCAGGGCGAACGCTACGCCGGCGTCCCATTGGGATCCGACGATCCCGCGGATGTCGTAGGCCTTGACGATCGCCGAGAGGTCATGACTCGAAGCTGCGGTACTGATGCCCTAGTCCTCGACGGCGCGCAGGATCCGCAGGTGGCCACGGCGCCCGGTCTCGATCACGGAGACGGGATCGGCCTTGGCCGCCGATGGTCGGCCTGCTTCGCGGACCGCGTTGGCCAGTGCCTCCAGATCGTCGGGCGTTGGGCCGAGATTCACCTGGTCCGGGGCGAGGCGCAGAACCTCCCAGCCACGGGGTGCCGTAAGTCGCTCGGCGTGCTCGCTGCACAGGTCGTAACAGTGCGGCTCGGCGTAGGTGGCAAGCGGACCGAGCACCGCCGTCGAATCGCGGTACACGTAGGTAAGCGTCGCCATAGCGGGACGCTTACAGGCATTACGCGAACACCGCCGAGCACCGGTCACGATCAGTGACGGTACTCCTGCGAGCGGGGCCGTGCCGGGATTGGGCGGCGGGGTGCGGCGAGTGTCGCCGCGCCCGCGCCGGCGCCACCCCGCCCTCCCTGGGCATTAGCCTCGGGGGGGTGCGACGACAGGTGGTGCGGGACCGGCACGGCCGGGGGCTGCGGGGACCGCTGGCTCCGGCCGGTAATCCGTGCGCCCGCACCCGCAATGAGGAGTTCAACGACTTGGTGCTCGATGCCGTCGAGCGACTGGAGCGCCGCTGGCGCCGCGAGCTCGCCGTGGTCGAGTTCGCCGTCGAGGCGGTGCCGCCGGCCCCTGCGATCCCCCCGGAGGGGCTCGTGGACGCTGGTGCCCCGCTGGGGCGGCTGCAGCCGGGCGGCGCCGGGCACCCGGCCAGGGTCGTGATCTATCGCCGCCCGGTTGAGGCCCGCACACGCGGCCGATCCGAACGCGCAGTGCTCGTGCAGGACGTCGTGGTGGAGCAGGTGGCCCAGTTGCTCGGGCTCGACCCGGAGGCGATCGACCCGGGCTATCACGGCGACTGACCGTTGCACCTCACCTGGCCAACGGCTCCTTCCTCGCCGACGCGGACGGGCGTCAGGGGTCGATGACGGCCCGCAGGTCGGCGACCAAGGCGGGCAGTACGACCCCGTACCGACCGGAGATCAGGGTGGACACCGTCAGATCGCCGGCCCCGGCCCGCAGGATGCGCGCCGCGTACACCGGCGCGGAACCTGGCGCGGGGACCACGATCACGACGTAGCGCCGTACCCCCATGGGCGCTGGATCGACGACGACGCTGCGCCCGGCCCCGACCCGGACCTCGCGCGTGCTGACCGCACCATTTCGGGCCACCACGTGCACGAGCACCTGCGCGTCGGCGCGCGTAGCGGTGAACATCAGCCGAGTCGCGTACGCCGGCGGGCCCAGCCCGTCGGCGACCACAGCCGGCGCGGTCAAGGCGCGTGCGGCGGTGGCGTAGGCGACATCGGCGATCCGGGGGCCCTTGGCGCGGGTGGATCTGACCAGGCGGACGGCCGCGACCACCGGCCGGTCGGCGGTGATCACCACACTCGCCGCCTGCCCGGCAACCGCCGAGTCCAGGTCGAACTCGGCGAGTCGGCCTGCGGGCAGCTCCAGCACGTCGATACCGGCTGGAGCGAAGGCGCCCTGCGCCGTCTGCAGGACCACCGAGGCGATGGCATCGCGTTCCCCGGGGACGAGGATCGTGAGCTTGCGATCGAGCTCGCCCGCCGGAAGCCCCGGGATGACCACCGTGCGGGTCGGCGAGGGCGTGGCGGCGATCCAGTCGATCCCGCGCGCGGTGATCCCGGGTGCATCAAGGTCGTGTACGAAGGCGGCGACGCGACCACGGGTGGCCGCCACCGACACCGCTAGGCGCGGATGGCCGGCGACGATCCCGTCGAGCGGGATGGACACGACGCTGCGCGCAGGGACCTGGACGTCACGGGAGTTCGGGGGTGCAAGCGGCCCGCCGGCATTCCAGAAGCTCAGGTCGACGAGCGCGTCGGAAACCTCCGGGTTGGCGAGCACGAGCCGGTCCCGGCGCCCGGCGTCGGTTCCTGCACCGACGAAGTAGGAGGCGGCACCGGGACGGGTACACGCGACCGCGGCCAGACCGCGGCCGGGACCCGAACCCACCTGGGTGAGCAAACCCGCCGCCAAGCCCGGCGCCGAGCTGCCCGTGGCCCGCGCGAGCTGCGCGGTGCCGATCGCACTGACGTCGAGGTCCAAGGCCCCGGTCCCGCTGCGCTGCGCTCGCGCGCGGCCAGTGGCGGACAGATCGGCGAAGGCGGCCAGGGCGGCCGAGTCCGGGGCTGGAACTGAGGATGCATCAGGTGCGGTGGCATCGGTGGGCTGACCCACACCGGGCATAGTGAGCTCGGGTGCAGGGACGGCGAGAGTGAGGACGCTTTTCGCGCCGGCTCCGGATTGCACCGGCGCGGGGCAGGCCAGCTCCGCGGCCTGAACGGCTTCGCTGGCGCCGACGGTGCGGGCACCGTCAGATCCCAGCGGAGCCAGCCCGAGCGCGACCACCACGGCAAGCGCGGCGCTGGCCCCCAGCGCCCGCACCCGGGAGGCCGCGCCCGAGCCGGCGGCGCGTGCGACCACACGATCGCGGCTCATCGCGCTCGCCGCCGACCGAGAGGGGCACTCTCTGCGCCGGCAGGCGGCTCGGACTCCTCGCCGTCATCGACGCGTCGCACCGACCCGCCGGGCAACGCCAACACGACCATCCCGAGCACCAGGACCGCCTGGGAGAAGATCCAGACTCCGCGCAGTGGATCCGACCAGCGCAGCTCGAGTCGTCCCCCGCCCGCGGGCACCTCGAAGGCCTGAGCCCAGTCGGCCCGTCGCAGGCCCGGCAGGTCGCGGCCATTCAACGACGCGGACCAGCGCCCGTCAGCAGGCTCGGCCAGGGTGAGGAAACCGGCGGGGGTCTGGGGCGGCAGATCGAGGTCGGCACTGACAGCGCCGGCGGCCAGCGTGCTGGGCGCACCCGAGTTCGCGGGCAGGAACATCAGGCGCGCGACGGGTATCGCAAGTCGCCACAACCCGTCGCCGCCGGTGGTGCTGACCCGTTCCAGGGCAGGTACCGCATCCAGGCCCCGCGCGATGTCGTCGTTGATCGGGGAGCGCACCAGCACGAACCGGACCCCGAAATCGACCAACCGCTGCGCCTGGGCGTCCCCGCGCCCGGATACCAGGTCCGCGACCAGCGACTCCAGCGCCCGCAGCGCCGCAGCGGAAACCCCACGGTCAGCGGCTCCCAGCTCCGGTCCACCACCACGCACCAAGGCGTAGGACAGACCGGTGAGAGCCAGCTCGTCGCTGCGCTCAACGTCGTCCACCGTGGCATCGGTACCCGGTGGCGCCCCGCTTGCGCGCAACACCAAGGTCCGGGGGCGGTCCGTCGTGGCAGCCTCCGCGCTGACGAAGGCCGGCAGTAGCGGGACGGAATCGCGGCGCAGCGGATCCCCTGCTCCAGCGGCCATCCAGGTGGTGGTCGCGAGCGCCGGGGCGCCGATCGCGACCAGCGCAACAGCGCCGGCAAGCACGTGCGAGATGCCGAAGTCCCGAGCGGCGAGCCGCGCGGACAGGGTGTGCAGCCCGAGCGCCGCAGCGCTGAGCAGGCACAGTGCTGCCAAAGCCAACGCGATGGCGGGCCAGACCGGCCCGGGCGCTCCACCGATCGGCGCCGCGACCTCGAACCGGGAGGTCACCAGGGCGACCAGCAGGGACACCATGGCCCCGGCGATCCCGACGGCGACGGGCACCGGCCGACGGGCCAGCACGAAGGCGGCGAAGGCCGCGAACACGATCCCCGCCCCGACCAATCCCGGCACCGGCCCGGGGCCGCCGGGATCGAGCAGCAGCAGGCGCCAGGTGACCCAGCTGTGCTCCGCCAGACCGGGCCCGGCCAATCCGGGCTCACCAAGCAGCCGCGACGGGTCGGCGAGCACCTCCAACGACCAGGGCATCAACGCGACGACCGGAACGCCGAGGGCGATCCCGAGCCGGGACAGCAACGCGCGTTCACCCGATCGATGCGATCCGACCGGAAGGACACCGAGGCGGGCGAGTACCAGGACGCTCAGGGCGCCGACCACGGCCAGCAGCCAGGTCAGCGGGACCAGCGCGCCAACGCCGGTGAGGGCCAGCGCCCCCGCCCACGCCGCGCGCACGGTCCCGGGACGGTTCGGCGTCCCCACGACCCGAACCGCGCAGAGCACCAGGAGCGGGAGCAGGGCAATGGCCGCCGCGCTGCCGACCCGACCGGCTGCCACTGCGCCGGTGAGGATCGGCGTGCTCGCATAGGCCACCGCGGCCCACGCCCGCAGCGGGCGGGAGGTGGGCAGCGCGGCGCCGACCACATACACCAGGAGGCCGGCGGCCGGGACACTGCCGAGAAGGATCAGCGTGAGTGCGACGTCGGTGCTGCCCAGCCCCAGCGTTGCCAACCCCGCGACCAGCGCCAGATAGGGGGGTGCGGCCTGCGCGCTGCCCAGGCCCTGCGCCGACCACGAACCGAGGTAGGAATCCCACACGGCACCGGCGCCGTCCGGCGCCGGCAGCAGGGCACCCCCGAGCAGCCGTCCCCCACCTATCAGGTCCCGGCCGGCGAGTAGGGCGACGAGCACGAACGCGACACCGAGCATCGCCGGGGTGCTGCGCACGAGCCGGCGCGCGAGCACGCCGCCCGCACCCAGGTCGAGGTTCTCCGATTCCGTTGCCACGGGGCCGGATTCGCGCACCCGGTGCCCACCGATGGCGGCGGCCTCGCGGCGTCGGCCGGCCGCCACTCCGCGCAGGGCGTCCAGCCCTTGGGAGATCTGGTGCCCCGGGCGGGGGAACAGGCGCCGCAGCGAGCGGGGGTCGACCCGATGGTCGGCTCGCCGTGCTGCGCGCATGCGGCGCACCGCCCGGGGCCGGATCAACACCGCGGCGGCGGCCCGCAGTTCGTCGCCCGCGTAGCCGGGTAGTTTCGCGAGCAGGTAGCCGCCCGCCCGGGCCACACACCCGAGCAGCAGCCGGGGCACCGCCAGGACGACGGCCGCCGTGGGCAGGTTGGCGAGCAGAACCCGCAGCGCGCCGGCCCGATCGAGCAGGTGAAGGCGGCCGCCTCCGGCGTGCACCTGGCGGCGAGCGGCGGCGGAGGCCTCAGCGTGATAGATGACCGCACGGGGAACCACCGCCACCTTGTGCCCGGCCAGCCAAGCGCGCCAGCACAGATCGACGTCGTCACGCATCAGCGGCAGGTGCGGGTCGAATCCCCCGAGGGAATCCCAGACGTCGCGGCGCACCAGCATGCCCGCGCTGGAGACTGCGAGGGTGGTGCGGCGATTGTCGTGCTGACCCTGGTCCTGCTCGCCGCGCTCCACGCCGGTCTCGCGCCGCCCGCCGGCGTCGATGGTGACACCGACCTCGAGGAGAACTCCTCGCTTGTACCAGCCGCGCACCTTGGGGCCCACGATCGCCAGCGACGGGTCCGCCTCGACCGCGGTGAGCAGGTGCTCCAACGCCGCCGGGTCGGGCTCACTGTCGTCGTGCAGCAGCCAAACCCACGCCGGCGCCGATTCGCCAGGATCGGGCTCAGGTAGCTGGTGCAGAGCCGCCGTGATCGCTGCCCCGTAGCCGGTGTCCCGGGGCAGGGCCAGCGGCGAAGTTCCGATGGCGGCCGCGACCAGCTCCGGGCTGGAATCGGTACTACCGGTGTCAGCACACACCACGTGCTGCGGCGCCCGGGTCTGGTCCGTGAGGCCGGCGAGCACCCGCGGGAGCCAGCGCTCCCCGTTGTGGGAGATCAGGACCGCTGTTACCTGGTGCGCGGGCACGCGCTAGTGGTGTGTCTGCGAATTGAGGTGGTGGATGCGGTGATCAGCCGGGATGCATCGCAAGGCGGAGGAGGAGGCCCGATGCGGAGCATCGGGCGACGACGACAACGCAGCGAGGCGCCCGGCTGGCGCCGCAGACGCCGCCGTTTCAATTCGCAGGCGGACCACTAAACGGCGCGCTTCTTCAAGCGGCGGCGCTCACGCTCGGACATCCCGCCCCAGATCCCGAAACGCTCATCGTGCCCGAGCGCGTACTCCAAGCAGTCGTTGCGCACATTGCACGACAGGCACACCTTCTTGGCCTCCCGGGTGGAGCCGCCTTTCTCCGGAAAGAAGGCCTCCGGATCTGTCTGCGCACACAGGGCCTGCTCCTGCCAGGTGATCTCGCGCTCGACGCCACCGAGCAATGGGAGGAATACCTCGCCCATCGCTGCCTCCTCGTCCCTGATGTGCCCCGTTGTCAGGTGCCTGTTCGGGTGCCGCGCGGACGCTGGGTCCTCGTCGAGATGCTGGTGTGGCCACCCGCCATCGGCGGCGGAGCCCTGCGGCGATTCGACGATGAACGACACAGGTGGAATTACATGCCCGTAAATCCCTCCGCGTCAACCGGGTCGGTGCTAATGACGGCCAGAACGAGAAGGAATGAGCCGTTCGGAGGATGCCGGAGGGTGAGCATTCGCACACGATTTGGGACTGAACGGGCAGGCGCAGATCGCCCATCCAGGGCTACCCGCCCCACCCGTCCCAGAGCTCTCACTCTGCGTTGGTAATCGCTGGGCCGAACCAGTGATGGACAGCTGATGCGGGAATCGGCCCGTCCGGTTCAGGTGCAACGATGCCGCCGTGCGGATCGTGGTGCTCGCGGGCGGTGTCGGCGGCGCTCGCTTCCTGATCGGGTTGCGCGCCGAGTGCACGACTGATGTGCAGCGCCCAGCGGACATCACGGTGATCGGCAACACCGCGGACGACATCGTCTTCGCCGGGCTGCATCTCTCGCCGGACCTGGACACCGTGATGTACACCCTCGGCGGCGGCGTGCACCCCGAGCAGGGGTGGGGACGCATCGCGGAGAGCACCACGGTCCAGGCCGAGCTGCGCGCCTACGGCGAGGGTCCGGACTGGTTCACCCTCGGCGACCGGGACATCGCCACCCATCTCGTGCGGACCCGGATGTTGCAGGAGGGCTCGACGCTGTCCGCGGCGACCGCCCGGCTGTGCGAGCGCTGGAATCCCGGGATCACCCTGCTGCCCATGAGCGACGACGTGGTCCAGACCCTGATCGTCATCGACGAAAGCACGCAGCCCGTGCATTTTCAGGAGTATTGGGTCCGCCGCCATGCCGAACCGGTGGCCCGCGAGGTGATCTTCGACGGCATCACGGCGGCCGCGCCTGCTCCCGGGGTGCTCGCGGCGATCGCGGACGCCGACGTCATCGTGCTGGCGCCGTCCAATCCGGTGGTCAGTATCGGAACGATCCTGGCCGTTCCCGGGATCCGGGACGCGGTGATTGCCGCCCGCGCGCCCGTCGTCGGGGTGTCCCCCATCATCGGCGGCGCCCCGGTACGCGGCATGGCCGACAAGATGCTCGCGGCGATCGGGGTGCCGGCCAGCGCCGAGGCGGTCGCCCAGCATTACGGCTCCCGCGCCGCCGGCACCGGCGTGCTCGACGGCTGGCTGCTCGACACCGTCGACGCCGCCGCCGTGGCGAGGGTGGAGGGCGCCGGGATCACCGCGCGTGCGGTGCCGCTGCTCATGCACGACCTGCCCGCGACCGAAGCGCTGGCCCGCGCGGCCCTCGGCCTCGCCGCCGAGATCACGGCCGGTGCGTCGTGAGCGGCCCCCTGGAGGTTCGCCCGGTCGCCGGGATCGGTGAGGTCACGGCCGGCACCGACCTTGCGGCTTTGGCGTTGGCCCATGCCGACCTGCACAACGGCGACGTGCTCGTCGTCTCGAGCAAGATCATCAGTAAGGCGGAGGGCCGCCTGCGGCGGGCGAGCGACCGCGAGGACGCGATCACCGGTGAGGCCGTGCGGGTGGTCGCGACCCGGCGCGGCACCCGGATCGTCCAGACTCGGCACGGGCTGGTGCTGGCGGCGGCCGGGGTGGACGCGAGCAACACCGAGCCGGGCACCATCCTGCTGCTGCCGCTGGATCCGGACGACTCCGCGCGGCGGCTGCGGGCGGGCATCGCCGCCGCCGGCGGACCGAAGGTCGCTGTCGTGATCACCGACTCATTCGGTCGACCCTGGCGCGTAGGTGTGGTGGATCTGGCGATCGGGGTAGCCGGCCTCGAGCCCGCCGACGACCTGCGCGGCGGCGTCGACGGCTACGGCAATCGGATCGAGGTCACCGTGGTCGCAGTCGCCGACGAGATCGCTGCCGCGGCCGAACTGGTCAAGACCAAACTGGCCGCGGTGCCGATGGCGGTCCTGCGAGGGCTGGGTCATCGCGTGCTCGACGAGGACGGCCCCGGCGCCCGCGCTCTGGTGCGGCCCGCGGCCGAGGACATGTTCTCCCTGGGGACGGCGGAGGCGATGCGCGCCGCCGTCACCCATCGTCGGACGGTCCGTCACTTCACTGATGCGGCGGCAGATTCCGGCGCAGTGGATCGCGCACTCGCGGCGGCGCTCACCGCACCGGCACCGCACCACAGCACCCCGTTCCGCTTCGTCGTGCTCGAAACCGCTCCGGCCCGCGCGGCCCTGCTGGCGGCCATGCGCGAGGCGTGGGTCGAGGACCTGCGCTCCGACTCTCTGACGCCGGATCAGATTGATCGGCGCCTTGCCCGCGGAGACGTGCTGCATCGCGCGCCGCTGCTGATCGTCCCGGTGCTCACCGGCGACGGACGAGCGCACTATCCGGACACCGCGCGCACCGCCGCCGAGGAGCGGATGTTCCTAGCGGCCGGGGGTGGCGCGGTGCAGAGTCTGTTGATCGCGCTGGCCGCCGAGGGCCTCGGCTCGGCGTGGGTCTCCTCGGCGATCTTCTGCCCCGACGTCGCGCGTGTTGTTCTGGATCTGCCTGCGGACTGGGAGCCCCTGGGCGTCGTCGCCGTCGGTTTCCCGGCAACCCCGCCCGGCCCTCGCCCGCCGATCGACCCCGAGCCCTTCCTGTGGCGGCGGTAGAGCTCGCCGAACTGTCCGCGCGCGTCCATTACGCGGCCCAACTGTCGGCTGACGATCAACGTGGTGACCGGTGGTGCGGGACGCGCCGCAGTGGACGCATCGCCTGTTTCCACGTTGATCTGCAGCCGACGGTGCCCTAACTCACGTCCGCCACGCGGACGATCAGCTTGCCGGTGTTGGTGCCGTCGAAGAGACCGTTGACGGCCTCGATCGCGTTCTCCAGCCCGTCGACGAAAGTCTCGTCGTGGTGCAGGCTTCCCGCCATCAGCAGCGGGATCAGCTCGCCGATGATCTCCGGGTAGCGGTCGAGGGCATCAAGGACCAGGAAGCCGTGCAGGGTCGCCCGTTGCATCAGCAGCTGGCCGATGTTCTGCAGGCCGTGGATCTCCCCCGCCTCGCCGAGGGCGTTGTAGTCGGAGATCATCCCGCACAGCAGCACTCGGGCACCGACGGTGAGCCGGGCCAGGACCGCATCCATGATCTGCCCGCCCACGTTCTCGAAGTCGACATCGATCCCGTCGGGGGTCGCGGCGACCAGCTGGTCGTGCCAGTCGCCGGCCTTGTAGTCCACGCAGGCGTCGAAGCCGAGGTTCTCCACGACGTGCTTGCACTTGGCCGGGCCGCCCGCGACGCCGATCACGCGCGCTCCGCGGGTCTTGAACAGTTGCCCGGCGATGGAGCCCACGGCACCCGCAGCGGCGCTGACCACGACGGTCTGCCCGGGCGCAACCGCGCCGAGTTCCATCCCGAGCCACGCCGTCACCCCGGTGTGACCCAGCACGCCCAGGAACAGCGACGCGGGCACCGGCAGCGGGTTCGGCAACACCGTCAACGGCGCCTCCTCGTCGGGGCCGCCGGCGATCACGTAGTCCTGCCAGCCGGTGAACCCCGTCACGACGTCCCCGACGGCCATGTCCGCGCGCTGCGAGGCGATCACCGTCCCGACCCCGATGCCGCGCATCACCGCACCGATCGGCACCGGCGGCAGGTAGGAACGCGACGCGCTCATCCAGATCCGGTTCGTCGGGTCGAGGGACAGCAGGCTGGTACGGACCAGCGCCTGACCCTGGGCCAGGTCGGGCACACCCTCGGTGCACAGCTCGAGGTCGGCCGGGCTGACCCGCCCCGACGGGCGCCGACGCAGGCGAAAGCAGCGGTTGTCCATGACGGTCCCTCGGGTCGGCGGATGCGTGCGGCCATCGTGGTAGACGCGTGCCCGCGCGGCAAGGGCGCACCCGCAGATCCCTGACGGCACGCGTCAGTGTGCGCGGTGGTCCTGGACGGTGATCCGGGGCCCGTAGCGCGGGTTGGGTGCGCCGGACATCTCCAGCAGGCGGGTGACGCGGTAGCGGTGCCCGGCGTAGGCGGCGAGAAGTTCGAGCATGCCGTCGTCACTCACCCGGCGACCGGCCAACGCGACCCCGACCAGGTTGTGCAGGTGGTAGTCCCCGACCGAGACCGCGTCGGCGTCGGCGTGGGAGCGCTGCCGGGTCTCGGCCGAGGTCCAGACCCCGATGCCGGGAAGTGCGCGCAGTCGCTCATCCGCCACCACGCTGGACATGGCGTGGGTTTCCTCCAGGCGTCCGGCGTAGGCGCACACCGCAAGCACCGCGCGCGAGCGGGCGGGCTCGACGCCGGCCCGGTGCCACTCCCACGACGGAATGCGTGCCCAGGTGGCGGGGTCGGGGGCGACGAGCAGACCGGCCGGTGCGGGGCCCGGTGCCGGCTCACCATGGGCACGGACCAGCGTGCGCCACGATGCGCGGGCCTGCTTGCCGGTGGTCTTCTGCTCCAGGATCGCCGGGATCGCCATCGCGAGCACCCCCTCGGCCCGCGCGAGGCGCCAACCCCTTAGCCGACGGTACGCGTCGATCACGACCGCATGCGCCGGCACAAATCCCGAGACGTCGTCGCCGGCCCCGCACATGGCCGGAGCGTGCTCGCAGATCCACTCGGCGCCCGGGCCCCAGCCGCGGGCCACCAGCGCACCCGCCCCGGGATCGGCGCTGATCCGCAGCGCGGCGACCCCAGCCGGGGTGCGCACCCCCCGCCAGATCGCCCCGCCGCGATCGAGCAGGTAGGTCGGATCCCCTGCCCCCCGGCGCAGCACCCCGAGGGTGCGCGTGAGATCCACCGGATCGGGTGATGTCCAGGCCCGTTCGCGCGACATCCATTGCCTCGACACAGCCGCGGAGTCTGCCAGGCACAGAGCGGGTCAATAGACTCGCGGCCGTGGCGAACAAGAAGAAGCAGCCGGAGACCTCGGGCGCCGACCGCAAGGCCCGGGTCGAAGCGCTGAAGAAGCAGCAGAAGGCGGCCGAGCGCAAGAAGACCTACCTCGTCGTCGGGATCGCGACCCTGGTGGGCGGCGCGCTGATCGCCATCCCCACGCTCAAGATCATCAACGACAACAAGGAAGCGGCCCGGGAGATCACCAGCCTCGGCATCCCGATCGGGCTGGCCGGCTGCGATGCGGTACAGATCGACCCCGCGCCCGAAGGCTCGGGCGAGCACGTCGGCGCGGAGATCACGGTCGACTACAAGACCATCCCGCCGGCCTACGGCGCGCACTTCAGCGCCCCCGCGCGGATCAATTCGCGCGGCTTCTACACCGCCGATGACCGGCCCCCGATCGAACAGCTGGTGCACAACCTCGAGCACGGCTACACGATCGCCTGGTACCTGCCCACGACGCCGCAGGGCGAGCTGGACGACCTCAAGGCGCTCACCACGGCGCTGCGCGACGACCTGGACACCCTGCAGATCATCGCCGCCCCCTGGGACACCGCTCGTGGGGCCTTCCCGGCCGGCAAGAACGTGGCATTCACCCACTGGGGTGTGGACAAGGGCTACCGCCAGTACTGCAGGAACGTCTCCGGGGCCGCCCTGCAGACGTTCATGACCAACTACCCGGCCTCCGACGCCCCCGAGCCCAACATCCCGTAGCCGACGCGTGCACGTGGCCGGGCATTGGGCGGGTGCCCAGTAAGCGGGTGTTCAGTGATGAGCGCCGGCACCAACCCGTTGGTCCGGTATCGGCCGAGCGGTCCCTTCGCCGCATCCTCCGGACGGCCGAGCTTCGGCGCGTTCGGTCGGTCTGGGCGTGCCCGCCCCGTACGGTGAGGGAGTGCGGGCACACGGGTGCCCGTCCGCGCCGGGGGAGGCGATCGTGGCACGACGCAGCAAGGGTCAGATCGAGGTCGCCGAGGTCGAGGTCGGCGTCCCCGCAGCGCGCGGCGCGCAGGCGGCCTACGACCGCCGGGCCCGCATCGAGGACCTGCGCAAGGCCAAGCGCCGCAAGGACCGGCTGCGCTCCACCGCGTTCATGACGCTCGTGCTGGTGGGCACCGGCGCATTCTTCGCCAAGCCGGCCTACAACTGGATCGACGGCAAGCTCAACGACCCGCTCAAGCGATCCATCGCCTCGTTCGGTGTCCCGCTGGCGCAGGCCGGCTGCGACCCCATCACTCAGGACCCGACCACGGGCATCCAGGACCACATCCGGGTCGGGCAGCGCGGGGACTACAAGTTCATCCCGCCGAGCTCGGGCAAGCACTACGAGAACCCGGTCTCCTTCCAGGCGCGACCGTTCTTCACCAAGAAGGACGCGCAGCCGGTCGAGAACCTCGTGCACAACATGGAGCACGGCTACACGATCCTCTGGTACGACGCGACGCTGCCCTCCGACGAGCTGGACGAGATCGAGGACATGTCGCTGCGGTTGCGCGACGACGCCGCCTTCCAGCTGTTCATCGCCACCCCCTGGGAAACCAGCTACGGGGAGTTCCCGGAGGGGATGACCCTCGCGCTGACGCACTGGAGCGGCCCGCAGGACGCCGACGGCAAACCGGACCCCGAGGGTGAGTCGTTCGGGCACCGGCTGTTCTGCCAGCGGACCTCGGGTCAGGCGGTCGAGGACTTCATGACCAAGTACCCGGCCACCGACGCTCCCGAACGCAACCTGCGCTGAGGAACGCGGCGACGCGACGCATTGGCTAGATTCGCCTCGTGAGCCGCTCCCACCACGACGACGTCGAGATCCCTGCCGAGGACGCCTCGCCGGAAGATCTCGCGCACGTCGCGGCGATCATCGCCGGGGAGGAGGACGAGCACCTCACCGACGCACCGGGCACCGGGGAGTCCGCTGCCGTCGTCGAAGCCCGTCGGCGGCGGCGCACCATCCTGCTGCTGCGCAAGTCCGCCATCACCCTGGCCGGTGGCCTGATCATGCTGGCCGGCATCGCGATGATCCCGCTGCCCGGTCCCGGCTGGCTCATCGTCGTGCTGGGCCTGTGGGTGCTCGCCAAGGAGTACGAGTGGGCGGACCGCCTGCTGGATCGGATCCGCGACAAGGTCATCGACGCCGCGCACGTGGCCGCGGCCAACAAGTGGAGTACGGCGGTGTCGGTGCTCTCCGCGCTGGGCATGATCGTCGCCGGCTTCCTCTGGGCCACCAACGACGACCTGCCCTACAGCAGCTGGGCCAGCGGTGGCTTCCTGGCCGGCGGCGGCGTCCTGGCGCTGGCCACCGTCGTCTGGTCGGTTCAGGACCTGAAGAAGAAGCGCGCGCGCCGGGCCGATCGCTGAGAGTTACGACAGCCGGCTCTCCCCGTTCCTGTTCCTCATCCACGGCATCTGACGGACAGGCTACGAGCCTGCGCTGAAGCGCAACGCCCCGTCCGGGAGCACCGCGCCGGTCCACAATCTGGCGCCGGCGGCGAGCTCGTTGTCCGCGCCCAGCAGTGCCCCGTCGCCGAGCACCGCGCCCGTCACCACGCACCGCTCCCCTACCCGGGCACCCGCGCCGAGCACGCTGTCGCGCACGACGGCGCCGGCGCCGATCCAGACGTCGTCGAAGAGCACGCTGGCGCTCACGTGCGCACCGGAGCCGATCACCGCCCGGGCGCCGACGGCGCTGCCGCCGTCCACGACGGCGTCCGGGGCAACGAGGGAGTCGGGGCCGAGCAGGCACGGCCCCGGCCGCGGGACGGACGCAGCGGCGAGCACCCCGCGCACCAGGTCTACCGAGCCCTGCACGAAGGTCTGCGGCGTCCCAAGGTCCAGCCAGTAGGCATCCTCCCGGTAGCCCTGGATCCGCGCACCGGCGCTCAGCAGACCCGGGAAGGTCTCGCGTTCGACCGAGACCACGCGGCGGGGCGGGATCGCGTCGATGACCTCGCGGCGGAAGACGTAGCACCCGGCGTTGACCTGGTCGGTGACCGGATTGGGGTCCTTCTCGCAGAAGGCGCTCACCCGGCCATCGTCGTCAGTGGGAACCGCGCCGAAGGCCCGCGGATCCGCCACCTTCACCAGGTGCAGGGTCACCGCCGCCCCGGTGCGAGCGTGCACCTCGAGCTGCGCGCCGAGGTCGTGACCGGAGAGCACATCGCCGTTGAGCACGATCACCGCCTCGCCCGGACCCCCGTGCAGTCGAGCGGCGACGTTGCGGATCGCGCCGCCCGTACCGAGCGCCTCGGACTCGGTGACGAATTCCAGGTGCAGGCCCAGGGCGGCGCCGTCGCCGTAATGCTCGGTGAACACCTCGGCGCGATAGGAGGTGGCCAAGACGACGTGCTCAACCCCGGCCGCGTGCAACCGTAGGAGCTGGTGGGTCAGGAATGGCACGCCGGCGCACGCCAGCATGGGCTTGGGGGTGCTCAGCGTCAGCGGGCGCAGGCGCGAGCCTTGGCCGCCGACCAGGATGACAGCCTCGGGGGTGCGCACGGTCCTAACTACTGTTGGCGAGGGTCGCGGCAGCGCGGCGGTAGGTCTGCATGTGGATCTCGGCCGAGGCCGCCCAGGTGAACAGCTGGGAACGCGCATGCGCGGCCGCGGAGAGCGCGCGGCGCCGCTCGTCGTCGGCGAGCAGTTTGGCCAGGTTGCGGGCGATCGATTCAGCATCGGGCTCGGTGTAGGCCGCGGCCTCCCCGCCGACCTCGGGCAAGGACAAGCGCCGGGCGATCAGCACGGCCGCCCCGCAGGCCATCGCCTCCAGGGTCGGAAAGCCGAAGCCCTCGGTCCGGCTCGGGAAGGCCATCACCGTCGCCCCGCCCATGAAACCGGGGAGATCGGCGGCGCGCAGGTAGCCGGGCCGGATCAGTCGCAAGTGGTCCGGAACGGCGTTGACGGCATCGAGGATCGCCGGGTCCGCGGTCGCGGACCCGGCCAGGACCAGGGCCGGCGGGTTCGCCAGCTCGCCTGCGGCCATCGCCCAGCCGCGAATCAACTCCGGCAGATTCTTACGCCGCGACATCTCACCGAGCGATCCGACATAACTCCCCCCGCGCAGCCCCAGGCGCGTCGCCACCCGGTCCCGCTCGAGCTCGGTCGGCAGCCTGAACACGGTGGTGTCGATGCCGTGATAAGCGACGTCGACCTTGTCCGGATCGGCGCTGAGCATCCGGACCAGCTCGTCGCGAGTGGCCCGCGAGGGCACGATGAAACGCGTGGCCTTCTCGATCGAGGACTTCGTCGCGGTGCGGTAGAACTCCGCCCGCTCGTCCTGGTGGACGTCGGGCAGGCTGAACACCGACGCGTCGTGGATGGTCACCACGACGGGAATGGTGGTGGCGGCCGGCATCGTGTAATACGGGCAGTGGATGACCTCGGCGCCGATCTGTTCGGCGAGGGCCGGCAGCCCTTCCTGCTCCCAGGCCAGCCGTTCCTGACGGTGGCTGACGTTGCTGGGCGCCGGTAGGACAGTGGCATACGGGGCGAGGCGGGAGAGCCGGTCGGCGTCAGCTCGCTGGCACGCGATGCCCAGATCCGCGCCGAGCGCCGAGAGCGCGGGCAACAGTCCGTCGATGTAGCGACCGACGCCGCCCCGGTCGGCCGGGACGGCGGTGGCGTCGACCAGCACTCGGGGTGTCACGGCGATCCTCCTGACGAACGTGAGCGCTTGCGTGGTGGGCAATGACGGGCGCGGAGTCCGGTCGCTCCCGAGCCTACCCAGCCAGCGTGTCGGAAGCGTCTCGGCCAGCCGTCGTTAGAGTCACCGGCGTGCGAACTGTGGCCGAACTGCTGACCACGGCCGGCGGACGGGACCCTGGCCGCCCGTTCGTGACCTTCTATGACGACGCCAGCGGTGAGCGGGTGGAACTCTCGTTCACCACGACGGAGAACTGGGTCGCCAAGACCGCCAATTTCCTCACCGAGGAGCTGGCTGCCGAGCCGGGGGAGCACATCGCCCTGCTGCTGACGACGCATTGGCAGAGCGTGATCTGGTATCTGGCGTGCTGGCGGACCGGGGTCGCGGCGGCGCCCGAGGCGGACCCCGCCGACTGTGCCCATGTCGTGACCGACCCTGGCGGTGTGGAGCGCGCCGGCACCTGTCCCGGGACCCGCGTGCTGGTCCCGATGCTCCCGTTCGGGCGGCCGGCGGTGGACCCACCCGCGGGATTCCTGGATTACGCCGCCGAGGTCCCGGCCTGCCCGGACCAGTTCGCGCCGCCGGTGCCGCTCACCGGCGAGGAGGCCGCTCTGCTACGCGGGGGCCGGAGGGCGACCTGGGCGGAACTGATCGCCGCCGCCGATGCGGCGGCGGCGCGCTGGGACGTCGGGCGCGAGGATCGAGTTCTGGTGACCACGCCGTTGTCGACCGAGGACGGCCTGCTCGCCGCCGTGCTCGTGCCGCTGGTGACCGGCGCCTCGGTGGTGTTGTGCGTCAATGCCGACCCCGCGGCCCTGCCCCGGCGCGTCGAGGCGGAGAAGGTCACCCGGCGGCTGGGGGTTGTTCCGGCGTAGTCTGCGCGGGAGCGGGTGCGGGCGCCGGCTGCGCGGGTGCGGGCGGTGCAGGCGCCGGGGCCGTGGTGTCGGGCGCGGGCGCGGCGGCGTCGGGCGCGGGCGCGGGCGCCGGCTGCGCGGGTGCGGGCGGTGCAGGCGCCGGGACCGTGGTGTCGGGCGCGGGCGCGGCGGCGTCGGGCGCGGGCGCGGTGGAGTCGGGCGCGGTGGCCTGGGTCGCCGGATCCGCCGGGGGCGCTTCGGGGGTCTGGGCGGTGGTGACCCCATCGCCGGGAGGAGGCTGGGTGCCGGGGGGTAGTGGAGCGCCGTAGGTCGTCTCGTTGGTCAGGATCGTGGCGACCATCGAGCGGATCGTCGGGAGCTGGGCGTAGAGGTTCTTGCCCGGGCAGAGGGTGCGCCCGGCGTCAATGTGTCCAGAGACCCGGGTGAAGTCCGCGATGGTCCCCGCCTTGTAGCGCGCGGTGCCCCCGCCGGCCGAGACCAGGGAGACCCGCCCGAGCGGGTCGATGACATAGCCGTCGGTGCCCATCGCGAACTTCCACGCGATGATCCGGGCAATCGCGTTCAGGGTCTCGGCGCTGGGCGTGGCCTTGCGGTAGTCCCCCACCACGGAGATGCCGAAGCTATCGGAATTGAAACCACCGGTGTGGGCGCCCAGCACGGCCCGCTCCACCCCGCCGGCGCGGCCCTCCCAGATGCGCCCAAAGCGGTCGACGATGAAGTTGTACCCGACGTCGGACCAGTTACGGCCCTTGGTGTGGAAGGCGAGGATTCCGCGCAGGATCTTGGGCACGTCGGCCGGCGCGTAATTGTTGGTCCCCGCGGTGTGGTGCACAAAGGCCGCTTGAATGCTGGGGGTGTAGCGCGGGGCGGAGGAGCGCAATTTCTCGTTCGCTCCCCATTCCTTGCGCCGGTGAATCGTCGGCCAGGCCAGCGTCGCGTGGGCGGACGAGGCCACCTTGGGCACCCGGCCCACGGCCGCGTCCGCCGCGGAGGTACCAGGGTCGATCAGCAGCGCGCGCAGGCCGGTGGGGAGCGCGGCCACTCCCCACCTGCCGAGGCGGTCCAGGCGTACCTGGAAGGCATCGGAGGCCCCGACCCAGACCGGAGCGGTGCCCGCCTTCTGCGCGGCGGCGTCGGCGCTGCGCGCGTCCGGTCCATCGCCATTGGTCTCCAGGTCCTGCCACGAGGTCCAGCGGCCAGCACTGCGGGTACGCACGCTGAGGTCGAAGGAGTCGGGATCCGCGGTGGAATCCCAGGTCAGTCCCAACATCGAGAAGGTGCTCACCGTCCGCGCCGGACTCAGCAGGCGCGCGCTCACCTGCTTTGCCGCGCCAGTGCGCACTCTGGCAACCGAGGCCGGAAGCCGTCGCGGGGTGAGGGCGGCGGGAGCCAACTCAATCTCCACGATGCGCGGGGTCACGGCGTGTGCCGAGGCACCGCGGCCGAAGTCGACGACCGGCACGGCGACCGAGGCCGTCGATGCTGCCAGGGTCAGCACGAGGAGCACTCCGGTAGTGCGCATGAGAGCTGCTCTCCCTGTGAATGATGTGACAGAAGTTATTGGTGTTACTTCTGTGATCAAACCTGGGAGGCCGGGGATCCCACAAGGCGGGCCGCGAAATTACAAACCTGGAATTCGCTGGGGCGCAATAAATGACATCCGTGCAAGAACCTGGACATTCGGGCGGTCAAAACTCGTGAAACGGGCATTACCCTGCGGAAATACAGACTTGTAATTAGGCTGTGTGAGTGCCCGTCAATGCCGGCTGAAGGCGCAACCGCCGATACCAGTCCAGGCCGCTCTCGGAAGCGAACATGACCCCGGCGGCGATCGCGAGCACGCCCAGCGGGGTGCTCAGGTTCTCCTGCACCAGGGCCAGCGCTACCAGCGCCAGAATCCGGCCCTCGGTGCCCAGACCGGCGGCGAACAGCCACCGCGGCGGTCCGGCGCCGGTGTGCCGCCAGCGGTACACCGTGTCGTAATGGTGGTAGGCCAGCGCGGCCAGGTAGGCGAAGGCCGCCGCCATCGCGCCGGAGTCGAGCCCGGCCACCAGGATCACCACGAGGCCGTACTCGATCGCCCGCCCGATCGCGGGCACCAGCCAGCCGAACCGGCCACCGAGCGAGCCCCTCCACACCAGCGAAGCGAGCAGTCCGAAATCCGCGAGCTGTTCGAGTTCGCCGGTGCCGAAGCGCTCGGGGCCGCTGCGCCGGGGGGTCACCGGCGCCAGTGCCAGAGCGCGCAGGACCCGCCCGGCGGTGGCGTAGACCGCGGAGACCAGGCCCAAGCTGAGCAGCACCCAGAACACCGCCGCGGCCCCGGAGAATGTCGCGGCCAAGGAGATCAGCAGCCAGCGTTCGCCGATCGGCAGGAACAGCATCCGCTTGCCCCACTTGAGCAACGGGCTGGCGCTGGTGCGCTCGGACAGGGCCATCGCGCCTTGCCCCAGGCCTGCGATGGCTTCTCGCCTTGGCGCGGCCGGGCCACCGGGGTCGGCGATCTGATCCAGCGGAACCGCCTCGCCTCGCCGCGCCGCGCGGCGGATCTCGACGGTGGTGACGAAGCCGAAGTCGACGAAGTTGCGAAAGACCTGCAGCGCCAGCGTCGCCGCGGCCAGCGTCCACACCCCGTCCCCGGTTCGTGCGGCCCCGATCGCCAGCCCGGCGTAGACCGCGTACTCCTTGACCCGGTCGGTGGTCAGGTCCAGCCAGGCGCCGAAGGGTGAGAACCGCCGGGTGTAGCGGGCGAGCTCACCATCGACGCAGTCCAGGATCAACGACAGTTGCAGGAGCAACGCCCCGGTCACCAGAGCGGCCCGCCCGCCGCCGGCGAAACTCAGTGCGGCGCCCAACGCGATCACGAACGCGACCAGCGTGACGTGGTTTGGCGTCACCGCCCGTCCACCGAGGCTCAGGCGCACGACGCGGGAACTGACGAGCCGGGAGATCCGGCGGACCACGAACGTGGAGTAGAAGCCATCATCGGGGCGGGCGACACGTTCCAGCCGCACCCGATGCACGTCCTGTTCGGCGATCCGCCGGGCGGTTCGGGCGGCCTGCTCCGCGTTGTGCGGCCGGCCCCAGACATAGCCCCCGATGTCGACGGTGCTCACCACGATCCCGCGCCGGACCGCGGCCATCGTCAGCAGGTCCAGAGCATCGGTGTCCCAGCCGTGCACCATGACCAGGCCGGCCAGATCGCGGGCGGCCCCGGCCATCGCGGCGCGGTCGCCGTCCGCGACGCGCAGCACCCCCAGACCCAGGTGGCCGGCGCCGCTGATGTCGTGGCGCGCCGTGCCCGCGCCCAGGACCTGCCCCTCGATGACCCGCAGGCGCCCGGGGCTGGCCGCCCCGACCAGGACCGCGCTGCCCAGCCGCGGATCACCGGCCAGGTCCGCCAGCACGTCGGGGTGCATCATCACCTCGGCGTGCGCCAGCACCACCGGGCCGGTGAGGCGGTCGAGTTGTGCGGCGAGCGAGGCGAGCACCCCGGCGGTGCCGACGTAGCCGACGGTGGTCAGTTCCCCGGCGACGGCGGCTTCGACGTCCTCCACCCACTGGCGGCGAGTGAGCGCCACGCTCGGGGTGAGCCCGAGACCTACGGCGTCAGCGACGAGGCGGCGCAGCAGGCTCCGCGCATCGGCCGGCGCGTGCAAAGAATCGGCGAGCAGGGCGACCGGTCGACCCTCGACCTCGGCGTCTGCGACGACCACCAAGGTCCCGGCGGTCATTCGCCCAACTCTCGGCGCAGCGCCCGCCGGGCGATCCGGCGGTGCCGGCGGGCGACCTCGCGGGCCGCGCGCGCCTGGGCCCGGTGCCGGCGCGCCAAGGTCTCTTCGTCGAGTTGGGACTCCACGTCGGCGTTGTATCGCGCGAGTGCCTCGGTCACCGGGCCGTCGACGATGAGCCGGCCGGCGCGCAGGTAGATCCCCCGGCGGCAGAAACGTTCGATCTGCTTTTCGCTGTGCGAGACCAGCACCACGGTCTTGCCGTTGCTGAGCATCTCCTCCATGCGCACAAAGCACTTCTGCCGGAACACGGCGTCACCGACCGAGAGAACCTCGTCGATCAGCACGATCGGACGGTCGACGGTGGTGATGACGGAGAAGCCGACCTTGGCCTTCATGCCGCTGGACAGGTGACGGAACGGGGTGTCGAGTCGGTGCCCGATCTCGGCCCACTCGACGATCTCGTCGAATCGTGCGGCGATCTGACGCTTCGACAGACCCTTGAGCCCGGCCGCGAGCCAGATGTTGTCCCGCACGGTCAGGTCACCGACGAAACCACCGGTGACCTCGATCATCGGCGCGACCCGGCCCCGGACCCGGATCCTGCCCTCGTCCGGTACCAGCACGCCGGCCATCAGGCGCAGCAGCGTCGATTTGCCCTGGCCGTTACCGCCGATCAGGCCTACGGCCTCGCCGCGGTCGATGGTGAACGAGACGTCACGTAACGCCCAGAAGTCATCGGCCGTGCGGCCGGCGCGGAACTGCCGGTTCGCCGCGGGGCTCAGGTACTGCGTCATGGTCCGGCGGCGACGGCGGTTCGCGGAGAACCGGATGCCGAGGGAGTCGGCGCGAATGAGCGGGGGCGGTTTCTTCTTGCGCCCCCGGCCTTCCCGGGCCGCCATCAGATCTCCTTGAGCACGGCGGACTCGAGTCGCCGAAAGACCCAGATGCCGATCGCCAGCAGGATGAAGGCGGCGCCGAATCCGCGCAATGCCACCTCGAGCTCAGGGACCTCGCCCGGGAAGAGCCCTGCCCGGTAGTAGCCGATGATCGTGGTGAACGGGTTCCAGGCGTAGACCTCCTTGACCGCCCCGGGCAGCGTGGAGTCAAAGACCGCGAACGCACCGTAGATGATCGGGCAGAAGTACAGCAGCACCCGGTTGACCACCCGAACCAAGCGTTCGATGTCCGGCACCATCACCGCCGCCGGCGCCAGAATCAGCGCGAGGCCGATCAGGGTCACCCCCTGCAGTGCAATGCCGACCGGGACCCAGAGCAGCTCCAGACGGACCGGATGCGAGAGCGCGATCACGAACACGGCGAGCACCGGGATGCTCACGGCGAACTCGACGAACTTGCTGCCCACCGTGCGCAGCACCCACATCTCGCGCGGGACGTCGACGGAGCGGATCAGCCGGGCCTCCCCACTGAGCGCCCGGGTGGAAGCGCTGATCACCGAGTTCGCCCACTGCCAGGGAAGCAGTGCGGCGAGCAGATAGATGATGTACGGCTCGCCCGCGATGTCCTTGCCGCGATCGAAGATCACGGTGAACACGAACCAGAACACCGCGCCCATCAGCAGCGGGTCCAGGATCGTCCACACGTAGCCCAGTGCCGAGTCGGAGTACTTGACCTTCAGGTCACGGGTGATCAGCAGGGCGAGGATGCGCCGGCGCGAGACGATCGCGCGCAACCGCCCCACCTTCTGCCTCCGCTCACCCGTTCCGAGTCGTGCACGTCCCCCGGAGCACGCTACCGGCCGCTCGTGAGTCCCAGTCCGCTATATACCTCCAGCATCCGGGTGGCGTTCTCCTGCCAGGTGTACTTCGCCCGGGCGTGCTCGCGGCCGGCAGCGCCCAGGCGCCCTCGCAGGGCCGGGTCATCGTGCAGCTCGCGCATCCGCTGGGCCAGGGCTTCGGGGTCGCGCGGGGGAACCACGAAACCGGTCGCCCCGTCGCGAATCACCTCCGGCAGCCCGCCTACCGCGCTCACCAGCACCGGGACCCCACAGGCCTGCGCCTCGACGGCGGCGACCCCGAAACTCTCGCTGTCCAGCACCGAGGGGACGACGAAGACGTCAAAGGAGTTGATCATCGCCGGGACCTCGGCGTGCGCGATGGCGCCGGTGAAGCGCACCCGCTCGCCCAGGTCGAGTTCACCGGCCAGCGCCTGGTACTCCTCCAGTTGGGGGCCACCGCCGACGATCACCAGGTCCGTGCGGGCGGCGGCCTCGGGGCCGACCAGGTCGGTGAAACCCCGGTAGGCGCGCAACAGGACGTCGATGCCGTACTTGGCCTTCATCGTCTTGACGATCCCGAAGACGACGCGACCATCGGGGAGTCGGGGCGCGGGCGCGAACTGGTGCGGGTCAACGCCGAACGGGGTGATGGCGATGGGGGCGTCGGTGTACTTGGCGGTCTCATCCGCCATCGCCTGGCTGGTCGAGCAGATCGCGTCGGCCCGGCGGAGCGCGAAGGTGACCGCCTTGCGCTGGGCCGGCCCGCCGGCGGGGAAGTCGTAGACATCGGCGCCCCAGACCGAGACCACGTAGGGGTGACGGTTCACCAGCGCCCCGAGCAGGCCGTAGCTCGAGACGTAATGCGCGTGTACGAGGTCGGGGTCGGCCTGCTCCAGCAGGCGCCGCAGCCGCGGGACGGTGGCGAGATAGGCCGCCTTGACCGAGACCGGCACCGGGCCCAGGCGCAGCGGCAGGTAAGCGGTGCGCACCCGAGGGCGGGCAAATCCACCGGTTTCGCGGTGCGACTCCAAGCTGATGGCATACACGTCGATGCCGCGGCGGTCGTAGAAATCCAGCCACTTGTGGGTGTGGACGTTGTTCGCGGGGGCCAGCAGCGCGATCCGCATCCGGCGCTCGCGGCGCTCGTCGACGTCGACCTTGCGCTTGCTCATCGCGCCCTCACCCAGCGTCCACGGGCTCGGAATCCGCAGCGACGGGGGCGCGCAGGCGGTGGGAGGCAAGGATCGCGAGCAAATGCCCACCGGCGACGAAGATCGCGATCGGCAGCATCGCCGCGCACAGCGCCTTGGTGCCCTCATCGGTGTCAGCGATGGCGTCCCCGACCGCGACCAGCATGGCGATGACGGTGAACTCCAGCGCGAGCAACGCCCGGTGGATGGGCAGGAACTTGAAGATCGAGCGGGCTCCGCGCAGGCCGGCGGAGCGGATGGTCTGCTCGCCGTTCTCCGTCGGCGGGTACTTGGCCAGCGCGCGCGCGGTGTGCACCAGGTCGGTCTCGGACTTGATGATCAGCGTCACGGTGGCGGTGGCGAACCCCACCGTGGCCCAGCCGTCGAGGGAGTCCCAGCCGCCGGCGGCGCGCACGCCCAGCGCCGCGGTGAGCCCGGCCTCGGTGACGTAGTGCCCGATCCGGTCCAGGTAGACCCCGCTCGCCCCGGTCTTGCCCCGCCAGCGCGCCAGTTCGCCGTCGCAGCAGTCCAGGATCAGCTGGAGCTGGATCAGCAGCGCGGCCAGCACCGCCGTCCACCAGCCCGGGAAGGAGAGCGCGACGGCCGAGCCCACCCCGGCGGCGATCATGCCCCAGGTGATCGCGTCGGGGGTGATGCGCGTGTTCACCAGCGCGCGGGTGAGGTGGATGGAGATCTTGCGCCCATAGACCACGCCGGCCCAGTGCTCGGCGTTGACCCGGGAGAGCACCGTGGGCGGCTGGGCGACGGCGCGCAGCTCGGCCGCACTCGGGCGCGTCGCGCCTGCCATCGGTTGCACCTCCCCCTGTCCGCGCCTACTGCGCCGTACGATCATCGCCCATGTCGGGAGTCCAGGTGGTCATCCTCGCCGCGGGATACGGCAGCAGGCTCGGGCGGGCGTTGCCCAAGCCGCTGACCCCGCTCGCGGACGGCCGCACGATCCTGGGCCAGCAGATCCAGAACCTGCGCGCCGCCTTGGACCGCCCCCGGATCACCGCAGTGGTCGGCTTCAAGATGGAGCTGATCATGGAGGAGTTCCCGGACATCTCCTACGCCTATAACGAGCGCTACGACCGCACTAACACGTCCAAGTCGCTGCTGCGGGCGCTGGCGCTGAGCGGACCCGGCGGGGTGCTCTGGCTCAACGGCGACGTCGTCTTCGACCCGCGGATGTTCACCGTGCTCGCCCCGCTGATGGCCGCGGAGCAGTCCTTCGTCGCGGTGAACACCGCGGACGTCGACGACGAGGAGATCAAGTACACCGTCGACGAGGCCGGTTGCATCCGCGAGCTGTCCAAGACCGTCGCCGGCGGGCTCGGGGAGGCCGTCGGCATCAACTACATCGGCGCCGCCGACAAGGCGCTGCTGATCGAGCACCTGGACGCCTGCGCCGACAGCGCCTATTTCGAGCGAGCCCTGGAGACCGCGATCGCCGCCGGAGGCCTGCGGGTGCTGCCCGTCGACATCACCACCTTCTACGCCGTCGAGGTCGACTTCGAGGCCGACCTGGAGGAGGCGAACAAGGCCCAGCGCTGACCCCGACCTCTGTATGCGTGTCGGGCCTACGCTCGCCCTGATTAGCCCGAGACACACTCAGAGGACGGGGATGCGACCCGCGGCGCGGCGCACGGTCCCGCGTAGCGAGCGGAGCTTGCCGGACTCGCGCAGGTCCTGCGGGCTGAGCAGAAATCCCAGGCCCCAGGACAGGTGCATGGTCGCGTAGACCGCGGGTAGCGCCAGGGCGCCCCTGGGCGGGAGATCTTTGGCGTTGACGAGCGATCCGGCAAGAACCGCACCGGCGTAGCCCAGCGGGGCGAGCAGGCCCACGCGCTTCCCGGCCAGCGCCAGGGCGGTCCCGGCAAGGATGCCGATGAGCGCGGCCGGCGGCGCCAGGTAACGAACCCCGGCGCTGCCCTTGTGGTGGCGAGAGACCGCGCGGCGCCACTGGCCGGTCTTGTAGAACTGCGAGGCGAGGGCGGTCAGCGACGGACGCGGGCGGTAGGTGACCTGCATCCGCGGGGTGAACCACACGAGGCCGCCCACCGCCCGGATCCGGTAGTTCAGGTCCCAGTCCTGCGCGCGGTGCATCGCCTCGTCGAACCCGCCGACCTCCTCCAGGACCTCCCGGCGGAACGTGCCCAGGTACACCGTCTCGGCCGGACCTTCCTCGCCGCCGAGGTGAAAGCGCGATCCGCCCATCCCGAGGCGGCTGCGCATCGCCCGGGCGACGGCCTGCTCGAACGCCGTCACGCCCTCGGCCGCCATCACCCCGCCGACGTTGTCCGCCCCGCTGGTGCGCAATACCTCCACCGCGGTGCTGATGTAGTCCGCGGGCAGGATCGCGTGCCCGTCGACCCGGACCACGACCTCACCGGTGCTGGCGGCGATCGCGGCGTTCAGCGCGCACGGGGTATAGCCGGTCGGGTTCGGCACCGTCCGGATCCGGGCGTCGGCGGCGACAAGCTCGGCCGCGATGGCTTCGGTGCCGTCGGTGCACGGACCGACGGCGAGCACGATCTCCAGCTCACCGGCGTAGTCCTGCGCGCCGATCGCCTGGACCGCTGCCCGAAGGTGCCGCCGCTCGTTGAGCACCGGCATGACCACCGCGACCCGCGGCAGGCTCGCCAGCGGGCCCGCATGCGCCGCCGGTGAGTGCGAACTCACTCGTAGCGGCAAGTGTCCTCAATCGCCGTCGCCTCGCCCGGAGCCACCGGCGCCGCCGTCGGCTTCGGCGTTGGCTTCTTCTTGTTCTTCTTCTTCTTGATCGCCGGGTCCGGTGCGAGGACCGGAGCCGCTGACTTGGCGATCGCCGCCTGCACCCGCTCACGGATGAACGCCAGGTCCGGCGCGGCCGGATTGATCAGCGGCGGCACGAACGGCACGCCGGTGATCTTGGTGCCCTTGGTCTTGCCGGCGACCTCCACGAGGCGATCGAGCTCGCCGCGGGTCAGGTCGGTGGTCAGGACCTGGCTGGCCGCCTTGGTCAGGTTCTTGTAGTTGCGCACCAAGGTGAGCGGGTCCGCCTCACGAAGGATCGCGCCGAACATGCAGCGCTGGCGTTCGATGCGGTCGTAGTCGGTGCTGGACGAACGCGAGCGCGAGTACCACAGGGCGTGATAACCGTCGAGCTTCTGCAGCCCCGGCTCGATGTAACCCAGGATGGGCTGGCGGACCCCCGCCAGGTTCTTCCCGCCGCCGATCGGCAGGCGCTCGGCGACGTTGATCGTCACGCCACCGATGGCGTCGACCACTGCGCGGAAGCCGGACAGGTTCACCAGGGCGTAGTAGTGCACCGGAACGCCCAGGGTCTGGGCCACGGCCTGCTGCAGAGCGAGGGCCCCGGGATCCTTCGCGCCGGGGAACAGCTCGGGGTGCTCGGTGCCGTAGGTGTAGATGCCGAAGGCGAAGTCGGGGTACCCGTTGGGGAACGCGGCGTCCATCGGGGTGCCGGGCGGGAACTGCAGGTACTGCAGGTTGCGCGGCAGCGAGAACATCAGGGTTCGACCGGACTCGACGTCGATACTGGCCAGGGTGATCGAGTCGGTACGCACGCCGGTGCGGTTGTGCCCGCCGTCACCACCGAGCAGCAGGATGTTCAGCCGGCCCTTGTAGAGGTCGGCCCTTCCGCCCTTTTCGAAGGTCACGTCGAGGAACTTGCGGTGCGCCTCCACCAGGTTCGCGCTGTAGGCGGCCGGCGCCGCGACCGCGGCCATCAGCACCAGCGAGAGCACCGAGGAGACCAGACGGTGCGCGCGGATCAGGGTGGGCGGGCGGCCCAGGCGCCAGGCGTCGATGAACAGCGCGAGCCAGCACAGCCCGAGCACGATGATCGCGGTCTCGAGCAGGAGGAGCGGGCGAGGCTCGAGCCCCAGTTCGATGTAGCCGTCCTTGCCCATGATCAGGAACGAGACCAACGCCCCGACCACCAGCAACGCGAGGATGCGCAGCGCCGCCCGCCCGACCACCTTGTTTCCGCACATCAACTGGGCCGAGCCGGGCAGGATCGCCGTCATTCCCAGCAGGGCGAGCGCGCGACGGAACCGTACGCGCTCGGAGCGCCGCACGACATCGTCGGAGGGGATGGTCAGCAACGCGGGGGTCCTTCCCTCCAGGTCAGTGCGCGCGCGGGGAAGACCGGCGGGTCGAGCGGACAGGGTGGCGGGGAACCCTAAGTATCAGCGCACGAGGGCCCTGGCGCGTGCATATCTTGGCGAGTCGCCCTGTGTGTGGGCTTTTGATCGGATCTTGTACCCCCGGGTGGCGCCACACCCAGCACACCATTCACAGGAGAATGGAGATTATGGCAAGCAGTGACGAGCGGCGCATGACGGTGCTGGGTACCGGCTATCTCGGTGTCACGCATGCGGCCTGCCTGGCCGAACTCGGGTTCGACGTCCTCGGGATGGACATCGACCCGGTCAAGGTCGACTCCCTGCGGGTCGGGCGGGTCCCCTTCTACGAGCCGGACCTCGAGCCGCTGGTCGTGAAGCACCTGGCGAGCGGGCGGCTGCGCTTCACCACCTCGTTCGCCGAGGTCGCCGAGTTCGGCGATACCCATTTCACCTGCGTGGGCACCCCGCAGCGCCGCGGCGGCATCGCCGCCGACCTCACCCAGGTCGACGCGGTCGTGAGCGGCCTGGCCCCGCACCTGACACGGCCCTGCGTGGTCGTGGGGAAGTCGACGGTGCCGGTCGGCACCGCGGCGCGGCTGGCCGACGTGCTCGCCGCCACCGCCCCGGTCGGAGCCGGGGCCGAGCTGGCCTGGAACCCGGAGTTCCTGCGCGAGGGCTTCGCCGTCGAGGACACCCTGCGCCCGGACCGAGTGGTTGTCGGGGTCGCATCCGGACCGAACCAGCGGGCCGAGCCACGCCTACGGGAGGTCTACGCCGACCTGATCGGTGCCGGGACCCCGTTCCTGGTCACCGATTACGCGACCGCCGAACTGGTCAAGGTCGCTGCCAACGCCTTCCTGGCGACCAAGATCTCCTTCATCAACGCGATGGCGGAGGTCTGCGAGGCGGCCGGGGCGGACGTCACCGTGCTCGCGGATGCGCTCGGGCACGACCCGCGCATCGGGCGCCGCTTCCTCAACGCCGGCCTCGGGTTCGGCGGCGGGTGCCTGCCCAAGGACATCCGGGCGTGCATGGCCCGGGCGGGCGAACTCGGTGCGGCCGAGGCCCTGACCTTCCTGCGCGAGGTTGACGCGATCAACAACCGCCGCCGGCTGCGCACGGTCGAGCTCGCGCGGGCCGCCTGCGGCGGGTCACTGAGCGGGCGCCGGGTCGCGGTCCTCGGGGCGGCGTTCAAACCCGACTCCGACGACGTGCGCGACTCCCCCGCCCTCGACGTCGCCGGCCAGCTGCAGCTGGCCGGCGCGCACGTGACGCGGTACGACCCCAATGCGGTGGACAACGCCCGCGCCCGGTTGCCCCCGCGGTGGTTCGCCCACGCCCCCCTCGCCGCCGGCGCGGGCGCCGCCC
>JBQTII010000157.1:0-7228 GCA_052388275.1 Sporichthyaceae bacterium | reverse complement strand
GCCGGCCGGGGGGGGGCCGGCGGGCGGCGGGGGCGCGGGCGGGCCGGCGGCCGGGGCGCCCGGGGGCGGGCCGGCGGCGGGGGGGGGGCCGGCGGGGGGCGGGGGCGCGGGCTGGCCGTAGGTCGGGGGTTGGCCGTAGGGCGGCGGTCGCGCGGGCTGGCCGTAGGTCGGGGGTTGGCCGTAGGCGGGGGGGTGGTCGTAGGGGGGCGGTGGCGCGGGCTGGCCGTAGGCCGGTGCGCCCTGTGGCTGGCCGTAGGCGGGCGGCGCGACGATGGTCGGGGGGAGTTGTGGCGGCTGACCGTAGCCGGGTGCTCCCGGTTGGCCGTAGGGCGGCGAGCCGCTCGGCGGCGTACCGTACGGCTCCGGCCCTTCGGATGGATCCTGAGTTTCGGCCATCAGTGCTCGCCCCGATTCATGTAGATCGTCCGTGCGACGACCCTATGCGAGATGTGCCCTGCACGGTCGGGTCAGGACGAGACGCCTTGGGCCTGCTCCAGGCAGTCCTGGGTGACGTCGGCACCGAGTTGCTCGAACTCCTCGAACTTGGACGGGTCGTTCTCCGCGGCCTCAATCTCGGCATCGGTGACCAGTTCGCGCAGGGTCAGCAGCACGCAGTCGGCGACCTCGGACGGGAAATCGTCCGGGATCGAACTCCGGAAGCCTTCCTCGAAGTTGCGGCGGGTTTCCGTCAGGGTTTGTTCGGAAGCCGCGACGCAGTCGGTGCCGAAGCCCTCCAAGGTGGCGTCGGCATCGTCGCGTTCGGCGATGAGCGAATACACGATGGCCCGGTAGCGCTGGTCGTCCAGCGCCAGGAACCGGCTGCGGACACAGTTGCGGAAAGCGGCGTCGGCGAAGGGGTCCTCGGGACCGTCGCTCTCGTAGTTCGGACCGAAGGCGACGGCGACGATCGAGCGCAAATAGTCGATGCTGAACTCCGAGATCTGCCACCCGTCGCCGCCACGCGCGAAGGTCCACTTGCCGGTGGCGCCATCGGTGTCGCCGCCGATCTCCTTGACGTTCGCCGTCGCCGTGTCGCCGTTGACCACGATCGAGGTGACCGCGGCGTCGGTGGCGTCCTCGCCGTCATCGGGTGTGCTGCTGACGCGCTCGCAGGTCTCGACGTCTCCGAAAATAGCCGTCACCAGGCCGGGGGTGGCGAGCTCGGTGCACGTGCGCGGGTCGTCGCTTGCGGTAACGAAGTCGGTGGCGAGGGCGGTGATCAGGGCCTCGTCATTGGCTGCGGGGGCCGCGTCCTCGGTCGTGGCCTCACCTGACTCCCCGTCGGAACAACCCGCGGCCACCAGCAGGGCCGCCAGCGCAAGGGCGCCGATGCTGTGCCGACGTCGACGTGATCCGGACATGAGAACCTCCCGCTCGTCGGTGATCGAGGCTCAGACTAGTGGGGTCCCACGGAGATCACCCGCACGGCTGCGGCGCCGAGTTCATCGGAGGCGCGCAGGTCGACCTCGGCGGAGATCCCCCAGTCGCGCTCGCCGTGCGGGTCGTCGAAAATCTGCCGGACGGCCCAGGTCCCCGGGCTCCCCTGCGGGGCTTCGTCGATGACGAGCAGCGCGGGACCGCGCGCGTCGGGCCCGGTGGACAGCGGGCCGTACTCGGCGACGTAGTCCGCCATGGCGGCGGCCCAATTCCCGGCCGCCCAGCCCGCCTCGGCGTCGAGTTCGCCCAGCTCCGCCCAGCGGTGCCGGGCGGCGAGGCCCACCCGGCGAAACAGGGCGTTGCGGACCAGGACAGTGAATGCGCGACGGTTCGCGGTGACCCCCTTGGGCTCACTCGGGCGGGCAGCTAGCACTGACGCACTGTCAGTTCCCTCCGTCAGGGCCTCCCACTCATCGAGCAGGGACGAGTCGGTCTGGCGGATCAGTTCGCCCAGCCACTCGATCAGGTCGGTGAGCGAGTCGTCCTTGAGCGCGTCCGGCACGGTCTGGCGCAGGGCCTTGTACGCATCGCCGAGGTAGCGCAGCACGATGCCCTCGGAGCGTTGCAGGGAGTAGAACGCCACGAACTCGGCGAAGGTCATCGCCCGTTCGAGCATGTCCCGCACGACCGACTTGGGCGACAGGGCGAACTCCGCGATCCACGGGTGCCCGCCGCGGTAGGTCTCATACGCGGCCTCGAGTAGGTCCGCCAGCGGCTTGGGCCAGGTGACGTCCTCGAGCAGTTCCATTCGCTCGTCGTACTCGATGCCCTCGGACTTCATGGCGCTCACGGCCTCACCGCGGGCCGCGTGCTGTTGGGCCATCAGCACCGGCCGGGGATCCTCCAGCGTCGCCTCCAGAACGGAGATGACGTCCAGGGCCAGGGTCTCGGACTCCGGGTCCAGCAGACCGAAGGCGGCGAGCGCGAAGGGCGAGAGCGGTTGGTTGAGGGCGAAGTTGGTTTGCAGCTCCACCTTCAGCGCGACCCAGCGCCCGGAGGAGTCCGGTACCGCGAGCCGTTCGATGACACCCGCGGACAGCAGCTCGCGATAGATTCTGATCGCACGTCGGATCAGGGCGTTCTGGCGCGGGCGGTCCTCGTGGTTCTCGCGCAGCAGGTGCCGCATGTGCTCGAAACCATCGCCCGGGCGGGCGATGACGTTCAGCAACATCGAATGCGAGACCCGCATGCGGCTGGTCAACGACTCGGGCTCGGCATTGACCAGCCGGTCGTAGGTTTCCTCGGTCCAGGACACCTGGCCCTCGGCCGCCTTCACCTTCTGCACCCGCTTGATCTTCACCGGGTCATCGCCGGCCTTGGCCAGGCGGCGCGCATTCTCGACGATGTGTTCGGGGGCCTGCACGACACAGAACCCCGCGGTGTCGAACCCGGCCCGCCCGGCCCGCCCGGCGATCTGGTGGAACTCGCGCACCCGCAGGATCCGGGTGCGCACCCCGTCGTACTTGGCCAGGCCGGTGAGAAGCACCGTGCGGATCGGGACGTTGATGCCGACACCGAGGGTGTCGGTGCCGCACACCACCTTGAGCAGACCGGCCTGGGTGAGCTGCTCCACCAGACGCCGGTACTTGGGCAGCATCCCGGCGTGGTGCACGCCGACTCCGTGCTTGACCAGTTTCGCCAGGGTGCGCCCGAACCCGGGAGCGAACCGGAAATCCCCGATGTGCGTGGCGATCGCGTCCTTCTGCTCGCGGGTGCACAAGGTGAGGCTGAGCAGGGACTGCGCGCGATCCAGGGCGTCCTTCTGGGTGAAGTGCACGACGTAGACCGGAGACTGACGCGTCATCAGAAGTTCTTCGACGCTCTCGTGTACCGGAGTCAGGACCCAGGAATAGTGCAGCGGGACTGGTCGCGTCGCCGAGGACACCACCGCCGTGTCCCGCCCGGTGCGCGCGGTGAGGTCCTCGCGGAACCTGGTGACGTCACCCAGGGTTGCCGACATCAGCAGGAACTGAGCCTGCGGCAGTTCGAGCAGCGGCACCTGCCAGGCCCAGCCGCGGTCGGGTTCGGCATAGAAGTGGAACTCGTCCATCACGACCTGGCCGATGTTCGCGTCGGCCCCTTCGCGCAGGGCGATGTTGGCGAGGACCTCGGCGGTGCAGCACACGATCGGGGCGTCGGGGTTCACGCTCGCGTCGCCGGTGAGCATCCCGACGCGTTGGGCCCCGAAAACGTCGCAGAGGGCGAAGAACTTCTCCGACACCAGGGCCTTGATCGGTGCGGAGTAGTACGTGCGTTGCGCCTTGGCCAGCGCGACGAAATGCGCGCCGGTGGCGACCAGTGATTTCCCCGAGCCGGTGGGCGTGGTGAGGATGACGTTCGAGCCCGAGACGAGCTCGATCAGTGCCTCGGTCTGAGCCGGGTAGAGGTCCAGTCCGGTGTCGGTGGCCCAGTCGGTGAACGCGTCGAAGAGGGCGTCGGCGTCCGCGCCGTCGGGTAGCGCGTCGATCAGGGTGGTTCGTCGCTCATTGTTGCGCGCCGACCCCGCGGAATCGGGCAAATCGGGCGCGGAAGTGGGCCCCAGGTCATTCATGAGCGGGCGACCATGGTCGGCTCACTGCATGAGCGCGGACTTGGGCACCTGGCGGTCCTGACGCAGCGCGGTGAACATCGCGCCGGCCCGGGTCTTGTCCGCGCTGACCACCGAACCGACGCCGGCCGCGGTGAACTCCGACGCGATCGGCACGGTCGTCGTGGTCCCGTCGCTGTCCAAAGATTTCGCGGCCCAGGCCAGACGCGCCAGGTCGATCAGGTGATCTCCGTCGTCGATGGACAGCGCGCCCGCCCCCTTGGTCGCCAGCGACCAGGCGCGGAAGGGGTTGAGCACCGTCGCCGGGCTGGCGACCTTGTCCAGCAGTGCGCCGACGATCTGACGTTGCTGGTCGACCCGGTCGAAGTCCCCGCGCGTCGACGCGCGCGAGCGGGCGTAGCCCAGGGCCTCGCCGCCGTCGAGATTCTGACAGCCCTTCTTGATGTTCAGGCCCGCCTTGGGGTCCTTGCGGGCCTCCTTGATGCACAGGTCGACCCCGCCGACCGCGTTGACGAGGTCGAAGAGACCGCCGAAGCCGATCTCGGCGTAGTGGTCGATGCGGATCTGGGTGAGTTGCTCCACCGTGCGGACCAGCAGTGGCGCGCCGCCGAACGCGAACGCGGCGTTGAGCCGGTTCTGCGAGCGGCCGGGGATCGGCACGTAGAGGTCGCGGGGCAGGCTGACCAGCGTCGGCCCGCCGCCGGAATCGGGGATGTGCAGCAGCATCATCGTGTCCGCTCGTTGCCCGCTCGCCTTGCCCGTCGCCAGCTCCTGACGCTGCTTGCGGGACAGACCCTCGCGAGAGTCCGAGCCGACGATCAGCCAGTCGCTGCCGGGGGTCGCTGCGGGGCGGGTGCTCTCCGGCGGAAACGCGTCGATGCGCTCCAGGCGGGAATCGGCGAAGAAGTACGTCGCAACCGGCAGCACCAGCACCAGCACCAGGACGGCGATGAGCACCCGGCGGCGGCGAAACCGGCGCCTCGGGCGGGCGGGGGAGTCCATGCGTGCCGCGACCGGGGCCCTGGGCGGCCCGCCGCCCATCCCGGCTGGTGCGGGGGGTGGCGGTGGCGGCGGGTAGGCGGCGAGTGGGGTCTGGGGCGGGGGCCGCGGCGGCGGGTCATCGCTTCGTGGGCCGACCTGGGTGGGCGGGAACGGTTTGACCTCGCGCTGGACGACGGTCGGGGAATCCTGCGGGCGCGCAGGGGCAACTTCATCGCGAAAGAGCGGGCGCTCGGGCGCAGGGTTCCAGGGCATGTCTGAGTCGCGGCGGTCCTTCTCATTCATCGCTCGCGCCACTCTCCCGTCCCCGCCCGGAGGGTACCGGAGCGCGCTGTGGCGGTGGGGTGCGTCGCCACCGCCACGCGGCATGCAGCACGCTGGCCGAGTTCGTGGGGCACGTCGTCCCTTGTGGCTGCGACAGATCGCGCGAATCGGGCGCCGCAACGACCACAACGACTGACAGGAAGGCGCTTGCGATGATCGAGAACCCAGGCCCCGCCGAGCCCGACATCCGCGCCTACCTGCAGACCCGCACGGCCGCCCCGGCGGGCTTCTCCCCGTCGGGGGAGTACCTGTTGATCAGCTCGGATCTGCCGGGCAGCGCCCAGCTCTACCGGCTTCCCGCCGCCGCCGTGCAGAGCGACGGGGTCGAGCTCGACGTGCTCGACCAGCTCACGGACCTGCCCGAGCCCGTCGGCGGGGGCTACCTGCCGGTGGCGCCCGAGGGCACGGACACGGTGCTGCTCGGCGTGGACGCCGGCGGCAACGAGAAGCATCAGCTCTACCTGCTCCCCCTCATCGACGAACCGGGGCCCGACGGCAGGGCGGTCACCTACCCGCTCACCAGCCTTGACGCGCTGACCCCGCTGGTGGTGGACACCGACCACATCCATCGCAGCGGCGGGTTCAGCCGGGACGGCACCCTGTTCTCCTACGCGACGAACCGCCGCACCGGCGCCGATTTCGACGTCTGGGTGCGCGAGGTCAACGCGGGCACCGAGGAGCTGGTGCACGCGCCCGGTGGCTGGACTTGGGCCGGGGGTTTCTCCCCCGACGCCCGCTATTTGACGCTGGGCGCGCTCACCGAGACGCCGGGGGACTCGACGCTGCACCTGCTGGATCGCACCAGCGGCGCCTTGACCGAGATCGCCCCGCACGCCAAGGCGGCCCAGGTCGGCTCCCCGACCTGGCTGCCGGATTCCTCGGCGTTCTTCGTCTCCCACGACGTGGATCGGGACATGTCGATACTCGTTCAGGGCACCCCGAACGGCGCCCTGACCGAGGTGCTGGACCTCGGCTGGGAGACCGAGGCAGTGCTGGACTGGTCTGGCCGGCACCTGCTCGTGCGCGCGAACGTCGACGGTGCGACGCAGGCAAGCCTGTACGACCCGGTGACGATGTCGTGCACGGCGCGGCCCCCGCTGCCCGGCGTCGGGGTCGCCGCCGGGTTCCGGTTCTCCCGCGACGGGCGTTACCTGAGCTACTCCTATTCCTCGCCGCTGGTCCCGGGCGACGGGTGGCGCTACGACACCGTTACCGGCGCCTCGGACCGCCTCACCCGCTCCCCGCACCGGCTCGACCCCACTGCGCTGGTCGCGCCAGACCTGGTACGCATTGCGGCGCACGACGGCGAGCAGATCCCCGCCTACCTCTTCCGCCCGCGCGGCCCGGCGCCCGGGCGTCGGCCGGTTGTTCTGGTGATGCACGGCGGGCCGGAGGGCCAGTACCGACCCTCGTTCGCGGCGCTGACGCAATATCTGATCGCGCGCGGCTTCGCGGTGATCGCGCCGAATGTGCGTGGCTCGACCGGCTACGGGCGCCGGTATCAGGCGCTCGATGACGTCGAGAAGCGCTTCGACTCGATCACCGACATGGCCTCGATCCACGCCTGGATCGCGGCCACCGACGACCTGGACCCGGGCCGCGCCGCGATCTACGGCGGTTCCTATGGCGGGTACATGGTGCTGGCCGGGCTGGCGTTCCAGCCCGAGCTGTGGGCCGCCGGCGTCTGCCTGGTCGGTATGTCGTCGCTGGTGACGTTCCTGGAGAACACCGCAGTCTGGCGGCGGGCCTTCCGCGAGCGGGAGTACGGCTCGCTCGAGCGCGACCGGGACCTGCTCGAGCGCCTCTCTCCGATCAACGCCCTGGACGCGATGCGCGCCCCGCTCTTCCTCGTCCACGGCGTCAACGACCCCCGGGTCCCGGTCGGGGAGTCCCAGCAGATCCACGCCGCGTTGCAGGGCA
>JBQTII010000156.1:0-5739 GCA_052388275.1 Sporichthyaceae bacterium | reverse complement strand
GGTCCCCTTCCGCGCCCATGCCCTGGCGCTGGGCGCCGGGGTCAGGGCGGCGACCGAGCAGGTGCACCTGTGGGCGCAGGTGCTGGACCGTCCCACGATGACGATCGGGACCCGAGCTGCGGACCCCCTCACCGACCGGGTCGCCGACACGAGCGAGCGCGAGCTGGTGCTGCCCGCGCGGATCGCGAGTGCACTGCTCACCGCACTGCCCCTGGCCTACCGCGCCAGCGGCGACGACGTGCTCCTGGCCGGTCTGGCCCTTGCGGTGGCGCGCACTCGAGGGGCCGGCGGCGACGAGCGAGCCCTGGTGGTCGCGGTGGAGGGCCATGGCCGCGCCGACACCGGCGCCGACGGGCCCGACCGGTCCGCCGCCGTGGGCTGGTTCACCAGCCTGCACCCGGTGCGACTGCCGATCGACGCGCTTTGCGCGAGCGGACCGCAGGGGCTGCGGGAAGTGCTGCGCACGGTGAAGGAGGCGCGCCGGGCGCTGCCCGGCGGCACCGACGGCCTGACCTACGGCCTGGTGCGCTACCTGGATCCGGACACCCGCGAGCGGCTGGGAGCCCTGCCGGCGCCCGAGGTCGTCCTGAACTACTACGGGCGAGTTGCCGAAACCGGCGTGGACACCGCCTCGCACCCGCCGGGCTTCTTCGAGCCGGTCGGCGACCTCGACGACCTCGTGCCGCCCGAATCCCCCCCGGATCTGCCGGTCCCCCATGCCCTGGAGATCGACGCCGAGCTGCTCGCCACCGGGGAGCTCCGGATCCGGTTCAGCGCGCTCGCTGCGGCGATCACCCCGGACCAACTGAGCCGGCTGCAGACCGCGTTCGCCGCCGCGTTGACCGACCTCGCCGCGCACAGCACTGCCGTGGGCGCTGCGGGCGGGCTGACCCCGTCCGATGTCGACCTGCTCGCGCTCACCCAGGTCGAACTCGACGAGGTGTGCGCCCGGTTCGCAGGCACCCCGCACCTGGTGTGGCCGGTGACGCCCCTGCAGGAGGGCCTGCTCTTCCACGCCGAACTCGGCGAGGCAACGGGGGTCTACCTCTCCCAAAGCGTCCTCGCCCTGGACGGCGGGTGGGATCCGTCCCGGCTGCGCACCGCCCTGGACGCGGTGATCGCGCGCCATGACGCGCTGCGTGCCGCCTTCCTGCGCACCGGATTGGGACGCTGGGTGAGCCCGGTGGCAAGCGCCGCCCAGGTTCCCTGGAGCGAACACGACCTCTCGGGCGCCGCCGATCCCGAGGCCGCCGTCGGAGTGCTCGCCGCCGCCGAGGCGGGCGCCCTCGCCCAGGCCGACCTCGCGCGGCCACCCCTGCTGCGCGCGTTGCTCCTCCGATTCGGTCCGGACCACCAGCGGCTAATTCTGACTCAGCATCACCTGCTCACCGATGGCTGGTCGGCACCCATCCTCGTCGCCGACCTGGCGCAGCTCTATGCCGGCTGCGCCGAGCTCGCTCCGGCCCCCTCGTTCGGCGCGTTCCTGCGGCACCTGCGCGATCAGGACGTTCCCGGCGCGCGCGCTGCCTGGCGCAGTGCCCTCACCGGGGCCGTCCCGACCCTGATCGCGGCCGGGGCCGGCCCGGCGGAGCAGGTGCCGCTGCGTGTCGAATCGGAGTCGGGCGACATCGATGTGCCCGCGCTGGCTGCGGCGGCCGGCCTCACGCCCGCAGTCCTGGTGGCGACCGCCTGGGCCGTCGTGCTCGCCCGGATGAGCGGGCGAGGTGACGTCGTCTTCGGGTTGACCGTCAGCGGGCGGCCCAGCGACCTTCCCGATGCCGATCACACCGTGGGCCTGTTCATCAACACCGTCCCGGCCCGGGTGCGCTTCGCCGACGGCGACACCCTGGCGCGCGCGGCGCAGCGGCGCCAGCAGGAGTCGGCGGCTTTGCTGGACCAGGAGTTCCTGTCCCTTCCCGAGATCACCGCCGCCGCGGGCCACCGCGAACTCTTCGACACTCTCCTCGTGGTGGAGAACTATCCCGACGGGCCCGGCGGCGCCCCGGGTCCCGGGCTGAACCTGTCGGTGCTGACCGAGGATGACCCCACGCACTACCCGCTGACGCTGGCCGTTGACCCCGGCCCGGCGTTGTCCCTCACGCTGGAGTACCGCGGCGAGGTGGTCGACGCCGAGCAGGCGAGGGAAATCCTCACCGAACTGGCAGAGCTGCTGCGACACCCGCAGGAACCTCTGGCGGGCGTGCCGGTCGCGCCCGCGCTCACCGACCTTCCGCCGCGGGCATCGTCAAGTGCCGCCGCGCCTCCCCGAGCGAACGGCGAGCTCGCGCTGCTCATCGCCGCATTGATGGCGGAGGTGCTCGAGCTGCCCGCACTCGCACCCGGCGAGGACTTCTTCGCCTGCGGCGGGCACTCGCTCCTGGCCGCGCGCCTCGCGAACCGGATCCGAGCCCTCACCCGGGCTCCGCTCGCCCTGCGGGACGTGTTCACCCACCGCACCTCGGCCGCACTGGCCCGGGCTATCACCTGCGGGGCCACCGGTACGGGGGAGTCCCCGCGCGCGCAGTTGCGTGCCGCACCACCCCGGGAGAGCAGGCCGCTGTCCGCATCCGAGCGCCGGTTGTGGTTCCTGCACACCCATGACGAGATCAATCCGGCGGCCTACCACATTCCGATCCCACTGCGCCTGCGCGGACCACTCGACGTCGAGGCGTTGCACGGCGCCTTCGCTGATCTGATCCAACGTCACGAAACCTTGCGCTCGTGCGTCGAGGTCGTCGACGGTGAACCGACGTCCCGGATCCAGACGGACTACGCCGTACCGCTGCTGCGCGAGGAACCGGTGTCCGAGATCGAGCTTCCTGCCCGTCTCGGGGAGTTGGCGGCCGCGCCATTCGACCTTGGTAGGCAGGGCGCGCTGCGGGCGCATCTGCTGCCGATCGCGGCCGCAGAGCACGTCCTGCTGCTGGTACTGCATCACATCGCCGCCGATGAGGCCTCCGACTCCCCGTTCTTCGCCGACCTGGCAACCGCCTACGCCGCGCGGGCGCGTGGACAGGCCCCGGTCTTCGAGCCCTTGCCGCTCACCTACGGCGACTATGCGCAGTGGCAGCGCAGCCTGCTCGGCGATCACGCGGACCCGGCGAGCGTGGCCGCTCGTCAGCTCGCGCACTGGCGCGAGGTGCTCGACGGAGCCCCGCCGGAGCTGGCGCTGCCCGCCGACCGGGCCCGCACCGCGCCTTTCGATGGCCGGGGTGCCACCGTCACCCGGTCGCTGCCTGCCAAGAGCGGGCTGGCGCTGCGGACGCTGGCCCGCGAGGTCGGGGCGACGGAGTTCATGGTCACCCTCGCCGTGGTCAACGCCCTGCTGACCCGTCTCGGGGCAGGCACCGACATCGTGGTCGGGACCCCGGTCGCCGGCCGGGACGACGACCGTCTCGCGGGCCTGGTCGGACTGTTCGTCAACAGCGTGCCGCTGCGGATGGACACCGGTGGCGACCCGAGCCTGCGCACCCTCACCGAGCGAGCGCGGGACGTCACCCTGGACGCCCTCGCGCACGCCGACCTGCCTTTCGAGGATCTCGTGGCGGGACTGAACCCGCCGCGGGTCACCGGGCGTCATCCGGTGTTCTCGGTGATGGTGGCTCACCAGCAGGTGGACCGGGCGTACTGGGAGCTCGCCTCCTTGGAGATCTCGGATGTGGACGTGGCCGGCGCCACCGCGAAGTTCGACCTCGGGATCGAGGTGGCCACCCGGCCGGACGGTGGCCTGGAGATCGCGCTGGAGTACGCCCTGGACCGGTTCACCGCGTCCACGGCGGAGCGCCTCGCGGATCGGCTGGTCACGTTGTGGCGCGACGCGCTGCAGCGCCCGGATCTCGCGCTGTCCCGCCTGCGGGTACGCACACCCGAGGAGATCGCTTCGGCGGCGGCTCGCAACGACACCGCATCCGGGTACGGGCTCACGACGTTCCCTTCGGCCTTCGCCCGTCAGGTCCGCGCGCGAGGGGAGGCGGTGGCAGCGGTATGCGGCGAGCGCACGCTGACCTACGCCGAACTGGACTCCCGGTCCGCCCGGATCGCCGCCGCCCTGGCTCGAGCCGGCGTGGTCCGCGGCGACGTCGTCGCGGTCCTGCTGGCGCGCGGGCTGGACCAGATCGCGGCGGTGATCGCGGTCATGCGCGCCGGGGCGGCCTACCTGTGTCTGGATCCAGGCGATCCCCCTGCCCGCCGCGCCGACCTGCTCGCTGATTCGGAGGCGGTCGCCGCGGTGAGCACCGGCGCGCTGCGATCGCTGCTCGGGACGGTGCCCGTGATCTGCCTAGACGATCCGCAGCCGCAGCCGCAGCCGCAGCCGCAGCCGCCGGTGGCGCTGAGCCCACTCGACGGCGCCTATCTGGTCTACACCTCGGGCACGACCGGTAAGGCGAAGGCGGTGCTCGTTCCACACGAAGGCGTGGCGAAGCTGATCGCGACGCAGGAACTGCGCCTGGGCCTGGGACCCGCGAGCGTGGTCTCGCAGTTCGCGTCCTTCGCCTACGACGTGGCGTTCTGGGAGCTGTGCATGGCGCTGCTCTCCGGCGGCCGCCTGGTGATCGTGCCGGAGCACCTCCGCCTCCCGGACGAGGGACTTGCCTGTTATCTGAGGGAACATCAGGTCACTGTCGCGGCGCTGCCGCCGGCGGTGCTGGCAACCTTTCCTGCAGGGACCGAATTGCCAGCGGGTGCCACCTTGCTGTGCGGCACCGAGGCTGTTCCGGTGGCGGTGATCGCGCGCTGGCGCGGGGCGCACCGGGTTCTGAACTGCTACGGCCCCACTGAGGCCTGCGTGAACGCCACCCTGGCCGAGACCGCCCTTGGTGCGCCGACGGTGCCGATCGGGGTGGCGGACCCCGACGTGCGTGCCTATGTCCTGGACACGAGGCTGGCGCCGGTCCCCGACGGCGTCGCGGGCGAACTCTACCTCGGTGGGCGCGGCCTGGCCCGCGGCTACCTGCGCCAGAGCGCGCTGAGCGCTGCGCGCTTCGTCGCCGACCCCGCCGAAGGCGCCGGGGCGCGGATGTACCGCACCGGGGATTTGGTCCGGGTCAACAACGCGGGGGAGCTGGAGTATCTCGGGCGCACCGATGATCAGCTCAAGGTCCGTGGCCATCGCCTCGAACCGGCGCAGGTCGAGGCTGTGCTCGCCTCGGCACCGGGGGTCGGGGCCGCCGCGGTCGCTGTGCACGGCGATGTCCTCCTCGGCTACCTGGTAGGCGCAGCGGGGCAGGCCGCGCCCGATCCCGCCCAGGTCCGCGCTCACGCCGCCTCCCTGCTGGGCGGGGCGCTGGTGCCCTCCGAGCTGATCGTGCTCGATGCCCTGCCGCGGACCGCGGCGGGCAAGCTCGATCGGGCGGCGTTGCCGGCGCCGAGTCGCGCCTTCGCCGGGCCGGTCCGTGCCAGCGCAGACGCCGGACTCACCGCGCTGGTGTGCGAGGTCATGAGCGAGGTCGTCGGGCGGGCCGCGGGCCCCGGTGAGGATTTCTTCAACCTCGGTGGGCACTCGCTGTCCGCGGTCCGGCTGGTCAGCCGGCTGCGTGCGGCCCTGGGGCGCGAGGTGAGTGTGCGCGAGGTGTTCGACCACCCCACTCCCGCGGGCTTGGCCCAGGTGATCCTTCGCGGCGGGGCTCCCCTGATGCGCCCACCCCTGCGCCCGCAAACCGCGGACGTCCGCTGAGGGGGTGGCCCAATCGGCACCCAACACGCCCCGGCGCGAGGCCCCGCCGCGACACCCCCCGGGGT
>JBQTII010000155.1:0-22150 GCA_052388275.1 Sporichthyaceae bacterium | reverse complement strand
CGCCGCAGGTGCCGCGATGAAGCGGCACCTGCTCTCCGCGGCCGACCTGAGCCGGGCGGACGCGCTGCTGATCCTGGACACCGCGGAGGAACTGGCGCGGCTCGCGGACCGGCCCATCAAGAAGCTGCCGACCCTGCGCGGGCGCACCGTGGTCAATCTGTTCTTTGAGGACTCCACCCGCACCCGGACGTCCTTCGAGGTGGCGGCCAAACGACTTTCCGCGGACGTCATCAACTTCGCGGCCAAGGGTTCGTCGGTGTCCAAGGGCGAGAGCCTGAAGGACACCGCCCTCACCCTGGAGGCGATGGGGGCCGACGCGGTGGTCATGCGGCACTCGGCCTCGGGGGCACCGCACCGCCTCGCGACCGCGGGCTGGATCCGGGGCAGCGTCGTCAATGCCGGCGACGGCACCCACGAGCACCCCACCCAGGCACTGCTGGACGCCTTCACGATGCGGCGGCGCCTGGGCGGCTTCGACGGGCGCCGGGTCACCATCGTGGGAGACGTGCTGCACAGCAGGGTTGCCCGCTCCAACGTGCGCCTCCTGCACACCCTCGGCGCGCAGGTGACGCTGGTGGCCCCGCCCACCCTGCTGCCGGTGGGCATCGGGACCTGGCCGTGTGCGCTGTCCTACGACCTGGACGCCGAACTGGCCAAGAGCGACGTGGTGATGATGCTGCGGGTCCAGCACGAGCGGATGAACGATGCGTTCTTTCCCAGCGCCCGCGAGTACAGCCGCCGCTATGGCCTGGATGTGCCCCGGATGCAGGCCCTGCCCGAGCACGCGATCGTCATGCATCCCGGTCCGATGAACCGGGGGATGGAAATCGCGGCCGCGGTCGCCGACTCACCGCGCTCCACCATCGTCGAACAGGTGCGCAACGGCGTCAGCGTGCGGATGGCCGTGCTCTACCTGCTGCTGTCCGGCAGCACACCTGCCATCGGCCAGTCCGATGGCTCAGAGCCCGCCTTCGGGCAGAACGAGGAGAGGTCATGACTGCCATCCTGATCCGGGGGGCGAACCTGCTCGGCGGTGAGCCGGCCGACCTGCGCCTTGCCGACGGGCGGATAGCCGAGATCGGCGCCGGGCTCTCCCGCGCGGGTGCCCAGGTCATCGAGGCCGGCGGGCTTATCGCGTTGCCGGGGCTGGTCGATCTGCACACCCACCTGCGCGAGCCAGGTCGTGAGGACGCCGAGACGATCGAGTCCGGCACCCAGGCCGCCGCCCTCGGCGGGTTCACCGCTGTGCACGCGATGGCCAACACCTCCCCGGTCGCCGACACCGCCGGGGTCGTCGAACAGGTCTGGCGCCTGGGCCAGCAGCACGGCCACGCCGACGTCCGCCCGGTCGGCGCGGTCACCGTCGCCCTGGCCGGGGAGCAACTCGCCGAACTCGGCGCGATGGCCGATTGCCCGGCCGCGGTGCGGGTCTTCTCCGACGACGGGCATTGCGTGTCCGATGCGGTGCTGATGCGCCGGGCACTGGAATACGTCAAGGCCTTCGACGGCGTCGTAGCCCAGCACGCGCAGGAGCCCCGGCTGACCGAGGGCGCCCAGATGAACGAGGGCGAGATGTCGGCTCTGCTCGGGCTGGGTGGCTGGCCCGCGGTCGCCGAGGAGGCCATCATCGCCCGGGACTGCCTGCTCGCTGCGCACGTCGGGTCTCGATTGCACGTCTGCCACGTATCCACCGCCGGCTCGGTGGAGTTGATTCGCTGGGCCAAGAGCAAGGGCTGGGAGGTGACCGCGGAGGTGACACCCCATCACCTGCTGCTTACCGATGACCTGGTCGCGAGCTACGACCCGGTCTTCAAGGTCAACCCGCCGCTGCGTACCCAGGCCGATGTGGATGCCCTGCGGGCCGGTCTGGCCGACGGCACCATCGACGCCGTTGCCACCGACCATGCCCCGCATCCGGATGAGTGCAAGGACTGCGAGTGGGGTACGGCCGCGATGGGCATGCTGGGCCTGGAGACGGCGCTGCCGGTCGTGCACCAGGTGATGGTCGAGGGCGGCCTGATGGACTGGGCCGCGGTTGCGGATCGCATGTCGGCTCGCCCGGCGCGGATCGGGCGCGTCGACGGGCACGGGCGGGGACTGGCCGTCGGCGCCCCCGCCAACCTCACCCTCTACGACCCGGCCGCGGCCTGGACCGTCGACCGGGACGCCTTGGCCTCGCGCTCACGTAACACGCCGTTTCGGGAACGCCGGATGCCCGGTTCGGTGATCGTGACCATCTTGCGCGGAACACCCACGGTTCTTGACGGGAAACTCGTATGACGCAATGCCGGCCCCCGGTCGTGGGGGATGTCATCCCCCACGACCACCCCAGCGCCCGATTTGCCGTTTTCGCCCGGTCGTGGAGGCTGACAGGCCTCGGAAGGAATGGCGCATGAGACATCCGGGCGCACTGCTGGTTCTGGAAGACGGCCGCACGTTCCGGGGCCGGGCCTATGGGCACGTCGGGGAGACGTTCGGCGAGGCGGTGTTCAACACGGGTATGACGGGGTATCAGGAGACGCTGACGGACCCCAGTTATCACCGCCAGGTCGTGGTGATGACGGCTCCGCACATCGGCAACACCGGGGTCAACGATGAGGACGCGGAGTCCCGCAAGATCTGGGTTGCCGGGTATGTCGTCCGCGACCCGGCTCGCATCCCGTCGAACTGGCGCTCGCGTCGTCCACTGGCCGAGGAATTGGACGCGGCCGGGGTGGTGGGGATCAGCGGCATCGACACCCGCGCGTTGACTCGTCACCTGCGCGATTCCGGGGCGATGCGTGTCGGGGTATCCAGCATCGAAACCGATGCGGGCGCGTTGCTCGAGCGGGTCCTGCAGAGCCCGAGCATGCTCGGCGCGGATCTGGCCCGTGAGGTGTCCACCTCCGAGGCCTATGTGGTGCCCGCGATCGGGGAGCGGCGCTTCACCGTCGTCGCGGTCGATCTGGGCATCAAGGCGATGACCCCGCACCGGATGGCCCAACGCGGCATCGAAGTCCACGTCGTTCCGGCCGGCGAGAGTGCTGCCGAGGTCTTGGCGCGTCATCCCGACGGGGTGTTCCTGTCCAACGGTCCGGGCGACCCCGGGGTCGCCGACTATGCCGTCGACCTCGCGCGCGGGGTGCTCGAAGCCGACGTTCCGCTGTTCGGCATCTGCTTCGGCAACCAGATCCTCGGCCGGGCACTGGGATTCTGCACATACAAGCTCCGCTTCGGCCACCGCGGCATCAACCAGCCGGTCATGGACCGCACGACCGGCAAGGTGGAGATCACCGCGCACAACCACGGCTTCGCCGTCGACGCGCCGCTCGAAGGCGCCGTCGAAACCCCCTACGGGCGCGCGGAAGTGAGCCACGTCTGCCTGAACGACGACGTTGTCGAGGGCGTGCGCTGCCTGGACGCCCGCGCATTTTCCGTCCAGTACCACCCGGAGGCGGCGGCCGGTCCGCACGATGCCGGATACCTGTTCGACCGCTTCACCGAATTGATGAGCGGTTCGGGCGGTTCATCGAGGAAAAGCGAGTCAGTGCATGCCTAAACGGGACGACATCCGCAGCGTCCTGGTGATCGGCTCCGGGCCGATCGTCATCGGGCAGGCCTGCGAGTTCGACTACTCCGGCACCCAGGCCTGCCGCGTGCTGCGCGCGGAGGGCCTGCGAGTCAGCCTGATCAACTCCAACCCGGCCACGATCATGACCGACCCGGAGTTCGCCGACGCCACCTACGTCGAGCCGATCACTGCGGAGATGGTGCGGGCGGTCATCGCCAAGGAGCGCCCCGATGCGGTCCTGCCGACGCTCGGCGGCCAGACCGCGCTGAACGCCGCGATGGCGCTGCACGCCGACGGGACTCTGGAGGAGTTCAACGTCGAGCTCATCGGCGCCAAGGTCGAGGCGATCGAGGCCGGCGAGAATCGGGAGAAGTTCAAGGCGATCGTCGCCGACATCGGCGCCGAGTGCGCGCGTTCGATCGTCTGCCACTCGATGGACGACTGCCTCAAGGGCGCCGAGGACCTCGGCTACCCCGTCGTCGTGCGGCCGTCGTTCACCATGGGCGGCGCCGGTTCCGGCATGGCCTACAACGAATCCGACCTGCATCGAATCGCGGGCGCCGGCCTCACCTACTCCGCCGACGAGAAGGCCGGCCGGCGCGGCGAGGTCCTGCTCGAAGAATCGATCCTCGGTTGGAAGGAGTACGAGCTCGAGCTGATGCGCGACCGGAACGACAACGTCGTGGTCATCTGCTCGATCGAGAACCTCGACCCGATGGGCGTGCACACCGGCGATTCCATCACCGTCGCGCCCGCCCTGACCCTCACCGACCGCGAGTACCAGCACATGCGCGACGTCGCCATCGACGTCATCCGCGCCGTGGGCGTCGACACCGGCGGCTGCAACATCCAGTTCGCCGTCGAGCCCTCGACGGGGCGGCTCATCGTCATCGAGATGAACCCCCGCGTTTCGCGGTCCTCGGCTCTGGCGTCGAAGGCGACGGGTTTTCCGATCGCGAAGATCGCGGCGCGCCTGGCGATCGGGTACACCCTCGACGAGATCCGCAACGACATCACCCAGGTCACCCCGGCGAGCTTCGAGCCGACCCTGGACTACGTCGTCGTCAAGGTTCCGCGCTTCGCGTTCGAGAAGTTCCCGCAGGCCGACGCACGCCTGACCACGCACATGAAGAGCGTCGGCGAGGCCATGGCGATCGGGCGCAACTTCACCGAGGCGCTGCAGAAGGCGCTGCGCTCGCTGGAGAAGAAGGGCGCCACCCTTTCGTGGGCCGGCGAGCCAGGTGACGCCGCGTCACTTCTGGAGAGGATCGCGACGCCCTACGACGGCCGCCTGAGCGACGTCGTGAAGGCGCTGCGTGCCGGGGCGACCCCGGAACAGATCCACGACGCCACCAAGATCGACCCCTGGTTCGTCGACCAGTTGTTGCTGCTGCACGAGGTCGCCACCGAGGTCATCGAGGCCGACCAGCTGGACCCGGAGTTGCTGGCGCTGGCCAAGCGACACGGCTTTGCGGACTCGCAGATCGCCGAGATGCGCTCGATGCCCGAGGACGTCGTCCGCGGCGTGCGGCACGCCCTCGGGATTCGCCCCGTCTACAAGACCGTCGACACCTGCGCCGGCGAGTTCGAGGCCCACACCCCCTACCACTACTCGAGCTACGACTCGGAGAACGAGGTCAAGGCCGGGTCCAAGCCCAAGGTCGTCATCCTCGGCTCCGGCCCGAACCGCATCGGTCAGGGCGTCGAGTTCGACTACTCCTGCGTGCACGCCTCGTTCGCATTACGCGACGCCGGGTTCGAGACCGTCATGGTGAACTGCAACCCGGAGACCGTCTCCACGGACTACGACACCTCCGATCGCCTGTACTTCGAGCCGCTCACCCTCGAGGACGTCCTGGAGGTCGTGCACGCCGAGCAGCAGACCGGCGAGGTCGTCGGCGTCGTCGTGCAGCTCGGCGGGCAGACGCCGCTCGGCCTGGCCAAGGCGCTCAAGGCCAACGGCGTGCCGATCGTCGGCACCTCGCCCGAGGCCATCCACCTCGCCGAGGACCGCGGCGCGTTCGGCCGCGTGCTCGCGAACGAGAAGCTGACCGCCCCGAAGTGGGGGACCGCGTTCTCCTTCGCCGAGGCCAAGGAGATCGCCGACGAGGTCGGCTACCCGGTCCTCGTCCGCCCGTCCTATGTCCTGGGCGGGCGCGGGATGGAGATCGTCTACAGCGAGGAGATGCTCGCCGACTACATCTCCCGCGCCACCGAGATCTCCGCCGACCGTCCGGTGCTGGTGGACCGTTTCCTCGACGACGCCGTGGAGATCGACGTCGACGCGCTCTACGACGGCACCGAACTGTTCCTCGGCGGCGTGATGGAGCACATCGAAGAGGCCGGCATCCACTCCGGCGACTCGGCCTGTGTGCTGCCGCCGATCACGTTGGGTAACTCCGACATCGAGCGGATTCGCGTGACCACCGAGGCGATCGCCAGGGGAGTGGGCGTGCGGGGTCTGCTCAACGTCCAGTACGCGATCGCGGCCGACGTGCTCTATGTGCTGGAGGCGAACCCGCGTGCCTCGCGCACCATCCCGTTCGTCTCCAAGGCCACGGCGACACCGCTCGCGAAAGCGGCAGCCCGCGTGATGTTGGGCGCCTCCATCGCCGATCTCCGCATGGAGGGCCTGCTCCCCAAGGAGGGCGACTGCGCCGACCTGCCGTTCGACGCACCCGTTGCGGTGAAGGAGGCGGTGATGCCGTTCAACCGGTTCCGCACCGCCGACGGCGTGCACGTCGACACCATCCTCGGCCCGGAGATGCGCTCCACCGGCGAGGTCATGGGCATCGACTCCACCTTCGGTGTCGCGTTCGCGAAGTCGCAGGCCGGTGCTTACGGGTCACTGCCGGTCAAGGGCGCCGCGTTCGTGTCGGTGGCCAACCGGGACAAACGCTCGATGATCTTCCCGATCAAGCGTCTGCACGACCTCGGCTTCGAGATCCTGGCCACCGGCGGCACCGCCGACGTCCTGCGCCGCAACGGCGTCCCGGCCCGGGTGGTCCGCAAGGGCCACCACGGCCCCGGCCCGGGCGGCGAACCAACGATCGTGACGATGATTGCGAACGGGGAGATCGCGCTCATCGTCAACACCCCGTTCGGCGTCGGATCGCGCGTCGACGGCTGGGACATCCGTACGGCGGCCGTCGGCTCGAACACCCCGTGCCTGACCACCATCCCCGGCATGTCCGCGGCGGTGCAGGGCATCGAGGCGCTGCTGCGCGGGGACATTGGGGTGCGCTCGCTGCAGGAGTACGCCGCCGCCTTGCACGCCGCCCGCGCCTGACCACCAGCCCGTTGCGTCCGACGAATCGGAGCTCACCGGACGCTAGATTTCGGACGTAACGAAGGAAGAGGCTGCAGTGGGCGGGCTGTATGAGAAGACGCTGCGGCGGGCGCTGTTCGCCAGCGGCGACGCGGAGACGGCGCATAATCGGACGCTGAGCGCCTTGGCCGCACTCGGGGGGTCGGCGGCCGGTCGGGCCGCGCTGGCGCGGGTGCCGCGCCCGTCGAATCCGCGAACGGTGTTCGGCGTCCGCTTTCCGAACGCGGTAGGGCTGGCCGCCGGGATGGACAAGAACGCGGTCGCGATCCCGGCGTGGGGGGCGCTCGGGTTCGGCTTCGCCGAGGTCGGCACCGTGACCTGGCACCCGCAGCCCGGCAACCCCGAGCCGCGGATGTTCCGCCTGGCGGAATCCAAGGCAATCATCAACCGGATGGGCTTCAACAACGGTGGCGCCCAGGCCATGGCGGCGCGCCTCGAGCAGTTGGGCCCGGCGCCCATTCCGTTGGGCATCAGCCTGGGCAAGTCCAAGATCACTCCAGTCACCGAGGCGACGGGGGATTACCTCGCTTCGCTCAAGGTTCTACTGCCCTACGCGGACTACATCGCGGTCAACGTCAGCTCGCCGAATACCCCGGGGCTACGCGACTTGCAGGACAAGGCCGCGCTCGACGAGCTCCTGGCCGAGTTACGGGCGCATACCGTGGGCGCCGCCGGGGTAAGGGGGCCCACCCCGCTGCTGGTGAAGATTGCCCCGGACCTGAGCGACACCGCAATCGCCGAGGTTCTCGAGGTCTGTCTGGCCCGCGGAGTAGCCGGGATCATCGCCACCAACACCACCATCACCCGGGCCGGCCTTCGCCCGAGCGATGTCGTCAAGTCCGCCGAGGCGGGGGGGCTGTCCGGGCGCCCCGTGCACGCGATGGCGGTGCGGACCGTGGCCTTCGTGACCAACGAGGCAGGTGACGCTCTCCCGGTGATTGGGGTGGGCGGGATCCTGGACCCCGCGGACGGCACCCGGATGTTCGACGCGGGAGCCAGGCTGGTGCAGCTCTATACGGGGTTTGTCTACGGAGGTCCGGGTTTAGTTCGTCGGATCGCGCGCGGGGCTACCTGACGACACGCCGAATCCAACAAAGTAAATAGAGATTCCGGTGAATCAATTGTAGTGTCTTACTTATGTTTAGATCATTCGGCACACCCCGTCGCCCCCGTCGCCCCCGTCGCCGCTCCACCGCCCTGCTGCCGCTGGTCGGCGCCCTGCTGCTCAGCGCTTGCGCGGGTGGGGCCAGCGATGTCGCCGGTGGCAGCTCCGAAGCTGCCCCGGGCGTCTCGCCGCCACCCGGCGGCGCGGGGGGCCAACTCGCGCTGGTGGCCTTCGCCGTGCCCAAAGTCGGCTTCGACAAGCTGATCCCGGCCTTCAACGCAACGCCCGCCGGCGCCGGGGTTTTCTTCAGTCAGTCCTACGGAGCCTCCGGCGACCAGTCGCGCAAGGTCGAAGCCGGGCTCCCGACCGACCTCGTGTTGTTCTCCCTCGAGCCTGACGTCACCCGCTTGGTCAATGCCGGACTGGTGGACCCGACGTGGAAGGACGGCCCGTACCGGGGCGTGCCGGCCAGTTCGGTCGTCACGCTGGTGGTGCGCAAGGGCAACCCCAAGGGGATCGACGACTGGGACGATCTGATACGCGAAGACGTCAGCATCGTCAGCCCGAACCCGTTCAGTTCCGGGTCCGCCAAGTGGAACCTGCTCGCACCGTATCTGTGGAAGAGCAACGGTGGCACCGACCAGGGCGCCGGGCTGGACCTGATTCGCGGCATCGTCGCCAACCTGGCGGGACAACCCAAGTCCGGCCGCGAGGCCACCGAGCTGTTTCTGGCCGGCACCGGGGACGTGCTGCTCAGCTACGAGAACGAGGCACTGCTGATCGAGGGCGACGGGGAGGACGTCGAGCACGTCAACCCGCCCACCACGTTGCTGATCGAGAACCCGTTCGCGATCCTGCGCACCACCAAGAGCCTGCCCGCGGCCCAGGCCTTCGGTGACTACCTCTACTCCGACGACGGGCAGCGGCTGTGGGCGCAGGCGGGTTTCCGCCCGGTCAAGGCGAGCATCGGGGCGGAGTTCGCCACCAAGTTCCCGGCGCCCACCAAGCTCTACCGCATTGGTGACGTCGGGGGGTGGGCGGTCATCGACCCCGCGCTCTTCGCCCCGGAGACCGGCCTGATCGCGCAGATCTACGACAGCGCCACTTCGTGAGTGTGACGGAGGTGGCGCCGCCGCCAGCGCCACCGATGCGGGCGCGCCGCCGCAAGGGTCCTGCGGTCGGCGGGATCGGGCCGCTCGGGCTGGGTGTGGCCACCTTGTGGCTCAGTCTGATCGTGTTGCTCCCGCTCGCGGCGGTCGCCGCCAAATCCTTCGAGAACGGTCCGGGCGGGCTCTGGGACGCGGTCAGCACCCCCTCGGCCAAGGCAACCCTGACGTTCACTGTCCTGGTGTCCCTGCTGGTGGCCGCGATCAACGTCGTGGTCGGCACGCTGATCGCCTGGGTGATGGTGCGCGATGAATTCCCGGGCAAGAACATCGTCAACGCCTTGATCGACCTGCCGTTCGCACTCCCGACGATTGTGGCCAGCATCGTGCTGCTCGGGTTGTACGGCCCGCGTAGCCCGATCGGGGTCAACCTCGTCGCGACCAAGCCGGCGGTGATCATCGCGCTGTTGTTCGTCACGCTGCCGTTCGTCGTGCGCACCGTGCAGCCGGTGCTGATGGAGATCGACCGTGAAGCCGAGGAGGCCGCAGCCTCGCTCGGGGCGAGCAACCTGATCATCTTTCGCAAGATCATCGCCCCGGCCCTCGCTCCGGCGTTGCTTTCGGGGGCGGGGCTCGCATTTGCCCGCGCCATCGGGGAGTTCGGCTCGGTCGTGCTGATCGGTGGCGGCATTCCGCGCGACACCCAGGTGGCCTCGCAGTACATCGCGCAGCAGATCGAGGTGGACCGCCCGGTCAATGCCGCCGCGGTGTCGGTGGTGCTGCTCGCGATTGCCTTCGCGGTCCTGATGGTGCTTCGGTTCGCCGGCGCCCGCACCGCACGACGGCACGAGGGCTGAGCGATGCAGACCTCGCGAAAATCCCAGCTGACGCTGCGTCTGCTGGCCCTGGGCTACCTGGGCGTGCTGCTGGCAGTTCCGCTCGGCGTGATCTTCTGGCGCACCTTCGAGGATGGTTTCACCGCCTTCGCCGAGTCCATCTCCACCCCGGCGGCGATCTCCGCGCTGCACCTCTCGCTGATCATTGTGGCGATCGTCGTGCCGCTCAACGTGGTCTTCGGTGTCGTGGTCGCCCTCGCCCTGGCGCGGGGTAAGTTCCGCGGCCGCGGGGTCGTGCAGGCGATCGTCGACCTGCCCTTCGCCGTCTCGCCGGTGATCGTCGGGGTCTCGCTGCTGTTCCTGTGGGGTGTCAACGGCTGGTTCAGCGGCCTGGCCGAGAACGGTTTTCGGATTATCTTCTCCCTGCCCGGCATGGTGCTGGCGACGCTGTTCGTGACCTTGCCCTTCGTGGTGCGCGAGGTCGAGCCGGTCCTGCACGAGATCGGCGACGAGATGGAGCAGGCCGCGGCCACGCTCGGCGCCTCGCGCTGGCAGACCTTCACCCGGATCACGTTGCCCTCGATCCGGTGGGGCCTGATCTACGGAATCGTGCTGACCGTCGCGCGTGCGCTCGGGGAGTTCGGCGCGCTGATCATCGTCTCCGGCGGGGTACCGGGGGAGTCACAGACGCTCACCCTGCTGGTGCACGCTCGCTACGTCGATGACCGCAACACCTTCGGCGCCTTCTCGGCCGCGACGCTGCTGATGTCGATCGCCTTGCTCGTGCTGTTGCTGATGACCCTCGTGAACCGCCGACAGGAGCGTGCCCGGTGATCACCGTGCAGAACGTCACCAAGTACTACGGGGACTTCAAGGCCCTCGACAACGTGTCGTTGCAGATCCCGGACGGCTCGCTCACCGCCCTGCTCGGGCCCTCCGGATCAGGCAAGACCTCGCTGCTGCGGATCATCGCCGGCCTCGAAGACCCGGACGCCGGGACCGTGGTGATCTCCGGGCAGGACGTCACCGCGATCCGGCCGCAGGGCCGCGGGATCGGCTTCGTCTTCCAGCATTACGCCGCGTTCAAGCACATGACCGTGCGGGACAACGTCGCCTTCGGTCTGACGATCCGTAAGCGCCCGAAGAACGAGATCGACGCCCGCGTCGACGAACTCCTCGGCATCGTCGGACTCGCGGGGTACGGCGCGCGTTTTCCCGATCAGCTCTCCGGCGGACAACGCCAGCGCATGGCCCTGGCCAGGGCGTTGGCCGTTGAACCCAAGGTGTTGCTCCTGGACGAACCCTTCGGCGCGTTGGACGCCAAGGTCCGCGACGAGCTGCGCTCCTGGCTGCGGCGACTGCATCACGAGGTCCACGTCACTACCGTGCTGGTCACCCACGATCAGGAGGAGGCGATGGACGTCGCGGAACATATCGCGGTGATGAATGCCGGGCGCATCGAACAGTTCGGCTCCCCTCGGGAGGTGTACGACAATCCGGCGACGGAGTTCGTCTTCCGCTTCCTGGGCCCGGTGGCCCGTCTGCACGGCCGACTTGTGCGCCCCCATGATCTGCGCCTGTCCCGCTTCGCCGAGCCGGGGTCAGTTCCGGCGCGGGTGCGGCGCATCACCCACCTCGGGTTCGAGGTCCGAATAGAGCTCGACACCGACGCGGGGGAGAACGTCAGCGCCCAACTGACGCGAGGTGAGGCCCGCCATCTGGGCCTGATCCCCGGGGATCCGGTTCAGGTCATCGCGCAGGACGAGCGGTCCCCGTCGACCTTCCCCGTCCAAGAGTCGGTCGCGCATTCGTGAGTGGCGCGTGCTCTCTCATGCGCGGGCGACCAGTTTCGGGGGTCAAATCCGGTCGCCCGCTCATGAATGAGCGGCGCACCTAGGCGTCGAGCGCGATTTCACGACCGGTGATTGCGGGGTGCGGCCTGTGGCTGGCTCGGGTGGGAGGGCAGCGTCATAGGGTCGGGGATGTGAGCGGGCCTTTCGGTGAACGGCTATGGGCAGCGGTGGACGAGCTCGGGCCACTGTGCGTCGGCAGCGATCCGCACGCGGCGTTGCTGGCGCACTGGGGGCTGGATGACGACGCCGCCGGGGCGGAGCGGTTCGGCCGCACGGTGGTCCAGGCGCTGGCAGGTCGGGTCCCGGCGCTCAAGCCGCAGTCGGCGTTCTTCGAGCGGTTCGGTTCGGCGGGGGTCGCGGCGCTGGAGCGGGTGATCGCCGATTCCCGGGCTGCCGGGCTGCTGGTGATCACCGACGTCAAGCGCGGCGACATCGGCTCCACGGCGGCGGCCTACGCCCAGGCCTACCTCGACCCCGCCAGTCCGCTGTGCTCGGATGCGTTGACCGTCTCGCCCTACCTGGGTTTCGGCACGCTAACCCCATTCCTGGACCTGGCCGCCGCCCACGGCGCCGGAGTTTTCGTGCTCGCCCTGACCTCCAACCCCGAGGGGCCGCAGGTCCAGCATGCCCGCACCGCGGGCGGTAGCACGGTGGCCGGGGCGATGCTCGCCGCGGTGGCGGCGGCCAACGCGGGTGCCAGCCCGCAGGGCTCCATCGGAGTCGTCGTCGGTGCCACGATCGCCGACACCGCCGAGAATCTGGCCGTCAACGGCCCCCTGCTGGTGCCGGGCCTCGGTGCCCAGGGCGGGGGAGCGGATGACCTGCGCCGGTTGTTCGCCCCGGTTGCCCGCCACGTGCTGCCCAGTGTGTCCCGGGAAGTTCTTCGCCTTGGTCCGGACCTGCAGCGATTGGGCGACGCGGCTGTCCGGGCCGCCGCGCACTACGCGGCGGTTCTGCGATAGCGTCAGCGCCCGATGCTTCGGCGGGCGTCCCGCGCTCGTCGTCCGCGCAGAGCACTATCGTGTGTTCATTCCTGGCTGTCCGTTCAATCATGTCGAGGTGACCTGGCCGTGGCCCTTCCCCCACTGACTCCCGAGCAGCGTGCTGCCGCACTGGAGAAGGCCGCGATCGCGCGGCGGGAGCGGGCAGAGGTGAAGAACCGGCTCAAGCATGGCGGTGCGACGCTGGCGGAGGTCATCAAGGAAGGCCGCAGCAACGAGATCGTGGGCAAGATGAAGGTCTCCGCGCTCCTGGAATCGCTGCCCGGGGTCGGCAAGGTGCGGGCCAAGGCGACGATGGAGAATCTGGGCATTTCCGAGACCCGCCGGGTGCGTGGTCTGGGCACGAACCAGATCGCGGCACTGGAAAATCACTTCGGCTCCTGATGAGCGGGGCCCCACAGGGTGGCGCGGGCGCAGGGCCGGTGCCGCGGTTGCTGGTGCTCTCCGGTCCCTCCGGGGTCGGCAAGTCGACAATGCTCAACCACCTTCGTACCGCAGCGCCGGACCTGTGGCTCTCGGTGTCGGTGACGACGCGGTTCCCGCGCCCCGGTGAGACCCACGGCGTGCACTACTACTTCACCGACCGCGCCGAGTTCACCTCGATGGTGAATGCGGGCGATTTCCTGGAGTGGGCCGAGTTCGCCGGCAACCTCTACGGGACCCCCAAGCTCCCGGTGCTCGACCGCCTGGCTCAGGGTGAACCGGTTCTGCTCGAACTCGAACTCAACGGCGCCCGGCAGGTCAAGGCGGCAATGCCGGAGGCGCTGTTGGTGTTCCTGGCCCCGCCGAGCTGGGACGAGCTGGTCCGCCGCCTGACCGGGCGGGGCACCGAAGCCGCCGCGGTGATCGAGGCGCGCCTGGTCGTCGCGCGCGAGGAACTTGCCGCCGAGGCCGAATTCGACATCACGCTGGTCAACACCAGCGTCGGGGATGTGGTCACCGAGCTGTTAGCCTTGACCCGAGCGCCGGTCGTCTGACCTGCGCAATCGCTCCGCACCAGCAGTGAAAGGCGTGCCTCGCGTGTCTGGAACCTTCGCCTCGCCCGAGGGCATCACCAACCCCCCGATTGACGAGCTGCTCGAAGCGACCGACTCCAAATACGGTCTGGTCTCCTACGCCGCCAAGCGCGCCCGGCAGATCAACGCCTACTACTCCCAGCTCTCCGAGGGCCTGCTGGAGTACGTCGGGCCGCTGGTCGAGACTCATGTACACGAGAAGCCGCTCTCGATCGCGCTGCGCGAGATCAACGCCGGTCTGCTGGCCGCCGAGCCACTCGAGCCCACCACCGTCTAGGCGATGCCCGCGCCCGCCGTCCGTCCCCGGATTGTTCTCGGGGTTGCCGGCGGCATTGCCGCGTACAAAGCCTGCGAGTTGCTGCGCCGTTTCACTGAGGGCGGCGCGGACGTCCGGGTCATCCCGACCGAGTCGGCTCTGAAGTTCGTCGGGGCAGCGACCTGGGCGGCCTTGTCCGGCAATGCGGTGTCCGGCTCCGTCTGGGAGGACGTGCACGAGGTCCCGCACGTGCGCATCGGGCAGCAGGCGGATCTCCTCGTCGTGGCCCCGGCCACCGCGGACCTGCTCGCCCGGGCCGTCGCCGGCCGGGCGGATGATCTGCTGACCGCGACGCTGCTGACCGCGCGCTGCCCGGTGCTCTACGCACCCGCGATGCACACCGAGATGTGGGAGCACCCGGCGACTCTGGAGAACGTCGAGACGCTGCGCCGGCGTGGGGCATTCGTGCTCGATCCGGCCTCGGGCCGGCTCACCGGAGCCGACACCGGACCGGGGCGGCTGCCCGAACCCGCAGCCATTTACGCCGCCGCTATGCGCCTGCTCGCGCGCGGTCAGCTGCCCGCGGATCTGACGGGCCGTCGGATCGTGATCTCTGCGGGTGGCACCCGCGAGCCCCTAGACCCGGTGCGGTTCCTGGGCAACCGTTCCACCGGGCGCCAGGGGTATGCGCTCGCCGAGACCGCTTTGGCTCGCGGCGCTGAGGTGACCCTGGTGTCGGCGAACGTCGAGCTGCCGGATCCAGCGGGCGCGAAGATCGTTCGGGTCGGGAGCGCCCTGGAGGTGCGCGCTGCCGTGCGGGAGGGAGCTGTCGACGCGGACGTTGTCGTGATGTGCGCAGCCGTAGCGGATTTCCGGCCCACCGGGCAGGCGGCGGCCAAGATCAAGAAGGCTGACGTCGATCCTGAACCCGTCGCGCTGATGCGTAATCCCGACGTCCTCGCCGAGTTGTGCGCGCAGCGACTGCGCCCCGGTCAGGTGATCGTCGGCTTCGCCGCCGAGACCGGCGACGCGCAGGGCTCGGTCCTTGACCATGGCCGCGCGAAATTGGCCCACAAGCAGTGCGATCTGCTGGTGGTCAACGAGGTGGGGGAGTCCCTCACCTTCGGCGCCCCCGACAACGCCGCGGTGATCCTGGGCCGCGACGGGGAGAGCACCGAAGTCCCGCGCGGCCCGAAGTCGGCTCTGTCGGACGTCATCTGGGATCTCGTCGTCGCGCGCCTGAGATGACGGTGTCGGCCCGGGCCCCGAAGTGGGTCTACGGTGCGCTGGTGGCGAACACGGTGTTCGTTGGCTTCTTCTTGCTCAACTTCGTGGTCGAGAAGTCCAGCGGATCGCCCCTGAGCACCTTCTGACGGGAGACCTGCGATGTCCGGCGCACCTTTCGACCTCGTCGTGCGCGGCGGAACCCTCGCCGACGGCACGGGGGCGCCGCTGCGCACCGCAGACGTAGCGGTCTGCGGCGGGCGCGTCGTTGAGGTCGGGCGCGTCCAGAGCCGCGGGCACCGCGAGATCGACGCCGATGGCCTGCTGGTCGCCCCGGGCTGGGTCGACATCCACACCCACTACGACGGCCAGGCCACCTGGGACGCCCAGCTCGCGCCGTCCTCCCCGCAGGGCGTCACCACGGTGGTGTTCGGCAACTGCGGGGTGGGGTTCGCGCCGGTGCGCCCGAGCGAACGGGAGCGGCTGATCGCGCTGATGGAAGGTGTCGAGGACATTCCCGGCACCGCCCTGCACGAAGGCCTGCCGTGGACCTGGGAGTCCTTCCCCGAGTACCTCGACGCGCTGGAGTCCATGCCGCACGACATCGACATCGCCGCCCAGGTCGCGCACGGACCGGTACGGGTGCACGTGATGGGGGATCGCGGCGCGGCGGGTGAGCCGGCGACACCTGCAGACATCGCCGCCATGTCGGCGATCGTGGAGGAGGGGATCCGGGCCGGGGCGCTGGGCTTCACCACCTCGCGCTCGACGAATCACCGCTCCAGCACCGGGGAGCCGACCCCGTCGCTGACCGCTGAGCTCGACGAGCTGGTCGGCATTGCCGCCGGTCTGGGGCGCGCCGGCACCGGGGTCCTGCAGCTGCTCTCGGACTTCGACGACGTCGATGCCGAGTGGGAATTACTGCACCGGGTCGCCCAGAGCTGCGGGCGCCCGCTGTCGCTGACGCTGCTTCAGACTCTCGCCTTCGCCAGGCCCGACCGGCGCGTCCCGGTGATGGACATCCTCGCCCGGATGCAGACCGCGCGGGATGCCGGGGTACAGATGACCGCGCAGGTCGCCCCGCGCGCCGTCGGACTGATGCTCGGCCTGCAGGCCACGCTGCACCCGTTCCTGTTCAACCCGGTCTACGCCGAGATCGCCGACCGCCCCCACACCGCGCTGGTCGCCGCGCTGCGCGATCCGGTTTTCCGGGCGCGGTTGCTCGAGGCCGGCGTCGGAGCCCCGGATCCGAAGGTGTTCGGCGCGTCCGTTGTCGGCCTCTTTTCCCGGATGGTGGCGCTGGGCAGCCCACCGCAGTACGAGCCGGCGCGCGAGGACTCGATCGCCGCCCGGGCCGCCGCCGCCGGGCTCAGCGCCGAGGAGGTCGCCCTCGACGTCATGCTCGCCGACGAAGGCACCGGCCTGCTCTACATCCCGGCCGCGAACTACCTGGACTGGAATTTCGACATGGTGCGCGAGATGCTCACCCACCCCTGCGCGGTGCCGGGCCTCTCGGACGGCGGCGCACACGTGGGGACGATCTGCGACGGGGGCTTCCCGACCTACCTGCTCGCCTACTGGGGGCGCGAGCGCACCAGCGGGCGCCTGCCGGTGGAGTGGATCGTTGAGCGTCAGTGCCGGGCCACCGCCGCCACCGTCGGCTTCCGCGATCGGGGCGTGCTGGCGCCGGGGTACCGCGCGGACGTGAACGTGATCGACCTCGGCGCCCTCGGCCTGGCGGCCCCCGTCATCCACCACGACCTGCCCGCCGGGGGTCGGCGCTTCCTCCAACCCGCGCGCGGGTACCGGCACACCTTTGTCGCAGGCGTCGAAACCTACGCCGATGGGCAGGCCACCGCCGCGCTGCCGGGTCGCCTCGTGCGGGGCCCGCAGCGGGCGCCCGTCGGCCGCTGATCAGGGTTGTGACGGTTGAGGCGACAAATCGGGCAGTGGGCGCCTCGCCGGATGCAACGTTGATCACCAGCCGACGAGTCCGGACGGGGGAGGGGCGCACCCGGCGGTAGGCTCGGCGGGTCATTCGCCGGTACCTGCCTGGGGAGCGTTGTGTCTCGTCGCCTGTTCACCTCGGAATCCGTCACCGAGGGCCACCCGGACAAGATCGCCGACCAGATCAGTGACTCGATCCTGGACGCCCTGCTCAAAGAGGACCCGCGCAGCCGGGTCGCCGTGGAGACGCTGATCACCACCGGCCAGGTGCACGTCGCCGGTGAGGTCACCACCGCCGGCTACGCCGACATCCCCACGATCGTGCGCGAGCGCGTGCTGGAGATCGGCTACGACTCCTCCAAGAAGGGATTCGACGGCGCCTCCTGCGGCGTCTCGGTGTCCATCGGCTCGCAGTCCCCGGACATCGCCCAGGGCGTGGACGACGCCTACGAGGCCCGCGAGGGCGAGGGCACCGACGAACTCGACCGCCAGGGCGCCGGGGATCAAGGCCTGATGTTCGGCTATGCGTGCGACGACACCCCGGTCCTGATGCCACTGCCGATCCAGCTCGCGCACCGCCTGTCTCAGCGGCTCACCGCGGTCCGCAAATCCGGGCTGGTGCCCTACCTGCGCCCGGACGGCAAGACCCAGGTGACGATCGAGTACGACGGCGACCGCCCGGTGCGACTGGACACCGTGGTGGTCTCCAGCCAGCACGCGGACGACATCGACCTCAAGACCCTGCTCGCCCCCGACGTCGCCGAGCATGTGGTCGCCCCCGAGCTCGAGGGCCTGGACATCGACACCGCCGGGTACCGGCTGCTGGTCAACCCGACCCGCAAGTTCGTGGTGGGCGGCCCGATGGGCGACGCCGGGCTGACGGGGCGCAAGATCATCGTCGACACCTACGGCGGCATGGCCCGCCACGGGGGCGGCGCGTTCTCCGGCAAGGACCCGTCCAAGGTCGACCGCTCCGCCGCGTACGCGATGCGCTGGGTCGCCAAGAACGTCGTCTCGGCCGGGCTCGCCCGCCGCTGTGAGGTGCAGGTCGCCTACGCGATCGGTAAGGCGCACCCGGTTGGGGTGTTCGTGGAGACCTTCGGCACCCACGCCCTCGACCCGGCCAAGATCCAGGACGCGGTGACGAGCGTGTTCGATCTGCGCCCGGCGGCGATCATCCGGGACCTTGACCTGCTGCGCCCGATCTACACCCCCACCGCCGCCTACGGTCACTTCGGCCGCGATCTGCCCGACTTCACCTGGGAGCTCACCGACCGCGTCGACGCGCTGCGCGGCGCTGCCGGGCTGTAGGCGACCGGCCGAGCGAAGGGACGATCAGAGCACGCCCTTGGCGAGTTCGCCCTGCCAGTGCGGATTGCGGGCCAACTCAGGCTCGACGCCGGTGAAGGCGCGCCCGGCGTAGCGATCTGACATCAATTGCCAGCGCATCCAGGCAGTGAGGTAGCCGAGGTAGCCACCGCCCGAGCGCTGAATGGTGAGGTGATCGGCGCCGCGCAGGACACCGAGCGCGGCCCGCGGCATCTGCTCGTAGTAGGAGCGAAGGCCCGCGGGGGAGGCGAAGAGGTAGTCGGCCTCGCCCCCGACCAAGAAGGTCGGCGTGGTGAACTGTGGGGCGTCAAAACGCGCGGAGTCGGCGACGAAGTGGACGTCGGGCAGGTTGATCGGGACCACGGTATCGATCAGGCCACCGGCCCTGATCGCCGCGTTGATCGCGCCACCGGCGCCCTGCGAGTGCCCCAGCGCGCCGATCCTCCTGGTGTCCAGGACGTCGTAGAACGCACTCGCCGGGTCGGCAGCGGCAGCGATCATTTCGCGCACCGCGTCGAGGATGGTGACGCCGCTGGCCTGCTGGGGGTCATCGGAACCGATCACCACGAAACCCCAGGACGCCAGCTGTTCGATCACCCCCGGGTAGTTCAGGGTGGTGGCGTTGGTCCCGTTGCCCCAGGCCAGGATCGGGTGGCTCACCCCCCGCCCACCCAGATCACGCGGGTGAACCACCCGGAAGGTGAGCGCGCTGCCGGGAACCTTGATCTCGCTGACCGCCACCTGCCAGGGGCCGGGGGCGCTGAACCGCGCGTCGACGGGCGTACCGAGCTCAACCCCGACCAGGGTGTCCACCATGGTGGTACGGGCCTGCGATGGCGCGGCCGCCGGCACCGACAGGGCCAGGCTCGCCACCAGCGCGAGCCCCACGCTCACCCATCGATCGCCCCTGCGCGACATCGGATCCCCCCGGACCTCGTCACGTGCTCGCGACGCGTCGCGTCGCTGTGCCAGCAGGATCACACGCCCAGCTGTGTCGCACCACAGGGATTCGCGCGAACGGCGGATGACCAGAAGGTCAGAGTCCTCTGGTAGGACAGCGTGCGTGTCCGATGGGGGAAGTGCACACGGCGAGCAGTTGGCGTTGGTCCGTGCGGGGGCGCGGTCGGCGACGAAGGCCGCCCGGGAGCGCGATGCCCGGCGCCCGCCGCTCGCTGCGGAGCTGCCCGTGGCACGGGTGTGCGTCGATGTCTTCCTGCCCCACCTGGACCGGCTCTTCGACTACGCGGTGCCCGAGGCGCTGGACGGCGCGGCGGTGCCCGGGGTGCGGGTGCGGGTGCGCTTTGCCGGTCAACTCGTCGACGGGTACCTGCTCGATCGGGTGACCACCAGCGAGCACGCCGGGGCGTTGGCCCGCCTGCACAAGGTCGTCTCGCCCGAGCCTGTGCTCACTTCCGACATTCATGCGTTGGCCCGTGCGGTGGCGACGCGCTACGCGGGCACCGTCGCCGACGTCCTGCGCCTGGCGATCCCGCCCCGCCATGCCCGGACCGAAGCCGAGGCGCCCGCGGTGACCGCAGACCCGGCGGCGATGGCGGCGCCGGTGGTGGACCCGGCGAGCTGGGCGCCGTACGAGCAGGGGCCGCATTTCCTTGGGGCACTGGGCGCCGGCCGGGCACCGCGGGCGGTATGGGCCGCCCTGCCGGGCGCGGATTGGCCGCCGCCGATCGCCGCGGCGATGGCCACCACGGTCGCGGCCGGGAAGGGGGCGCTCGCGGTGGTTCCCGACGGGCGTGACCTCGCCCGGTTGCACGCGGCATGCCTGGCGAGCCTCGGCGTCGATGGGGTGCTCGCGCTGAGCGCGGACCTCGGGCCCGCGGAGCGTTACCGGCGCTGGTTACGGGTGCGCCGCGGGCAGGTGCGGGCGGTGATCGGGACGCGGGCGGCGATGTTCGCCCCCCTGGCCGACCTGGGGCTCTTGGTCATCTGGGACGACGGCGACGACCTGCACAGTGAGATCCGCGCGCCCTATCCGCACGTGCGCGAGGTGCTCGCGCTGCGCGCCCAGCGCACCGGCGCGGCCGCATTGATCGGGGGCTATGCGGTGACGGCGGAGGGCGCCGCCCTGGTGGAGAGCGGCTGGGCGCATCCCATCGCGCCCGCACGGGAACTGCTGCGCGCCGCGGCGCCCCAGGTCATCGCCACCGGCACCGACGCCGATCTGGCGCGCGATCCCGGCGGGCGGGCGGCCCGGATCCCGACGGCGGCCTGGAGCGCGGCGCGCGAGGGGTTGACCCGCGGTCCGGTTCTCATTCAGGTTCCGCGCGCCGGCTACGTCCCGTCACTGGGGTGTGGGCACTGCCGGGCTCCGGCCCGCTGCCCGCACTGCCACGGCCCGCTCGGTGCCGGCGCCGCCCAGGCGCCGCCCACCTGCACCTGGTGCGGCGCGGGCAGGCCCGGCTGGCGGTGCGCGCAGTGCCAGGGCTCGCACCTGCGCGTGCTGCGCGCCGGTGATCAGCGCACCGCCGAGGAACTGGGCCGGGCCTTCCCGGGGGCGCGCGTGCTGTCCTCGCGGGACGGGCAGGTGATCGCGCAGGTCGGCCCGGAGCCGGCGCTGGTCGTGGCGACGACGGGCGCGGAGCCGTGGGCGCCGGCCGGGTACAGCGCGGCGGTGCTGCTCGACGGGTGGTCCCTGCTGGCCCGGGCGGATCTGCGGGCGGGGGAGGAGGCGCTGCGGCGCTGGGCCAATGCCGCGGCGCTGGTGCGCCCCGGGGGCCGGGTGGTGCTGGTGGCGGACGAGGGCACGGGCCCGGTCGGTGCGCTGCGCAGCTGGGACATGTTCAGCTTCGCCGCGCGGGAGCTTCTCGAACGCCGGGCCTCGCGCTTTCCCCCCGCCGCGCGGCTGGCGGAGCTGACGGGCCCCGCGGGTGCGGTCGCGGACCTGCTGGCGCGGGCCGCGCACCCCCCCCACCCGCTGGCCCCCCCATCGACCGCACGGGCGTTTGCGTTCGACGCTAGGAAAGCCCCCCCCCCCCGCCCGCGACCCCACTGACCCGAACGGGGCGTCGCGCTGCTGAGTCAACCTGCAGGGGCCGCGGCCTGGACCGCGCTCACCGGAGCCGCGCAGATGCCCTGGTTCATGCCCGCTGCGGCGCCGTGCGCCCCGTGGCGCACCACGACCTGCGCCCCTGACCGTCGGCGAGGCCCCTCGGCCCCCCGGTACCTGCGGTCCGTCGATGAGCCCGGCAGCGCTGACTCAACCGATCTGGCGCGGGTCGATGCGAATCCGCACCGCGCCCGCGCTCTTGCGGGCGCTGCGCACCCCGGCGGCGCCCTGCAACGCCACGGCCAACGCCGAACCGCCGGGGTGGGGGGCACGGATCACGGCGCGGACCAGCGCGTCACCGGGCGGGGCCGGTGCCCCGCCCGGTTGGAGCACCTCGCCCACCGGGGCCGGCCCGCGCTGCGCCGGCCCGGGCAGCTCGACAGGCCCGAGGATTTCGGCGCCGGGCGGGAGCGCGGCGCGCGCCAGCAGGTCCGCGACCGCACCCGCGGGGCCCGTCAGCTCCGCCAGCCGCGCGGCGGGGGGAAAGCGCGAGGCCCGGCGTTCGAGAAGCTCCCGCGCGGCGAAGCTGAACATG
>JBQTII010000154.1:0-22802 GCA_052388275.1 Sporichthyaceae bacterium | reverse complement strand
GCCCTGGTCGGTGGCCCCACCTTCGGGCCGCAGTTCCAGCCGCACGTCCAGGGCGCTTCGGCGCCGCACTCGGGCCTGCGCCTGCTGCCGATGCGGGTCGGCGTCGTGATCTCCAGCATCGGCTCGGGTCAGCTGGTGACCCGCACCGGGCACTACAAGATTTACCCGGTGATCGGCACCGTGTTGATGACCATCGGCCTGGCGCTGCTGGCGACCATGGACCTCGGCACCTCGAAGACCGTTACCGGTGCCTACATGCTGGTCCTCGGTCTTGGCATGGGGCTGCTCTTCCAGACCAGCATGCTGATCGCCCAGAACAGCGTCGAGATGTCGGACATCGGCGCTGCGACCGCGGCCGCGACGTTCCTGCGCAGCATGGGCGGGGCGGTCGGGATCAGCGTGCTCGGCTCGCTCTACGCGCACAGGATCGGCCAGTCCCTGGAGGCCGACCTCGGCGCCGGGAACCCCGTCGCCGAGGGTTCCGGTCTGTCACCGGAGGTCGTGCGCGCCTTGCCGGGGGACCAGCTCCTCGCCCTGCAGGGCGCGATCACCGACGGGGTCGTCGTTGTTTTCGCCGTATCCGCGCTGATCACGGTGATCGGCATCGGGTGCGCGATCTTCATCCGGCAGGTCCCGCTGCGCGGCACGACTGCGCCGGCGCCCGAGCTGGCGAGACCGGGCGGCTAGATGGGCATTTCCGGAGGCGGACCGTCGAGGGTGTGGCGCTGGTCCTCCCAGACCCTGCCGCTGCGGTGGTATCCGCGGGCCTCCCAGAAACCCAGGGCCTCCGGGGTGACGTAGTCCCAGCCCCGGAACCACTTCGGGCCCTTCCAGCAGTACAGGTGCGGGAGCACGAGGCGGACCGGCGCGCCGTGATCCTTGGTCAGCGGAACACCGTCCAGCGCGGTGGCGAGCATTGCCTGCGGGTCGAGCAGGTCGGCGACGCTGACGTTGGCCGCGTATCCGTACTCGCCGTAGACCAGCACGTTCGTGACCCCGGCCGGCGGGGGCGCCAACTCCAGCAGCGTCCGGGCCGGGATCCCTGTCCACGTCAGGTCGAGCACGCTCCATCCGCTGGCGCAGTGGAAGTCGGCGACGACGGTGACCGGCGCCAGGGAGCCGAGCTCGGTGAGCGTGGTGCTCAGCGTGCCAGCAGCGAGTTCACCGCCGACCGCGATCGGCCAGGGGTCGGGGAAGCGTCGCGGGACCGGCCCGTAGTGACGGACCGGCAGATCCGGGCGCGGGTGCTGCCCCGGGGGCAGCAGGCGTCCGGAGTCGGGTGCCGCGGCGAGCGGCTCGCTCACCGGGGGCCGTTCCGGGGATCCGCCAGCACCGGTCCAGCTTCGCACTCGGTGCACCGAGCGTGTACACCGGTGCGTGAACCCCGGCCTCCGGTTCGCATCGCGGAGTACGGCGGCAGCCCTACCAGCGGGTAGTACCGGGCCGTACTCTGCTTGAGCGGGCGCGTGGTCGCCCGCCACGGTCGAGGGGAGGATGCATGTTCGGCGAACTGCCGCCCTGGGTCATCTACGCCTCGATGCCGATCATCGCCGCGGTCATCGGCTATGTCACCAAGCTCGTCGCCGTCGAGATGATGTTCCGCCCGCTGGCCTTTCGCGGTATTCCGCCCTACCTGGGCTGGCAGGGCGTCATCCCGAGGTTCGCGCCGCGAATGGCCCGCATCGCGACCGACTTGATGCTCTCGCGTCTGCTCACCACCAGGGAGCTCTTCGACCGCCTCGACGGTCGGGAACTCGCCGCCCGGCTCCAGCAACCGATGCGCGAGACGATCGACGAGCTGACCCGCGAGGTCATGTCGACCTACCAGCCGCTGCTGTGGGAGTCGATGCCAGAGGTGGGGCGCAAGAGCGTCATCTGGGCGGTGCAGCGCCAGGCACCGAAGATGGTCGAGCGCCTCGTCGAGGATCTCAAACGCGATCCGGACAGTGTCATCGACCTGCGCGCCGTCGCCATCGACGCCCTGGTGCGGGACCCCGCGATGCTGGTCCGCCTGGTGCGCCGGATGGGCCGCAACGAGTTCGGCTTCATCATCCGCGTCGGGGCGCCGTTCGGGTTCTTTCTCGGCTGCGTGCAGGCCGGCGCCTACGCGGCCACGCACAACCCGTGGGTGATCCCGATCTTCGGAGCCTTCACCGGTCTGTTCACCGACTGGCTGGCGCTGCAAATGGTGTTCCGCCCGATCCAGTCGCGGACCTTCGGGTTCTTTCGCTGGCAGGGCATGTTCCACCGGCGACGCGTGGAGGTCATCAACGATTACGCCGAACTTCTGGGCCAGGAGATCCTCGCCCCGGCGAACCTCATCGACGCCATGCTCACGGGCCCCCAGGCCGACAAGTTGCTCGCGCTGGTGGCACGTGAGGTCGACGCCGCGTTGAGCACCCGGGTCGGCCCGGCCAAGCCGCTGATCGTGCTGACGATGGGCGGGCGCAAGTACCAGAAGATGCGCGAGCACATCGTGAGCTCGGCGATGGGCCGCATGCGCGGCAGCCTCGACGAGGTCGGGGACTATGCCCTGGAAGCCCTGGACGTGAAGGGCACCGTCGTCACCAAGATGTCGATGATGACCGACGACGAGTACGAGGGGCTGCTACGTCCGGCGTTCAAGCAGGACGAGTGGAAGCTCATCATGGTCGGCGCCGTGCTCGGTTTCATCATCGGCGAGGCGCAGGTCCTGCTCCTCCTCCACTGATGGGCCTGACGGTGATCCGCCGTGATGGATCGCAAGGCTGAGGAGGAGGCCGATAGCGCTGTTCTATCGGCCTCGACGACAACGCAGCGAGGCGCGCGGCGGGCGCCGTCAGGAGCGGCCGCCGGCCTGGCCGATGCCGTTAACCTTGACCAGGTATTTCGCCGCGGTCTGGGCTCGCTCGTTCGGGTCCAGATGGCCCACGACCGCGACCAGGACCGGGAACGAGCTCAGGCGCTTGATCTGAGCCTTCGTCAGGGTGGCGCCGAACCCGCGGAAGCGCTCGACGTGGATGCGTCCGCGTCGCTCGTCCATCCCGACGATCGCCAGTGCCCAGCCGTCGACCGGAACGGGCCGGATCTCACTGAAGGTCCGCACGCCGACCAGGGAGGTGCCGTCGGTCAGCAGGGTGTCGCCGACGCGCACGTCATCGACATACCAGCCGCCGCTGTTGATCAGCGGATCGGACTTGAAGCGGAAGCCCAGCAGGACCTCCTTTCCCGCGTAGGGCGAGAGGTCGAAGGTCATCGGCACCGGAAGGGGCATTGAGCCGGTGAAGGCCTGGCCCGGCGGGGTGCCGGGCACGGTCTCCCGGGTGAAGGAGTTCGCCAGCGTGTCGTAGGTCTTGCCGCCGTCGGCGGAGACCACGACGTAGCCGTAGTCGAAGTTCTCCTCCAGGTTGTAGGCGGTGGTGAAGCTCAGAGTCGGATTGGCGGTGGGAACCTGTGCGGCGAACACGGCACTGGCATCGGTGTCCGGGGTGTTCCCCGAGAACAGGGTCGGGTTGTCCGTCGGGCCGGGCACTGAGGGAACCGTCACGGGCGGAACCGGTGGGGCGCCGGGCACCATCGGGAACTCGACGGTCGGCGGCTCCACCCGGGGTGCGACGCTCCATGTCAGCGGCAAGGCGGGTAATCCACGGTCGCCGGCAAAACTCAGCGAGCGCAGCGCGGAACCGTCGAGGCCCGCGGCGCCGACCCCGCGCAGCAGGATGTAGTCCGCGGCGTTGGGCATGACCCCGGCCGCGCCGAACGAGGCTGGGTTCACCAGGTTGACGCTGGAACTCAGGATCGAGGAGGTGACCTCCCGTCGAATGGCGCCGGTCAGTTCGGCGCCGTTGGTACCGACCTCCTTATCGATCAGCGTCATCAGCTGGTAATCGGCCAGAACCTGGCTCAGCTTGGGTGAGCCCTTCTCCTTGCGCAGCGCCGCCGCCACCGAATTCATGCCGCTGCGCTTACTGTCGCGGTGCAGCCGCTGCACGATGTCCGCGCCGAAGCGGTCCTCCAGGAACAGCAGGAACGAGTGCGCGGTGCCGTAATCGGCGAGCAGTTCGCGCGCCATGCCCTGATCGCCCCAGACGCTCAGGGAGTTCGCGGCCCCGCCGCACGGGGTGGGGGCGGGGTTGAACTTCGTGGTCAGGGTGCGGAAACCCTGGAAGCACGCGATGAACGCGTCGTACGCGCGCTGACGCACGGACAGGGCTGGATCGAGGTAACCCATCCGGTAGGAGATGTACTCCGAGAGGCCCTCGTTCAGGAAGGTGGCCTTGAGCGGGTCGACGTAGGTCTCCAGCAGGTGCTGGTACTCGTGCGCAAACGTCGACTCGATGCCGTACGGCGACGCCGAGCGGTTCTTGCACGGCTCGGCACTGGGCTGGTTCAGCGGCTTCGGGCCGAGCCGGCTGGCCCAGTTCTCGCTGTCGATCGTCATGACGTTGCGGTCGGTGAGGTCATTGAAGAACGGGCTGAAGTACCCGGCCACTCCGGAACGGTCCCGCGGGAAGCGGTAGTAGGAGGCATCGCGAATGTTGTTGACCAGCGTCACGACCTTGTTGCCGTCGCCGGAGTAGTCCATTGGCATCAGGGCGGCGAGGGGGTTCTCGTTGCTGAACAGCCCCGGCGGCGCCGGCACGGGCATCGAGCCGTCCCGGTCGGGAGCGACCGAGAGGAGCTTGGATTCCAGTGGAAGGATCTTGACGTCGTACTCCTTGACCAGGCCGTTGACCTGGGCGTCGGTGATCTTGGCGTAGCCCGGCAGGGCGGCTCGGCAGTCGCCGGGGCGTACGTCGATGCCCTGGACGCCGTCGGGCCCGGGGCCGGAGGCCACCCAGACCTCGATGTTCTTGCCGACCCCGCGCAGGGTGAACTCCTGGAAGTAGAGCTCGCTGGCGTCAAAGTCCAGCGCCGGCCACATGCGCACGGTGCCCTTGGGCGGGGTCTGCCCGGCGCCGGGCGCCGCCTGGGAAGAGCGAACCTGGGCCTGGCCGGCGGGGCTGGCCAGCCAGGCGCGCACGGTTTCGGCCGCCTGGGGGTGCACGCTCGGGCGCAGATCCTTCGTGGGCTCGTAGTAGTCGATCGACGGCAGGCCAAGATCCGCCCGCAGCTGGTCCTCCGGGGCGGCGGCGCGGGCCGAGCCGGACTCGACCGTGACCAGTCCACCAAGGATCAGGGCGCCGACCGACGCCCCGAGGACGGCGCGCATCGAACCGCTGCGCAACAACATGCGAGGACCTCCGCCTTCTACGGGCAGCGCTCTGCGCCCTATTAACGACGGTAAGGCCGGATGTGGTCCTCGGCTACCCGCCGGAGCGGGTGACTTGCACCCCACCCCAGGGGCGCCGCTGTGGACCGAGGTCACCGGGTGCTCGCGGCCGCCACCCGGACGCGACAAAATGGCGATATCGACCAGCGGCAGGAGCTCACCATGCGTCAGGTCAAGGTTGCGGTACTCGGCGCAGGCTCCTGGGGTACGACAGTCGCCGCGCTGGCCGCGCGCAACGTCGACACCGTGCTCTGGGCCCGGGACGCCGCCGTGGTCGAGGAGATCAACGACAAGCACGCGAACTCGCGCTATCTGGCCGGTTACACCCTGCCCGATCGTCTGGTCGCCACCACCGCGTTGGACGAGGCCGTCTACGCCGCTGACGTCCTGGTCACCGCGATCCCCTCGCACGGGCTACGCGGCGTCCTGACGGACGCCGCACCCTTCGTGCGGCCCTGGATCCCGATCGTCAGCCTGACCAAGGGGTTGGAGCAGGGGACCAGGATGCGGATGACCGAGGTCATCTCCGAGCTGCTGCCCGGCCACCCGGCAGGGATCCTCGCCGGCCCGAACCTGGCCGCGGAGATCATGGCCGGCTATGCCGCGGCCGCGGTCGTGGCCATGCCGGACGAGAGCGTGTCGACCTCCCTGCAGCGGGTGTTCTCGACCCCGCGGTTCCGGGTCTACACCAATCCGGACGTGGTGGGCTGCGAACTCGGGGGTGCGCTGAAGAACGTCATCGCGATCGCCGCCGGCATGGGCACCGGGCTCGGAGTCGGCGACAACACCAAGGCGATGGTGATCACCCGCGGGCTGGCCGAGTTGAGCCGCTTGGGATCCGCGATGGGCGGGGACCCGCGCACCTTTGGTGGCTTGACCGGGCTCGGCGACCTCATGGCGACCTGCGCCAGCCCTTACAGCCGCAATCGGATGGTGGGGGAGAAGCTCGCGGCGGGGATGACTACCGAGGCGATCGTGGCGGAGATGAACATGGTGGCCGAGGGCATCAAGACCTCGGCGGTGGTCGTCGAGCTCGCCACCGAGCTCGGGGTCGAGGTGCCGATCGCCCGCGAGGTCTACGGGGTGCTGCACCTGGGCCACAGCCCGATCAAGGCCTACCGAGGCCTGCGCCGCACGGCCGCCACCTCGGAGATCGACGGCCTCGCCTGAGCCTGCTGCGCGGAGCCGACCAGCTCTGCGATCGGGAGTGAATTTCCGCCGCCTGCGGTGATCCGCGCGGGTTCGGGCGCCGTGCCCGAAAAGTCATGGGTGCGTTCTGTGGAGTGGCGATGCATAATCACATTGGCACCATCAGCCCCATCCGTTACAGCAAACTCCAAGCTTCGCCACCCGCCGAGGTCTTGAGGCAGTCGTCGTCTGGGCCGATGAAGCTCAGTGCAGCCAGGACAGGAGCACCCCATCAACACTCGCGCAGTCGGTCGCAGCGTGGCCGGATCGCGGTCCGCGATCCGCAACGTCGTCATCGCCGTCGTCTCGGTCGCCGTCGTGCTCCCGCCGCTGCTGTCCGGACCCGCCGGGGCTGCCGAGCCGACGATTTCCCCGGTCGATGGGACCTTCTCCCTGGAGGGGCGAGGCTTCGGGCACGGGCGCGGGATGTCGCAGTGGGGTGCCCAGGGCGCCGCCTTGTCCGGGGTGCGCTACCCGCAGATCCTGGCCACCTACTACCCGGGCACGACCCTGGTCGACGATCCGGTCGAGCAGGTGCTGCGTGTGCACATCACGGCCGATGTCGACGGCGTCCTGAAAGTGCGCCCGGCGAGGGGACTGCGGGTCCGCAGCGAGGAATCTTCACGCATGCTGCCCCGCAAGATCGACGGCGCCGTGGTCGAGCTGTGGCGCGCACGCAAGATTGCGACGGGTTTGCGGGTGGCCGGTCTGGTGGAGGGCAGGTGGCGCAAGATCGCCGTCGACGGTCGCCGGACCCTGGCGAGCCCCGTGCGCTTTCGGACCAAGCCCTCCCGCGGGGTGCGCATTGTGATCGGGCCTGACGAGGAACGCGACTACCGAGGCCAGGCGCTCGCCTTCGCGGACACCCGCTCGGGCGGGGCGTTCCGGGTGGTCAACAAGGTCAAGATGGAGGACTACCTGCGTTCGGTCGTGCCGAGCGAGTCCTTCCCCACCTGGGAGCCCGATGCGCTGCGCGCCCAGTCCGTGGCGGCGCGGACCTATGCCCTGTGGCGAAGCAGGAACGTGCCGCTGGGCTTCGCCGACATCTGTGACACCACGGCGTGTCAGGTCTACCACGGGATCCGACGCCGCAACGGTTCCGGAGCGGTGACCAAGCTCTGGGAGGCCGCCAGCACCGACACGGCCATCCGGGCCACGGCCGGCCAGAGCCTGCAGTTCCTCGGGGTCCCGGCGCTGACGGAGTTCTCGGCCTCCAACGGTGGGTTCTCCACCGACGGGCTCAAGCCCTATCTCATCGCCCGGCTCGACCCGTGGGACGGCGTGGTGCGGAACAACGCCAACTCCTGGACGGCGAAGCTCAAGGCATCCACCATCTCCGCCCGGTTGCGCGCCAACGGTCTCGGCGACGTGGGCAAGGTGACCGGCCTGCGGGTGCTGGTCCGGGACGGCAACGGTCCGTGGGGTGGCCGGGTCGTCCGGGTCCGGGTGATCGGCAAGAAGGGCACCGTGGACGTGAACGGGTTCCGCTTCGCTTCGATCGTCTCGCTGCGGCACTCGTGGTGGCGAGCGCTGAACGGGACCGGCATTGACCCGGCCCCCTCGGCGTCGACCCAGGGCGCCGGCGAGGATCCGGCGAACTCGGGGCCGATGGTGCAAGACGTGCCACCCGCGCCGCCGGCGGGCTCCGGTGAGCCGGTCCCGGTCGACCCGCAGGCCCCGGCGCCACCCGAACCGGCAGTGGCCGGGCCTGCGCCGGTGGAGCCTGCGCCGGTGGAGCCTGCGCCGGTCGAGCCCGCTCCCTCACCGGCTGCCTCGCCCGCTTCCTGACCCGCGTGGGTTCAGCTGACCAGCGCCACCAGGTAAACCGAGGTCACCAGCGATGCGCAGGCGGCTATCACCAGCACGAGCAGGGCGCCGCGATCACGCGCCACCTGGGGGATCGGCAGGCTGATCCGCCGACGGTTTCGGCGGGCGCGCCGCGCCCGGGAACGTCCGTGCCCTTCGGGTCGGCGGGGGTGCGAGGTGTCCAAGGGGGTCTCGTCGGTGCGCCGGTAGAGAACGGGGCCGGCCATTACTGCGGCCCTTTCGTCACCGGCATGTCTTACAAACCCCTTCAGATCCCCATGAATGTCCCCTTAATGTCTCAGATTGGTCAGCTGGAAGCCCGCTTCAGCGCAAATCAACGCATGGGCGTGTCGCAAGTGCAAAAAAAGGACCTGAGAGTCAGGAGTGACTGACGGTCGCTCGGGGCACATGCCGCATCCGCGTCCCCAGGTAGCGCGCCTGGACCTCTGGGTCGGCCGCGACCTGGGCAGGCGTCCCGCAGCTGAGCACCTTGCCCTCGGCGAGCACATACACCAGGTCGCAGGAATCCAGCACGGCTTTCACGTAGTGCTCGACCAGCAGCACGGTCAGGCCAAGGTCGGCGTGCAGACGCTTGAGCAGCGAGAACAGGGCGACGCTGGAGGCCGGGTCGAGGCCGGCCGCCGGCTCGTCGAGCATCAGCAGGCGTGGCCCGGCCAGCAGGCAGCGTCCGATCTCGGTCCGGCGCCGCGCAGAGAACTCCAGGACGCCGGCCCGCTCGTTCCAGTACCTGTCGATATCGAGTAGCCGGGCCGCCGCCCACGCAGCCTCCTCTGCCGCACGCAGCTGGGCCCACGCCCGCGGGTCACCGGCGATGAAACGCAGCGGGTGCGCACTGATGCGTTGGTAAGCCCCGGCAAGCAGGTTGTCCGCGACGGTCAGGTCGGTCATCACCCGCGTGCTCTGGAACGTGCGCGACATCCCGAGCTTGGAGCGGTCCCAGGCGTTCATCGTGGACACGTCGGTGCCGAACAGGGACACGGTTCCGCGCTCCGGTCGGCGCACCCCGGCGATGACGTCGAACAGCGTCGATTTGCCGGCCCCGTTCGGTCCGAGGAGCCCGACCATGGCGCGGTTGGGCACGGTGATCGACGCGCCGTCCAGGGCGCGCACGGTGCTGAAGGTGACGGAGATGTCGCTGGCCGCCGCCGCAAGCTCGGACTCCGGGCGCGGCGGCAACCAGGCCTCCAGGACCGCCAGGGCCTGCGCCCGCTCGGTCGCGGACAGCATTCCGATACCCGAGTCGTCGTCCTCGCCCAGACCCTCCGAGCTGCGCAGCACGGTGGCGGCCACCCGCTCACGGGTGGTGCGGGCGCGCCGGTTCCCGTGCAGGACATACCGCCAGGCGTCGGCCGCCCGCCCCCCCATGCCGCGGGAGCCGAACGCCGCCCCGCCGATCAGGCCGATGGCCGCGAGGATGAACGGGCTGATCCGCAGCGCCTCCAGTTCGACCGGGGTGAGCTGGAAGGCGACCGCGACCACGACGACGAAGGCGATCGAGTCCAGGCCGGCCAGCACCGGGATCGCGAGCAGTACCAGCGAGATCGGCGAGAGGTAGTTGGTGAAAACCGGCGGGTTGATGAACAACCAGGCGGCCAGGACGCCACCCATGCCTGCCATTGCGCCGGACACGGCGAACGCGGTGACCCGCATGCGGATCGGGTTGATTCCGACCGCGGCGGCGGCTTGGCGGTCGGTCCCGACGAGGTGGAAGGCCAGCCCCACCGGGCAGCGGCGCAACCGGACCATGATGACCAGCACGAGGGCCAGCCACATCAAGGAGAAGAAATAGAACGCCAGGTCGTCGCTGATGTCCCAGCCGAAGAACCAGGGCCGGTCGATCTTGAGAATGTTGCCCTTGCTGTCCCCGCCGGACAAACCGCCGGAGATGTCGTAGGTGAAGATCGTGCGCTCGATCATCACCTGCAAGCCCAGAGTCAGCACCACCATGTAGATGCCCGGCAGCCGGGACGAGGACAGGGCGAGCAAGCCCATGGTGAGGGCGCAGCCGCTGACCACGATCACCAGGACCAGCGGCCACGGCAGACCGGCCCCGTCGACCCCGCCGAGCCCGGTCAAACCCAGGTCCCCCGCCAGCTCCGCCACGGCCGGATCGACTCCGCTGCCGGCTTCGCGGCTCAGGTAGCCGGTGATGTAGATCGCGGAGCCGAGGATGCCGGCGGTGGCCAGGCTGATCTCACGGGCCCAGCCGACGAGCACGAGCAGACCGAGCGCGGCGATGGCGATCGGGATCGCCGCCGTGGCGGTATAGACGCGGTACTGCGCGGCGAACAGCCCCCAGCCGACCAGCGCGCCAATCCAGAGCAACGCCCCGGGCGAGGACAGCGCAGCGAGCACCGGCCGACTGGTGCTCCGGCAGGTATCCGGGCGGCGGAGCGAAGGCATGGCCCTCATGCGGGCACCTCACCATCGCGGTGCGCAACGAGTTCCTCGTCGGGCAGGACCTCGCCCTTCTCGATGACGAGGATTCGGTCGCTGGCGTCCTCGCGGACCTGCTGGAACTGCTCGGCGATCAACACCGCGACCCCACGGCCGGCGGCGATCTCCCGCAGCGTGTCGTAGATCTTGTCCACGACCAGTGGCGCGAGCCCCTGGGACGGCTCCTCCACCAGCAGCAGCGCCGGATCGGTCATCATCGCCCGGGCGACCGCGAGCATCTGCTGCTCGCCGCCCGACAGGGTGCCGGCCCGTTGCCGCAGCCGCTGTCCGAGGATCGGGAACAGCTCGCCCGAGGCGGCGATCCGGTCGCGTCGGTGGGACTTGGACAGGGTCGTGGCACCGATGAGCAGGTTCTCCTCGACGCTGAGGTTGGCGAAGATCCGTCGGCCCTCCGGGGAGAATCCGATGCCGGCCGCGATGCGCTTGTGTGGCGCCCAGCGGGTGACGTCCGCACCCCGCAGCCGGATGTGACCGCTGATCACCGGCACCGTGCCCACGATGGTCTTGAGCAGCGTGGATTTACCGGCGCCGTTGGCGCCGAGCAGGGAAACGACCTCGCCCGCGTTGACCGACAGGTCGGCACGGTGCAAGACGGCTTGACCGGAGTACCCGGCAACCAGGCTCTCGACCTGCAGTACGGGGGTCGCCGGCAAGGACTTCGCTCCCTCTTCCTCGCTCGTTCCTCGATGCGCCCCGCTGCTCACAGGCTCTGCCTCTCCAGCAGGAAGAAGCTGTCTCGTCTGAAGCGGGCCACCACCACGATCACGGTCAGCAGGCTGCCCGAGAGCACCAGTTCGATCATCGGGAGCGACACCTCGCCGAAGAACCCCACAATCAGTGCGGTCTCCATGAATGCGAACAGCAGCGCCGCGAACAGCGCCAGCGGGAGCGAGACCATGCCGCCGACTGCGGCGATCGCAAGCCCGCGCAGGAACAACAGCAGCATGTCGGCGGGGTTCGGCCCGGCGATCACCGCGATCGCGACGCCGGCCAGAGCGGCCAGCGCTCCGGACCCCGCGTACACCAAGGTGCCGATCTCGCGCAGCTTGACCCCGCACCAGACGCCCGCCTCCTGGTCATCTGCCAGGGCGCGGATGATCAGCCCAGTGTGGGTGCGGGTGAGTAGCAGCGCCAGGATCGGGCACAGCGCCAGCACCAGGAAGAACGTCACGATCTTGTGCTGGGTGAGGAAGACGTCGCCGATCTGCACGCCCCCACTGCCGAAAGGGCTGCCCGGGATGAAGTCCGGCTGCACTGCCGTGCGCTGGAAGATCCCGATCAAACCCATCATCGAGCCCAGAGAAATTACCGTCAGCGTCAGGACCGACAACGTCGCGATCCGCCGGGACATCACGATCGCGCCATAGGCCGCGCCGACCGCAGCCCCGAAGGCCAGCACGATCGCCAGCGAGAGGGTTTCGTTGAGTTCGGGGCGCGAGCCGTACCGCTTGTCGTCGTACTGGATGATGAAGTCGGGCAGGAACTCCGCTTTTGCCGCGAGCAGCCAGTAGAGCAGGGCCGCGGCGGCAGCGATCCCGCCGTGTACGAAGGCGATCGTGCGCGAGATCCGATAACTCAGGATGATCGAGATCGGCAGGAAGCCGTAGAGGCCCGCATTGACCAGGCCTGCTACCAGCACGGTGCCGAGCAGGTGAAATTCCACGCCGAGGGACCTCCGATGTCGCGCCGGGACAGCGCATCGCAGAGCGGGTGCTCCGCTGAAACTAGCTCACCTGCGCAAGCCCCAGCCGGGGGGTGGCGGGTTCGGCGACGAAGGAGCCGTTGGCCGGGTGAGCCGGCTAGAAGTCCACGCCGTCCAGGCGCAGCGTGCGTACCAGGAAGCGCGCGGCGTCGCCCCCGGCCTCCTCGGCCAGGTTCAGCGCGGTGGGGACATCAAGGTCATCGAGCAGGGCGGCGATCACGGCGTCGGTGGCAGCCGCATCGCTCGCCGGTCGACCGGCCGCGGCGTAGAGGCGGTCCAAGCGTGCGTCGGCCTCACCTAACCCGGCCGGGTCGTACTCCCACGGGTCAGCCCAGCGCCGGTCCAGGACGTAGAGGCGCAACGCGGCGGCGCGGTGCTCGGCGAGGATGCCGGAGACCAGGACGAGGTTGCCCGTGGACTTGGCCATCTTGGCGCCGTTGACCCCGACGGTGCCGACGGCGAGGCGACCGCGGGCCAGGTGCCCGATTCGCGAGGCCGCCTCGCCGATTGCGATCTGGTAGGCGTGATGGGGAAAGACCAGGTCCGCACCGCCGGCCAGGACGTCGAAGCCGGGGCCCAGATTCGCGTGGGCCATCGCCGCACACTCGGCGTGCCAGCCGGGCCGCCCCCACCCCCAGGGGCTCGGCCAGGCCGGATTGCGCTCGTCGGAGGGGCGCCAGATCTCGACGTCGAACGGATCGTCGCGCCGCTCGTCATCGGGATTGTCCCCGTACTCGCGGGACAGCCGCAGGGCCTCGGTGCGGTCGAAGCCGAACTCCTCGGGCACCGAGGCGCCGCGGAAGAACACGTAGCCGTCGCGCTCGTAGGCCTTCTTGTGGGCCAGCAGGGCGGCGGCGAGGGCGATGACATGCGCGACGTGGTGGCGCGCCCGGGGCTCGAAGTCGGGCTTGCGCACCCGCAAGGCCGTCATGTCCTGCTCGAAGAGGAACTCCTGGCTCAGTGCGAACTCGTCGTAATTGCGGCCCTTCGCGGCGGCGGCGGTGGTGAGGACGTCGTCGACGTCGGTGACGTTGCGGCACATGTGCACGTCGACACCGGTCAGGCGCATCGCGGTCGCGCAGACGTCGGCCCACAGGAACGTCGCGGCGTGCCCGAGGTGGGTGACGTCGTACGGGGTGATCCCGCAGACGTAGATCCGTCCCGGGGACAGCAGGGGCAGACGGACCCCGCCCAGGCGCAGCGTGCGTCCGATCGGCGGCGCCGTGGTAGCGACCCGCCCGGCCATCCCGAGCACGCCTGAACCGAGTTTCGAGATCCCAGACACGTCGCCATCATGTCAAGAAGGGGGCACTAACATCGCCGCGGCAGGTGGACTTGGCGTCGGAACGGGCGGTGTGTCGATGGAGCGCGGCGTTGCGGCGGGCGGACCGGTCGGGGTGGTGCGGCCCATCACGCACTACGGCGATCCGGTGCTGCACCGCCCGACCACCCCGGTCTCGCGGGATCAGCCGGGGCTGGACCAGCTCGTTGCCGACATGTTCGCCTCGATGCACGCCGCCCACGGCGTGGGCCTGGCGGCCAACCAGATCGGCGTCGGGCTCTCGATCTTCGTCCTGGACTGCCCGGACGAGGACTCCGACGGTGAGTTCCTCGGGACCAACGTGGTGGCCACCGTGCTCAACCCGGTCCTGCACTTGCCCGATGGTCCGCGCGAGCTGGTCGAACGCACCGAGGGCTGTCTGTCGGTCCCCGGCCCGACCGCGTTGCTGGCCCGGGTTCTCACCGCTCGGGTGACCGGAGTCGATCTGGCGTGGCAGCCCGTGGAGATCTCCGGTACCGGGCTTGTGGCGCGCTGCCTGCAACACGAGTGCGACCACCTCGCCGGCACCGTCTACGTCGACCGGCTCGGCCGCCGGGCCAAGAAGGCGGCTTTGGCTGAGGCCGACTTCACCCGCGGCGAGGCCCGGCCCGTCGGCTAGGCGCGCCCGGGCGCCGAGCTGAACCTTTCATGGGCGTCGGTTGGCGATCAACGTCGGGACCAGAGTGACGCCGGTGCTGACCAGGACCGCCGCACTGGCGTCAACGTTGATCTCCAGCCTGCACAGGCAGGGCAGCGGGCCCACAGATTTGTCACAGGACGGGCACAGACACGCGACAGTGCCCGCAGCACAATGGCAGGCATGGCCGCTGTCAACTCTGCTGATTCCGTCACCGACGCCCGGGGCACCCTGCGGCGCGCGGATGGCTCCCCGGTCCGGGTCCTCGTCGTCGACGACGAGCCGAGCCTGACCGATCTGCTCTCCATGGCCCTGCGTTACGAAGGCTGGGACATCAAGACCGCCGCGGACGGCGCCGGGGCCCTGCGCGAGGCGCGCGAGTTCCGGCCCGACGCCGTCGTGCTCGACGTGATGTTGCCGGACATCGACGGGCTGGAACTGCTGCGCCGGTTGCGCGCGAACACCCCGGACATTCCGGTGCTCTTCCTGACGGCCAAGGACGCCGTCGAGGACCGCATCGCCGGGCTCACCGCCGGCGGTGACGACTACGTCACCAAGCCGTTCAGTCTCGAAGAGGTCGTCGCCCGGCTGCGCGGGCTGATCCGGCGTACCAAGGTCGCCGCCGCCCGCGATGAAGCCCAGCTCGTGGTCGGAGACCTCACCCTGGACGAGGACAGCCACGAGGTGCGCCGGGCCGGCGTCGAGATCAATCTCACCGCGACCGAGTACGAACTGCTCCGCTACCTGATGCGCAACCCTCGCCGGGTCCTGTCCAAGGCCCAGATCCTGGACCGGGTGTGGAACTACGACTTCGGCGGCCAGGCGAACGTCGTCGAGCTCTACATCTCTTATCTGCGCAAGAAGATTGACGCCGGGCGCGCGCCGATGATCCACACTCTGCGCGGCGCGGGATACGTCATCAAGCCTGCCGCGCAGTGACATGAGCGCAGGGACCGGCACGGAGGATCCACCGAAGCGGTTCCGGCGGTGGGATCCGCACGGCTGGAGCCTGCGTACCCGGGTGCTCACCGTGCTGCTGGCCCTGCTCGCCGCCGTGAGCATGGTCATCGGGGTGGTCTCGGTCTTGGCGCTGCGGTCCTACCTGATGGGTCAGCTCGACGAGGAGGTCGACGCCGCGGCGTTCCGCACGGCGCGCGCAATCGCGTCCCCGGACAGGGAGCAGTTCGGCATGTTCGGCCCCGGCCAGACCGAGGGGACCGTGATCGGGCGGGTCCGCGGGGGGGAGTTCATTTCCGCCCCACTCGTGCTGACCACCAGCGGCGACACCGGTGACGTCGACGGGGATCCGCGTGGACTGCTCACCGTGCCGGCCGACACCGAGCACCACTCCCGCGATCTGGGGGGTGATCTGGGCCGTTATCGACTGCGTGCGATCCCGGTCGGCGACGGTTCGATCGCCGTGACCGGGCTGCCGACGGCCGACGTGCGCGACACGGTCTTCCGGTTGACCGCGGTCGTGCTCGCGGTGACCCTGGCCGGCCTGGTCGCGGCGGTGTTCGCCGGCGCCGCTGTGGTCCGCCTCGCGCTGCGTCCGCTTCGCCGCGTCGCCGCCACGGCGGCCGAGGTCGCCGGGATGCCGTTGGACCGCGGCGAGGTCGCGCTCGCCGTCCGCGTTCCCGAGGGTGACACCGATCCGCGCACCGAGGTCGGCCAGGTGGGACTGGCGCTGAACAGCTTGCTCGGACATGTCGATGCCGCCCTGACGGCCCGTCAGGCAAGCGAGACCCGGGTCAGACGGTTCGTCGCCGACGCCAGCCACGAATTGCGCACACCGCTGGCGGCGATCCGCGGCTACGCCGAACTGAGCCGGCGCGCCGTCGAACCGGTGCCGCCGGACGTAGCCCACGCCTTGAGCCGGGTCGAGTCCCAGGCGGTACGAATGACCGCCCTGGTGGAGGACCTGCTCCTGCTCGCCAGCCTGGACTCCGGACGCCCGCTGATCTCCGAAGCCGTCGATCTGGGCATGGTGCTGGTCGGTGCGGTCAGCGACACCCATGCCGCCGGGCCGGATCATGTGTGGCGCCTGGATGTCCCGGACACCCCTGTGATGGTGATCGGCGAGGCCGCCCGCCTGACCCAGGTGGTGACCAATTTGCTGGCGAACGCCCGGATCCACACCCCCGCAGGCACCGTGGTCACTGCAGCACTTCGGACTGCGGCGGGGGCGAGCCCGACGGCCGTCCTCACCGTGACCGACGACGGGCCGGGGATCCCCGGCGCACTGATGCCGGAGATCTTCTCCCGGTTCGCCCGCGGGGATTCCTCGCGCTCGCGCGCCGCCGGCAGTACCGGGCTTGGTCTGGCCATCGTTTTGGCGGTCGTCGCCGCCCACCACGGCAACGTGAGTGTGCACAGCGCGCCCGGATGTACCGAGTTCGAGGTTCGGCTGCCGCTCGCTGCTATCTGACGTCACGTCGGTTTGTCTGCTTTGTGCGCTCTGGCAGTGGTTTCGGGGTGCGGTTGGCCGCGGGTGCACAAAGATCATCCCGTAGTTGGCAAAGCTCAATCGGGGCTGGTGGGCCCTGCCTAGAGTCTTCTCACGGGCTGCTGCGGCTCGTCGCGACGTGGTCGCATCGGGGAGCTCAGAGGAGGTTGGACGCGTGGAACACCTGAGCATGCGCAGTGTTTCCGACACCACGTCAGGTGTCCGTTCCCAGGCCTCGCCGTACGCGCTGACCCGGCCCGCGCAGGTCACCGCTGCTGTTGCCGACCGCTCGCAGATGGCGGACCGGCGCCCTGGCACCGGCGAGCTTGCAAGCGCCGAGGAACTGCGCCGTGCCGCGGCCATCCGGGTCGTGCTGGCCGAGAGCCTCGCGCTCTACGGCGGGGCGCTGTCGGCTCTGCTGTCCTACGAACGAGACATCGCGGTGGTCGCCGCGGTGCGCAATGACGGCGATGTGATCGCGGCGGTGACCAGGACTCGGGCCGATGTCGCGGTGATCGACGTCGACTCTCCCGGGCGGGACGGTTTCGCCTTGGCGCGCAAGGTCGGCGAACACGCACCGCGGTGCAAGGTCCTGATCCTGACCGCCACCGTCACCCCGGGCGCGCTTCGCCGCGCGCTGGAATCGAGCGCGCAGGGCCTGGTGGACAAGGACGCCCCGGCGACCTGGCTTTCGGAGAGCATCCGCAGGGTGGCAGGCGGAGAACGGGTCGTCGACCCCAAACTCGCGATCGCGGCGCTGGAAGGCGAACAGCACACCTTGACCCACCGTGAGCTGGAGGTGCTGCGGCGTGCGGCCCAGGGCGAGTCGGTCCGCGAGATCGCCTCCCGGCTCTGCCTCTCCGATGGAACGGTGCGCAACTACCTGTCGAAGATCATCGGCAAGCTCGGTGCCCGCAACCGGATCGACGCCATCCGCATCGTGCGCGACTCGGGCTGGCTCTGACCCACGGCGCCCGGCGGGCGCCTCCCTGCGTTGGGGTCGCGGGCGCTGTGCCCGTGCCGCGGCCTGGGTCCGGGCGGGCCGTCATCCGCTCGGTACGCCTATCAGCTCGCCCGCGGCCTGGGTCCGGGCGGGCCGTCATCCGCTCGGTACGCCTATCAGCTCGCCGGCGGGCTGATAGGCAGCGGGAACTGACGACAGGCCGTGTCAGAGCCGACGTCAGGTCGAGGCACGCCCACGCTGATCGGCCCGGTAGCGTCACCGGCGTGGATTCCGCTGCCCTGGATCAGGCAGAGCGCGACGCCGAGACCAAGGCGATCATCGCCGCGGCCTTCGACAACTCCGCGGACTCCTACGAACAGGTCGGCGTGGATTTCTTCGCCCCGCTCGGGATCGAGCTGGCGCGCCGCGCAGCTCCACAGCCGGGCGAACGGGTCCTGGACCTGGGGTGCGGACGGGGCCACTGCCTGATCCCGGTCGCCAGCGCGGTCGGACCGAGCGGGCGCGTCATCGGCACGGACCTGTCCACGCGCATGGTCGAGTTGTGTGCGGCAGAGGTCCGCGCCCGCGGGCTGAGTCAGGTGCGGGTGGAACTCGGCGACGCGGCCGACCCGACGTTCCCGGCCATGAGCTTCGACCTGATCACAGCGGGCATGGTGATGTTCTTCGTCCCGGCCCCGCGGGTGAGCATGGCGAAGGTGGCCGCGCTGCTATGCCCAGGCGGCCGCTTCGCAATGAGCTCCTTCGGGCCGTCGGACCCGAAGTTCGACGAGACGATGGCGATCCTCTATCGCCACCGCGTGGGCGAGCCGTGGACCGAGAACCCGGACAAGCCCTTCACCAGCCACGAGAGCATCACCGCGATGCTGCTGGAAGCGGGCCTCGTCGACGTCGAGATCACCGAGGTGCAGCACGACATCACCTTCGCGAGCACCACGAGCTACTGGGCCTGGGTCGGTTCCCACGGTGGGCGGATCATGATCGACCAGGTCACGGCCGAGGCGCTGCCCGCCGCCCGCGCGGAGGTAGAGGCGATGCTTCGCCCGCACTTGGAGACCGACGGAGTCCTCGTGCACCGCTCACGGGCCCGCTTCACCACCGCTCGCGTCCCGGGATGAGCGGCGATGAGTTCATAATCCGAGCGGCGGTTGCATCGGATTGGCCGGGCATTTGGGCGGTCTTCGGTCCGATCGTGGCTGCGGGCCAGACCTACACGGTGCCGCGTGATGCCAATGGAGTCGATGCCCAGGAGCTGTGGATGGAACCGGGCACGCAGGTCTTCGTCGCCGAGCGCGGTGGCGTGGTCGTCGGGTCGGCCAAGCTGCGTCCCAACGGGCTGGGACCGGCCGCGCACGTCGCCAATGCGAGCTTCATCGTCGACGGAGCGCACGCCGGTGGCGGCATCGGGCGGGCCCTCGGAGAGCACGTGCTCGCCATGGCCCTGGCCGCGGGGTACCGGGCCATGCAGTTCAACGCGGTGGTCGAGACCAACACCCGCGCCGTGGCCCTGTGGCGAAGCCTCGGCTTCGAGATCCTTACAACAGTGCCCGAGGCTTATGACCACGCCACCGAAGGCCTCGTTGGGCTGCACATCATGCACCGGGCGCTCTGAGAGGATGACCGCGCCCATCCCGGGCATCCGAACACCGGTGAGCTTTAGCTCGCGTGTTTGAACACCAGATGTACCCGCATGAGGAGAGCCCGCCCGCGATGGCCGAGGACCGGATCGTGCGCCCGAGTTCCATCAGCGGGTTCCCCGAGTGGCTGTCGGCGGTGCGCCGCGTCGAGCAGCAGTGGCTGGACCAGATCCGCGCCACCTACGAGCTGTACGGCTTCACCTCGGTCGAAACCCCCTCGGTCGAGGCGCTTGACGCTCTGCTGGCCAAGGGCGAGACCTCGCAGGAGGTCTACACCCTGCAACGGCTCCACGGGCAGGCCGACTCCGATGCCCGCCTCGGCCTGCACTTCGACCTCACGGTGCCACTGGCGCGCTACGTCGCCCAGCACTTCAACGAGCTGACGTTTCCGTTCAAGCGCTACCAGATCCAGCGGGTCTGGCGCGGGGAACGCCCGCAGGACGGACGTTTTCGCGAGTTCACCCAGTGCGACATCGACGTCATCAACCCCGAGCACGTCCCGCTGCACTTCGACGCCGAGCTGCCGCGGATCATCCACGAGGTACTCACCGGCCTAGGCATCGGCGCGTTCACGATCGGGATCAACAACCGCAAGGTCCTGCAAGGCTTCTACGAAGGTCTGGGGATCACCGACCCGCTCGGCGTCATCCGGATCGCGGACAAGCTCGACAAGATCGGCGCCGATGCCGTCGGCCAGCTCTTCGTCTCCCGCCTCGGCCTGACGGACGATCAGGTCACAGCGTGCCTGGACCTCGCGCAAGTGCGGGGCGATGGCCCCGGTGTCGTTGACGACATCGCCGCGCTCGGCTCCGGCGGCGCACTGCTGGAGGAGGGCCTGGGGGAGCTGGCCTTCGTACTCGGCGAGCTCGCCGACCTGCCCGAGGGCAGCATCTGCGCCGACCTGTCCATTGCGCGCGGCCTGGACTACTACACCGGCACCGTCTATGAGGGGAAGCTGCGCGATGCGCCGGGTTTTGGCAGTATCTGCTCCGGGGGTCGCTACGACGACCTGGCCGGTTCCTTCATCCGCCGCCACCTGCCAGGCATCGGGATGTCGATCGGCCTGACCCGGATCTTCGCCAAGCTGCTCGCGGACGGCACCATCACCGCTGATGGACCGACCTCTCCCGCGCAGGTGTTGGTCGTGCTCCCGGCCGCCGACCGACGCCGGGACGCGATGGCGGTGGCCGCCGCGCTGCGGGCCCGCGGCATCGCGGCCGAGTCCTTCCATGAGGCGGCCAAGATGGCCAATCAGATCCGGTACGCCAGCCGCAAACAGATCCCCTACGTCTGGTTCCCGCCCTTCGCGGACGGGAAGGCGCACGAGGTCAAGGACCTGCGAACAGGGGAACAGGCTGCGGCCGACCCACTGGAGTGGGAGCCGCAGCCTGCTCGTGGTACCGCGCTGATCTGACCCGGGTTGGGCCGGGCGGGCTCAGTCGTCGTCGGGGTCGATCGCGGTCAGGAAGATGTTCACGGTGGTGGTCTGCCCGGCGCTGACCTTGACGCTGACCGGCTGCGTCTCGTCGCTGCCGCTGGAGTCACCGGTCGGGTCCTGGACGACGGCCCGGTCGAACTCGACCGTGCTGGCCGGGTCCAGGATCGTGCGCAGGGTGTATGCCCCGATCCGCTTGTTGCGGTCTTTGCAGCCGTCCTTCCTCGGGTACTTGGCGAACTTCTTCTCATCCGCCGTGACCCGGACCTTGTTCCCGTCGTGCCCGACCACGCAGACCTTGAGAATGCCCTTGGGCTTCTTCTCGCTGGGCACTGCCGCAGCGACGCTGGGCAGGCCGGCGAGGGCGATGGTGCTGGCGGCCGCGGCCGCTGTGATCCGCAGTGTTCTAGACATCGTGGGCATCCTTAACCATCGAGCGCGGTGATAACCGAACGCATCAACCTCAGGACCCAGTGTGGTCACATGGGCCTCATCTGATGCTGCAGGAACCTCTGGTGTCGTTCAATGCAGGAATACCCAAGATCACCCAAAGCGGGCAGAAGGGATGAAGTTGGCATGGCGATCCGAGCGGCGCCGACATGAGCCGGGCCTTCGCTGACGCCGCAGCCGGATCGCTGCGGCATGTGGAGCTGCGCTACGGCGGCCTCGCTGACCACCTGGCCGAGGTGCTGTCCCCGCCCGGTGCGCAGGTGCGCCCACTGGTCGTCGTCATCCACGGTGGGTTCTGGCGCGCGCAGTACGACCGCACGCACACCGCACCGCAGTGCGCCGCTCTCGCGGCGGCGGGCTACGTCGTGGCCGCACTGGAGTACCGCCGGGTCGGTAACGGCGGGGGCTGGCCCGCGACCTTCCTCGACGTGGCCGCGGGTGTGGACGCCCTGCCCGCCCTGCTCGACGGTCAGATCGATCCCGGGCGGACGGTCCTGGTCGGACATTCCGCCGGCGGGCAGCTGGCGTTGTGGGCGGCTGGGCGGCACCGGCTCCCGCCCGGTGCGCCCGGGTACCGGCCCGGCCCGCCGCCGATTCGCGGAGTACTCAGCCTCGCCGGGGTCGCGGACCTGGGCTGGGCGGCCCGCGCCGGGCTGGGCGGCGGCGCCGTGGACGCGCTGCTCGCGGGCGAGGACGCGGCAACCCCCGACGCGCGCCTGGCGGCGGCCGATCCCGCGCAGTTGCTGCCCACCGGGATCGCGTCGGTCGCTCTGCACGGCGCCGAGGACGAGCTGGTCCCCGTCGAGTGCGCGGTGCATTACGTCCGGGCGGCCATCGACGCCGGCGACCAGGCTCGGCTGCGGGCGATCTCGGGGGTCGGGCATTTCGAGCTCATCGACCCCGGCTCGTCGGCCTGGCCGCACGTGGTGGCCGCCGTGGCCGATCTCATGCAGGGCTGAGCGAACGCGCGGACTTCGCACCCCGAAGGCGGCCGTAGACTCCTCCTCGTGCCCGGAGGCGACGGCAAGCTGTCTCACGACCTGATGCCCGGCGAGAAGGGGCCGCAGGACTCCTGCGGCGTATTCGGGGTTTGGGCGCCCGGCGAAGAGGTCGCCAAACTCACCTACTTCGGGCTGTACGCCCTGCAGCACCGCGGCCAGGAATCGGCCGGGATCGCGGTCGGCAATGGCACCTCCGTCGTGGTCTACAAGGACATGGGCCTGGTCCCCCAGGTGTTCGACGAGTCCACGCTGAACTCACTGCGCGGGCACCTGGCCATCGGGCACACCCGCTACTCCACGACCGGGTCCTCCTGCTGGGAGAACGCCCAGCCGACGTTCCGTTCCACGCCGACCGGTTCGGCCGCGGTTGCCCACAACGGGAACCTGACGAACACCGGTGAGCTCGCCAAGCTGGTGGAGAACACCTGCAACCTGGACCAGGAGCGCTCGCGTCGGCGCGGCGGTCAGATGGCCTCCACCGACACCGAC
>JBQTII010000153.1:0-19177 GCA_052388275.1 Sporichthyaceae bacterium | reverse complement strand
GCTTGGCGTACTGCTCGGCCTTGGCCTTCGCGTCGGCGAACGCGGCGTCGCGGGCGTCGGAGATCAGCTTGGCGTTGTCCTCGATGTCGAAGGAGACCCCGTTAATGCGGGTCGCGTTGCCACCGGCCTCGGCAGCGTCCGAGATCGCCGCTCCGGAACGCTTGAGGTCACGCAGTTTGACGGTCAGGGACTGGAAGATCTCATACCCCTCGACCCTGCCGTCGCCCACGTAACGCGGGTTGATCGAGACCTGCGAGGTCTGGATGTCCTTGTCCGCGACGTCGTAACGATCCAGCGCGCTCTTGATGCGCTTGACGTCCTCGTTGGCGGCGTTCAGCGCGGCGTTGACGTCATTGCCGTTGCGCTGGACCCCGATCTCCAGACGCAGCACGTCCGGTACCCCGGCCACGCGGCCGAGGCCGTTGACCGAGACGGTGTTTGAGGAGGGAGCGGACTCGTCGGCGACCGAGGACCCGGTGCTGGACCCGACGATGATCGAGGCCGCGATGGCGGACAGGACCGCGGCGGCCGCGACGGGAGCGGCGTAGCGGCGTAGCGAGTGGCGCATGGTCTTTCTCCTTCAGTGATCACGCCGCGGACCCCCCGCGGTGCTGCTGATCTGGACCAAGGACGCGAAGGGGCCGCAGAACGTTCGCCGGCCCCTCAAGTCTGTGACGCAGTTGTGATCTTCGCGGGGGTCCGCACCCGGACGTCGCACGATCCAGGGCAGCGAAGCGGGACAATCACCTCATGCCTCGCCGCCACCGTCGCCCGGCGGATCCGGACGAGCCGCGCAGCTTCGGGGGTGGGCAGAGCGTCGAGGAGCACCCGGATGGATCCTGGGCGGTGCGCCGGCTCACCGGGGCTTCGTCGGTGAAGGCCTACCGCTGCCCGGGCTGCGACCTGGAGATCTCGGTGGGAGTGCCACACGTCGTCGCCTGGCCCCTCGACGGCGACGGCAGCGACCGTCGGCACTGGCACAGCGGGTGTTGGGCCGTGCGCGGGCGCCGGCTACCCCCTGGGTCGCGGCGCTGACCTCACGAACGCCCCGGCCCTGATCGATCAGGGCCGGGGCGTTCGCGGAGCGGAGAACTCAGGCGTTCGGCTTGCCGGTGTTCAGGTCCGGGCTGCCGGCCTGGTTCGGCATGGCGCCCTCCGCAGCGGAGGCACCGCCGCCGATCAGGGCAGCCGCCGATCCGGTCAACGTCGCGAGCATCTCGCGGACGTTGGAGAGCTGGGCGTTGATGCTGTCCCGGCGGTGGGTGAGGGCGGCCAGCTCGCGCTCGGACTCCAGGCGTTGGCGTTCGGCCTTGGCGCGGGCATCGGCGACGAGGTCCTCGGCCTCCCGGCGAGCAGCTTCGAGCAGGGCCTTGGCGCGGCGCTCTGCGTCGTCGCGCATCTTCTGCGCCTCCAGGCGCAGGTGGTCCGCCTTCTCGCCGGTCTCCAGCAGGCGCCGCTCGGCGACCTCCTGCCGGCTGGCCATGTCCCGCTCGGCCTGCTCGCGGCGCTTCGCCAGCTTGGCCTCGACCTCGGTGGCGATCTGGGAAGCCTTGGCGCGGGCCTCCTCGACGATGTTCTCGGCCTGCTGAAGCCTGGCCGCGGATTCGTTGGTCGCCTCCAGGCGCAGGCGCTCGGCCTCGTTCTTGGCCGACTCCATCATGCGCTCGGTGTTCGACTCGCTCTCGCCGCGCAGGCGCTGGGCCTCGGCCTCGGCCGCCTTGCGGATGTCCTCGGCGTCGGTGCCGGCCTTCGCGCGGATCTGTTCCCCGGCCGAGTCGGATTCGGCGCGTAGGTCGCGGGCCTCCTCCTCGGCCAGGCGCAGGATCTTCTCCACACGCGCCCCCAGGCCGGCGTAGGAGACCTCGGTGCCGTGGTCGGCCTGCTCGTACTCGGCGCGGATCCGGTTGACCTGCTTCTCCAGGTCCGCGACCTTGCGTTCGGCCGCGGAGCGGTCGTTGACCAGCGCCCCGAGGTGCTCGTCCACCTGGCGGCGCTCGTATCCGCGCAGCACGATGTCAAAGGCGGGCGGGGTCTCGTTCATCGTCATCGCGACACTGGTCCTCACCGGTTGCGGGTGGCTCTGTCGGTGTGATTCTCGACCATCTTCGCTGGGCGAGATGGCCGGGTTGCTCTTTGGTGCAAATTTCATGGCGGTGGTGTCCGGCACCAGCGTGAATGATCCCAAGATCATTCATCAAGCAGGTTGTGCCAGCTGGCGTCGAAAACTTTCCAGCACCCGGTCGAGATGTCCAGCTATCCGGCCTTGGTGGCTTCTGTGCTTGCCTCGGGCGACTGGGCATCGGCGGCCGGATCGAGGTTGGCGATCAGGTCCAGGCTGGCTTGCAGGTTGGTCAGGTGCGCGCCGATGGAACTGCGTGCCGACATCGCCGCATCGCGTTCGGCCTCCATGGCCCGCACCTCGGCCCGGCGGGCGGCCAACTCCTCCGCGATCGCCTCCAGCGCCGCGGTCGCCAGGCCTTCGGCGCGAATGCGGCCGGCCTGGGCTGCCCGCTCGGCTTCGGCGAGCAGGTCGGCGGCAGCGGCGCGGTCCGCATCGGCGCCCGCCGTGGCGGCCGCGGCGTCGGCCCGCGAACCTTCGGTCAGGGCGGCGGCCTGGGAGGCGGCCGCGGCGCTCAGTGCCTCGGCGGCGAGTTGGGCTTCCTCGGACAGCGCCTCGGCCCGGGTGTGCGCCTCGCGCACCAGGGTCGCCGCCTCGGCGCGGGCCGCCGTGAGCAGGGCCTTGGCTTCCGCGGTGCTGTGCTCACGCAGCGTCGTGGCCGCCGCCGCGGTTTCCGAGGTGAGGGTGTCGGCGGCGATCTTGGCGGCCTTGGTGAGGGCGCCGGATTCGGCCGCCGCCTTGGATCGCAGCGCCTCGGCGGCGGCTCTGGCCCCCTTGGTCGTGGTCTCGGCCTCCCGGCGCGCCTTCGACGTCAGGGTCTGCGCCTCTTCCTTGGACGTGCGCGCAAGCGCGTCGGCGCTGGCCCGGGCGTTCGCGGTCAGGGTCGTCGTCTCGGTCCGCGCGGCGTGGCTGAGCGCCTCGGCCTCGGCCTGCGTGGTGCGGGTAAGGGTGTCGGCCGCTTCGCGCGCCTTTGCGGTGAGCGACTCGGCCTCGGCGCGGGCGCCGGCAAGGAGCGCGGTTGCCTCCGCCCGCGAAGTTCGGGTGAGGGCGTCAGCGGCACTGCGAGTGCTGCCCCTCAGATCCTCGGCCTCGGCCCGGGCGGCGGTGGTGACGGACAGCGACTGAGCGGCGGCCTCCGCGGTAAGGATCTCGGCGGCGGTGCGGGAGGTCATCGTCAGGGCTTCGGCCTCGGCCCGCGCGGCCGCGAGCAGGGCCGTCGACTCGGCCCGGGCGCCGGCCGTGAGCTCGCGAGCCTCGTTCGTGGCGACGCGGGTCAGCGCCGTGGCTGCGGCCCGCGCCGCGGCGGTCCTGGTCTCGGCGTCGACGCGCAGGCTCTGCGCCTGGGTGGTGGCCTCGGTGATCAACGTGCGGGCGTGTGCGGCGGCCGCGCTGCTCACCTGCTCGGCCTCGGCGCGGGCCGCGGCGAGCAGCGCGTCGGCCTGGGTGCGGGCGCTGCTGGTGAGCTCGCCGGCTTCGCGCACAGCCGCGCTGGTCATGGCGGCCACGGCGGCCGCGGCCTCGGTGGTCAGAGTCTCGGCCTCGGTCTTGGCGGCGCCCAGCAGGGCGGCGGCCTGGCTGGCGGTGGTGCTCGCGAGCAGTTCGGCGTCGGCCGTGGTGCGCGCGCGCAGCTGCGCCGCGTCGGCCCGGGACTTGGTCATGATGTCGCCGGCGCGCACGCGCATCCGTCCCGCCGCGGCCGCCGCGCGGGCGTGGGCGCGGGCGCCGGCCCCCAGGCCCGCGTACTCCGCCTCCGCGAGCCGGCGCTCGATGATCCGCTCGATGGCAGCCACCTCGGCGTGCGCGCCGGCGACGACGGCGGCGGCCTCGCGCTTGGCAGTGGCCTCGGCGCGTTTGCGCAGGCTTGCCGCCTCGCTGCGCCGGGCTTCCTTGGTGACCCGGCCGGCCTCGGCCAGGGCGACGGCCTGCGCCCGCGCGTCCTTGAGCAGGGTGTTGCGCTCGACGGCGGCCGCCTCCAGGAGTTCGGCATGCTTGCGGTGCGCGGCGTCCAGGGCCTCGTTCGCCTCGCGCTGGATCGACTGCGCGGACTCGGCTGCCTCCGCCGTCAACGCCGCAGCCGTCATCTCCGCCAGGCGCATGACCCGGCCTGCCCCGTCCATCCCGGGTAGCTCTGGACTGTCCTTCGCGTGGGCGAGTTGCTCCTCCAGGTCGGCCAGGCGTGCCCGCAGCGCCGTCACGTCGGCCGATCCGCGTATCGCCTCCTCGCGGGCCGCCCGCGCGGTGGCCTCGGCCTCGGCCAGGGCATCGCGCAGCGCGGTCAGCCGATCGGCGAGTTCCTCGACGCGTTCATCAACCTGGGCGCGGTCGTACCCACGCAGGGCGGTGTCGAACCGCGCACCCCACGGGGAGGGCGACCTCGCGTCGCCTTGTGCCAGGTCAAGGGCCACCTCGTGATGGTCCCACGGCCCTGGCGGGTCGCGGAATCAGATGTTTCGGAACCGGTTGATGGCAGTTGCGAACTTTTCCCGCTTTTGGTGATCGCTGATCCCCAGACCCTCCTCGGGGGCCAGGCACAGCACCCCGACCTTGCCCTGGTGGGCGTTGCGATGCACGTCGAGGGCAGCCTGTCCGGTCTCGGCGAGGGGGTACACCTTGGACAGCGTCGGGTGGATCAGGCCCTTGTCGATCAGGCGGTTGGCCTCCCACGCCTCCTTGTAGTTCGCAAAGTGCGAGCCGATGATGCGCTTGAGCGTCATCCACAGGTAGCGATTGTCGTAGGAGTGCATGAAACCCGACGTCGAGGCACAAGTGGTGATGATGCCGCCACGCTTGGTGACGTACACGCTGGCGCCGAAGGTCTCCCGGCCGGGATGCTCGAAGACGATGTCGATGTCCTCGCCGCCGGTGAGTTCGCGGATCTTCTTGCCGAAGCGCTGCCACTCCTTGGGGTCCTGGTCGTGCTCGTTCTTCCAGAATTTGTAGCCCTCGGCGTTGCGGTCGATGACATGCTCGGCGCCCATCGAGCGGCAGATCGCGGCCTTGTCGGGGGAGGAGACCACGCACACCGGAATCGCGCCCCCGGCCAGCGCCATCTGGGTGGCGTAGGACCCCAGGCCGCCGGAGGCGCCCCAGATCAACACGACGTCGCCCTGCTTCATGTTGGCGCCGTGGCCGGAGACCAGCTGGCGGTAGGCGGTGGAGTTGACCAGGCCAGGGGCGGCGGCCTCCTCCCAGGACAGGTGCGCCGGCTTGGGCATCAGCTGGTTGGCCTTGACCAGGGCCACCTCGGCCAGGCCCCCGAAGTTGGTCTCAAAACCCCAGATGCGCTGCTGTGGGTCCATCATCGTGTCGTCGTGACCGGCCGCATCCTCGAGCTCGACGGACAGGCAGTGCGCGACGACCCGGTCCCCGGCCTTCCACTTGCTCACCCCGGGTCCCACGCGCAGCACGACACCGGCGAGATCGGAGCCGACCACCTGATACGGCAGGTCGTGACGCTTGGTCAGCTCGGAGACCTTGCCGTAGCGCGCCAGGAAACCGAAGGTAGAGACCGGCTCGAAGATCGAGGTCCAGACCGTGTTGTAGTTCACCGCGGAGGCCATGACGGCGACCAGCGCCTCACCCGGGCCCAGTTCCGGGGTCGGCACCTCGTCGAGGTGCAGGCTCTTGCGCGGGTCCTTGTCCCAGCTGGCCAGCCCGGCGAACATCTGCTCCTCGTCCTTGCGGACCGTCATGCCTCGGTAGCTCGCCGGTACGGCGAGACCGGCGACCTCGGGGACCGCGGTGTCGCTGGCGAGGATGGCTTCGAGGATCTCTTTCACGGTGACTCTCCTGCAGTGTGCAAATGGGGGCGTGCCGCACGATACCGAGGGGCGGCGGCGTCCAGTTCTGTGGGACGTCATCCGATGCGCGCGCTTGTCAGCCGGTGTGCGGGCTGACAGGCGCCCGCACGGGACGACATCCCGCGGGGTCAGGTAGTGCAGATGGGAGGGTCAGTGGTGGGCACCCTCGGCGGCGGACTCGACGAGCTCGATGAGCACACCGCCCGCATCCTTGGGGTGCACGAAGTTGATCCGCGAATTGGCAGTCCCGCGCTTAGGGGCGTCGTAGAGCAGGCGCACCCCGGAGTCGCGCAGGTGCGTGGAGATCGCGTCGATGTCGTCGACGTTGTAGGCCATCTGCTGGATGCCTTCGCCGTTCTTCGCCAAGAACTTCCCGATCGGGGAGTCCGGGCGCAGCGGGGCGAGCAGTTGGATGCAGGAACCGGAGTCCCCGACTGCGAGCATCGCCTCGCGTACGCCCTGCTCCTCGTTGACCTCCTCGTGCACCATGTGCATCCCGAAGGTCCGCTCATAAAAGGCGATGGCGGCGTCCAGGTCGTGCACGGCCAGGCCGACATGGTCGATGCGGTTGATCACGGGGTCTCCTGCTGCTTGAGCGTCGGGGAGGCCTCGTTATCGTGGCACGCAGGTGTGCGCCACACGAATCGAGCCCAGGAGGCCGCGTTGTCCGAGTCGAAAAGGCCAACTTCCGTGATCGTTGCCGGTGCCCGCACCCCGATGGGCCGCCTGCTCGGGTCCCTCAAGGACTTCTCCGGCGCCGACCTGGGCGGGGTCGCCATCGCGGGCGCACTATCCAGATCGGGGGTCCCGGCCAGTGAGATCCAGTACGTGATCATGGGGCAGGTGCTGCAGGCCGGAGCCGGGCAGATCACCGCCCGCCAGGCGGCTGTGCGGGGCGGGATCTCGATGAACGTGCCGGCGATCACCATCAACAAGGTCTGCCTGTCCGGCCTGAACGCGATCGCCATGGCCGACCAGCTGATCCGGGCCGGCGAGGTCGACACCGTGGTCGCCGGGGGCATGGAGTCGATGACCAACGCCCCGCACCTGCTGCCCAAGTCGCGGGTGGGCTACAAGTACGGCGACACGGCGCTGGTGGACTCGATGTCCTACGACGGGCTGTGGGACCAGTTCACCGACATTCCGATGGGCGAGCTGACCGAGTCCGCGAACGTGCCCCTCGGGATCAGCCGCGAGGAGCAGGACGCGTTCTCCGCCCGTTCGCACCAACTGGCCGCCGCCGCACACAAGAACGGCCTGTTCGCCGACGAGATCACCCCGGTGCAGATCCCGCAGCGCAAGGGCGACCCGCTGGCCTTTACCGATGACGAGGGCATCCGCGGGGACACCACCGCGGAGTCGCTGTCCAAGCTGCGCCCGGCGTTCGCCAAGGACGGCACGATCACGGCCGGTTCCTCATCGCAGATCTCCGACGGCGGCGCCGCGGTCATCGTGATGAGCAAGGAGAAGGCCCAGGCGCACGGACTTTCCTGGATCGCGGAGATCGGCTCGCACGCCATGGTGGCCGGGCCGGACTCGACGCTGCAGTCCCAGCCCTCGCGCGCGATCCTCGCCGCGCTGGCCAAGACCGGCCTGAGCGCGGGCGATCTGGACCTGGTCGAGATCAACGAGGCGTTCGCCAGTGTCGGGATCCAGTCCATGCGTGAGCTCGGCCTGGGCGAGGACAAGGTCAACGTCAACGGCGGCGCGATTGCCCTCGGGCACCCGGTCGGGATGTCCGGCGCGCGCATCGTGCTGCACCTCGCGCTCGAGCTCGGCCGCCGCGGCGGCGGTATCGGCGCCGCGGCGCTGTGCGGCGGCGGCGGGCAGGGCGACGCGCTGATCCTGCGGGTCGGGTCCTGAGGCAGCGTCGGCTCCATCGGCGCTCCTGTAGTGCCGTAGCGTCCGAGGAAGTGGTGGCTATAGCGACCACCTCCTCGGACATCCGGAGGTCTGTGGGCCAGTGAGCGTCGATGTCGACAACCTGGTCGCGCGCGCCCGTGCGGGGGAGCGCCGCGCGGTGGGGCGCTTGATCTCGCTGGTCGAAGACGGCTCGCCGCTGCTGCGCGAGGTGATGGCGGCGTTGGTCGACGTCGCCAACCGGGCCCACGTCATCGGGCTCACCGGCCCCCCCGGAGTCGGCAAATCCACCACGACCTCGGCCCTGGTCGCTGCCTACCGCGGCGCCGGCCGGCGCGTCGGGGTACTCGCCATCGATCCCACCTCGCCCTACTCAGGCGGCGCGCTGCTCGGCGACCGGATCCGGATGAGCGAGCATGCCGATGACGACGAGGTCTTCATCCGCTCAATGGCCGCGCGTGGCCACCTCGGCGGGCTGTCCGGCGCCGCGCCCCAGGCATTGCGCGTGCTGGAGGCCGCCGGGTGCCAGGTCGTCCTGATGGAGACCGTGGGAGTTGGGCAGTCCGAGGTCGAGATCGCCGCGCAGGCCGACACCACGCTGGTGCTGGTGGCACCCGGGATGGGCGACGGCATCCAGGCCGCGAAGGCCGGGGTGCTGGAGATCGCCGACGTGTACGTCGTCAACAAGGCAGATCGGGACGGGGCCGATCAGGCCGCGCGTCAGCTCACCCACATGCTGGCGATGGGCACCGAGCGGCCCGGGGGGTGGCAGGCGCCGGTGCTCAAGACCGTCGCCTCGCGGGACGAGGGAATCACCGAGCTCGTCGACACGATCGCGACACACTGGGCGCACCTGGCGGCCGGAAACGAGCTCGAGCGGCGGCGGGGCGAGCGTGCGGCGAGCGAGATCGAGGCCATCGCCCTCGCCGCAGTTCGGGCCCGGATCGCGGCGTCACCGGACCGCGCTGCGCTGGCCGCCCAGGTTGTCGCCGGCGACCTGGACCCCTACGTTGCCGCCGATCGCCTGCTGGGCGGAATCACCGACTGAGGCGTCGGCCCATGATCAAGGTTGGGACCGGAGCGGTGCTTCGCCCGGAGCGGCCTGCCCCACCCGTAACAACGTTGATCCGCACCCGACCGAGGGTCAGCGGATTGTGCTTGCCCACCTCGTCTTCTACCTGGGTGCCTTCGGACGTTCCAGCAAGCCAGGAGCCCCGCGCAGGCCCGGTGGCCCGGCGCGAGAGGATGCGGGCGACGAAGGGGAGTGCGCGGTGCAGGTATTGCTGAAGGATCCGATCGGCCGGCTACGGGTGATCTCGGTGCTGGAAGCCAGTTCGTTCCTGATCTTGCTGGTCTGCTCGGTGCTCAAGCGCACCCATGATTTCCAGGCCGGCGTTCACGTCATGGGACCTGTGCACGGGATCCTGTTCGTGCTCTACCTGCTGTTGGTCCTCGACGTGCGAGCCCGGTTGCAGTGGCCGACGGCGACCACCCTCAAGGTCGCCCTCGCCGCCGTGATCCCCGTCGCGCCGTTCTTCGTCGAGCGCCGGCTCCGCGATCAATCGCGCCCGGCGCAGCGGCAGGATTGAGCCATGTCCACCCCGCCATCTCCGCGTATCCCCACCGCCGGTGCTGTTGACCTGTCCGCGCTGAAGGCTCGGGCGACGCAGAAGTCTCAGCCCCCCGCGCCGCCCGGGGACGCCACGGGCGCCTTCGTCGTCGAGGTCACCGAGGCCAACTTCGCCATCGAGGTGATGACCACCTCGATGACGGTGCCTGTCGTCGTCGACTTCTGGGCCGGCTGGTGCCAGCCCTGCAAGCAACTCGGGCCGATTCTGGAAAAGCTCGCCGCCGAGTACGACGGGCGTTTCGTGCTCGCCACCGTCGATACCGATGTCGAGCAACGCATTGCGGCCGACTTCCAGATCCAGAGTCTGCCGACCGTGATGGCGGTGGTCTCTCAGCAACTGGTCCCGCTGTTCCAGGGCGCCCTGCCCGAGGCGCAGGTCCGGGCGTACCTCGAGGAGCTGCTGCGGGTGGCCGCGGCCAACGGCATCTCGGGGAAGGCCGCGGCCCGCACCGGTGCCGCTGCCCCGCTGCCCGAGGCCGGCGCGGCGCCGGTGGCGGCGATGCCACACCCCGAGGCCCACGCGGCGCTTGCCGCGGGTGACCTGGCCGGCGCCGAGGCCGCCTACCTCGCCGCCCTGACCAAGGCTCCCGCGGACGCGGACGCCGCCCAGGGCCTGGCCCGGGTCCGGCTGCTCGGCCGGATCTCCTCGGTCGACCCAGAGAAGGCACTCGCCGCTGCAGCGGCCGACCCCCGCGACGTTGCCGCGACGTGCCTGGCCGCAGACGTGGAGATCGCGCTCGACGCCGTCGAGGCCGCCTTCGCCCGACTGATCGGCGCGATCCGGATCAGTGGCGGCGCCGAGCGCGACGCGGTTCGCGAGCATCTGCTGGGGCTGTTTACCGCGGTGGGTGCCCAGGACCCGCGGGTGCCGCCCGCCCGCAGGGCCTTGGCCGGCGCCCTTTTCTGATCCGTTGCGTCCGACGATTCGTAGCCCACCGGACGCTAATCTTCGGACGCAACGGGTGTCAGAGGGCGGGAGAGTGCAGCCAGAGGGTGGCCAGCGGGGGCAGGGTCAGCGTGACCGAGGCAGGCAGCCCGTGCCAGCTCTGTGCGTCGGCGGTGACCCCGCCGAGGTTCCCGACACCACCGCCGGTGTAGTGACCGGCGTCGGTGTTGAGCACCTCGGTCCAACCGCCCGCGCTCGGTAGCCCGATCCGGTAGCCGTGATGCACGGTGTTGGCGAAGTTGGCCACGCACGCCAGAGCCGAACCGTCGGTGCCGAAGCGCAGGAAGGAGAACACGTTGTTCGCGGCGTCGTTGGAGTCGATCCAGCGGAACCCGCCCGGGTCGGCATCGCGTGAGAACAGCGCGGATGAATCGCGATAGATCCGGTTGAGGTCCCCGACCAGGCGGTGCAGTCCGGCGTGGTCGGCGTGCTCGAGCAGCCACCAGTCCAGGGCGCGGCTCTCGCTCCACTCGCTGTGCTGGCCGAGCTCCGATCCCATGAACAGCAGGTGCTTGCCGGGGTGGGCCCACATGAAGGCCAGGTAGGCGCGCAGGTTGGCAAGCTTCTGCCACTGGTCCCCGGGCATCTTGCCCAGCAGCGACCCCTTGCCGTGTACGACCTCGTCGTGCGAGATGGGCAGAACGTAGTTCTCGGCGTAGGCGTACATCATCGAGAACGTCATCTGGTGGTGGTGGAACTGACGGTGGATCGGATCGTGTGCGATGTATCCCAGCGAGTCGTGCATCCAGCCCATGTTCCACTTGAAACCGAACCCGAGCCCGCCCAGGTGGGTGGGGCGGGTGACGCCGGGCCAGTCGGTGGATTCCTCGGCGATCGTGAACGCTCCGGGGGAGCGGCGGTACACGGTGGCGTTGCACTCCTGCAGGAACGCCACGGCTTCCAGGTTCTCCCGGCCGCCGTGCACGTTGGGTGTCCAGGAGCCGGCGGGCCGGGAGTAGTCCAGGTAGAGCATGGAGGCGACGGCGTCGACCCGCAGGCCGTCGATGTGGAACTCCTCCAGCCAGTAGCAGGCGTTGGCCACCAGGAAGTTGCGGACCTCCGCGCGGCCGAAATCGAAGATGAGCGTGCCCCACTCCGGATGCTCACCGCGCTGCGGGTCGGCGTGCTCGTACAGGCTCGTGCCGTCGAAGGTGGCCAGCGCCCATTCGTCTTTGGGAAAGTGCGCGGGCACCCAATCGACGATTACCCCGATCCCTTCCTGGTGCAGCGCGTCGACGAGGAATCGGAAGTCGTCCGGATCGCCGAACCGCGCCGTCGGCGCGTAGTAGGAGGACACTTGGTAGCCCCAGGAGCCGCCATAGGGGTGCTCGGCGACCGGCATGAACTCGACGTGGGTGAAGCCCAGGTCACGGACGTAACTCACCAGCTGCTCCGCAAGCTGACGATACGTCAGATTGGGACGCCAGGACCCGAGGTGCACCTCGTACACGCTCATCGGTGAGGTGAGGGCCGACTGACCGGCCCGCGCGGACATCCAGGCCGCATCACCCCAGGAATACTGCGAGTCCGTGACGACCGACGCCGTCGAGGGCGGGATCTCGGTGGCCCGAGCCATCGGGTCGGCCTTCTGCCGCCACAACCCGTCGGCGCCGAGGATCTCGAACTTGTAGCGGGTACCCAGACCGAGGTCGGGAACGAAAAGCTCCCACACTCCGCATGCGCCCAGGGAGCGCATGGGGTGCCCGCGTCCGTCCCAGTGATTCGCGTCGCAGATCAGCCGGACCCCCCGCGCGTTCGGTGCCCACACCGCGAACGAGGTGCCCGTAACGTCGCCGACGGCGCTGTCATAGCGCCGCAGGCGAGCTCCGAGTACCGTCCACAGCTGCTCGTGGCGGCCCTCGGCGATCAGGTGCTGATCGACCTCGCCCAGCGTCGGCAGGAAGCGGTAGGGGTCGTCACTGCGCAGCGGCGGGCCGCCGTAGCCGACCTCGATCCGGTAGTCCGGGACAGCGTCACCGGCGATCGCTGTGACGAACACCCCGCTGCGGTCATGGCGCAGTTCGTGTCGTACCCGCCCGACTATCACCGCGACGGTAAGCGCCATCGGACGCAGTACGCGGAAGGTCACCACGCCCGAATCGAGATGAGCGCCGAGGATCGAATGCGGATCGTGGTGCCAGCCGCCTTCGAGTGCCGCGAGATCCGCGTCGGTCACTGGCGTGGGGGCCACAACGTCCATCGGCGGCGTCACTGACGCACCGTCAATAGATGCGCAGGCTGGCGGAACGGATCGAGGCGGACGTAGTTGTGCTCGCCCCAGCGGTAGGTCTCGCCGGTGAACTCATCGGTGACCAGGAACTCTGAACCGCTCGGCAGGCCCAGAGCGGTGAGATCAAGGTGCACCGTACTCTCGCGCACCGCGTGCGGATCCAGGTTGACCACCACGATGACCGTGTCCTGGGTTGAGTCGATGTCCGGGGCGGTCTTGGAGTAGACGATCACGTCCTCGCCGTCGACGTCGTGGAAGGTGATCCCCCGCAATTGCTGCAGGGCCGGGTGGGCGCGGCGGAAGGTGTTCAGCGTGGCCAGGTAGCCGCTCATCGAACGCTGCTCGGCCTCGGCCAGCGCCCAGTCGCGGGGCCGGTACTGGTACTTCTCCGAGTCCAGGTACTCCTCGCTGCCCGGGCGCACCGCGACCGATTCGTAGAGCTCGTAGCCGGCGTAGACACCCCACGCGGGGGAGAGCGTCGCGGCCAGGACCGCGCGGATCTTGAAGGCGGCCGGCCCGCCGTACTGCAGGAAGGCATGCAGGATGTCCGGGGTGTTGACGAAGAAATTCGGCCGCAGAAACGGCGAACTCTGCGTCGCCAGCTCCTGCGCGTAGGCCTGCAACTCGGCCTTGGAGTTGCGCCAGGTGAAGTACGTGTAGGACTGGTGAAAGCCCACCTTGCCCAGCTCGTGCAGCATCGCGGGCGCGGTGAACGCCTCGGACAGGAACAACACGTCGGGATCGGTGCGCCGGACCTCGGCGAGCAGCCGCTCCCAGAACATGACGGGTTTGGTGTGCGGGTTATCGACGCGGAAGATCCGCACCCCGTGGGACATCCAGTGCCGCAGGACGCGCAGGCACTCGGCGTGCAGGCCCTCGGGGTCGTTGTCGAAGTTGAGCGGAAAGATGTCCTGATACTTCTTCGGCGGATTCTCCGCATACGCGATGGTGCCGTCGGCGCGGGTGGTGAACCACTCCGGATGCTCCTTGACCCATGGATGGTCCGGGGAGGCCTGCAGGGCGAAATCCAGGGCGATCTCCAGACCAAGTTCCCCGGCCCGGGCGACGAAGGCGTCAAAGTCGGCAAGGGTGCCCAGGTCGGGGTGAATGGCGTCGTGCCCGCCATCGGCCGAACCGATAGCCCAGGGCGAGCCGGGATCGTCCGGTCCCGGAGTCATCGTGTTATTGGGGCCCTTGCGAAAGGCCAGCCCGATGGGGTGGATCGGCGGAAGATACAGCACGTCGAAGCCCATGGCGGCGACCGCGGGCAGCCGCTGCGCCGCGGTCGCGAAGGTTCCCGAGCGCGGCGGCGCCACGCCTGTGGGGTCGAGGACGGCACCCTCGCTGCGGGGGAAGAACTCATACCAGGAGCTGAACAGGGCCTCGCGGCGGTCGACGGCGAGTGTCAGGCGCCTGCTCGCGGTGACGAACTCGCGTAAGGGGTGGCGGGTCAGGATCCCGGTGACCTCGGGGGCCAGCGCCGCGGCCAAGCGCATCGGCGGGGGGTGGCTCGCATCCCGCACAGCCACGGCCGCATCTCGGAGCACCGCGGCGGCGGTGGCGTCCGGGCAGTCGTTCGCCGCCCGCTCCAGCAGCCGCGCCCCGGTCTCCAGCATCAGCTCGACATCCGAACCGGCGCGGACCTTGATCGTGGCGTCGTGGCGCCAGCTCGCCATCGGGTCGCCCCAGGCCTCGATGGTGTAGCTCCAGGTACCGACCTTGGTCGCCGTCACGTTCGCCGTGTACCGATCGGTGCCGGGGGCAAGCAAGGTCATCGGCGTCCAGGCCCCGACGCGGCCCCGAGCATCGCGCAGCACCACGTTGGCGCCGACGCCGTCGTGGCCCTCGCGGAAGATCGTCGCGCTGATCTGCACGGCTTCGCCCACCACGGCCTTGGCCGGACGAGACCCACAGTCCACCAGTGGGCGGATGTCCGTGATCGGGATACGGCCAGTCATTGGATGCAAGTTACCCGGGGAACTCGGGTCCAACCAGGAGCCGAGCGGGTAATAGGTTGAGCCCGTGAGAGCCATCCGCAGGTTCACCGTCCGTACCGCGCTGCCCCCGGCCCTGGCTGGTTTGGGAGAACTTGCCACCAACCTGCGCTGGAGCTGGCACGCGGACACCCGCGCCATCTTCGCCGCGGTCGACGAGAGCGTCTGGGCGCGGGTGGGCGCGGACCCGGTGAAGCTGCTGGGTGCGGTCGAGCCCGAGCGCTTGGCCGCGCTCGCCGCGGACGAAGCCTTCCGCGCCCGCCTCGACGGCGGGGTGGCGGACCTTCGCGCCTACCTCAGCGAGCAGCGCTGGTACCAGCGTGAGGGGGCCGCGGGGGTGTCCCTGCCACGGGCGATCGCGTATTTCTCCCCCGAGTTCGGCATCACCGCCGTCCTGCCCCAGTACTCCGGTGGTCTGGGAATCCTGGCAGGCGATCACCTCAAGGCCGCCAGCGATCTCGGTGTGCCGATCATCGGCGTCGGGCTGCTCTACCGACGCGGCTACTTCATTCAGTCGCTTTCCCGGGAGGGCTGGCAGCAGGAGCGCTACCCGGTCCTGGATCCCCACGAACTGCCGATCACCCAGGTCCGGGAGGCCGACGGTTCGCTGCTGCGAGTGCGCGTGGACCTGCCGGGCTCGGGGCGCCTGGCCGCGCAGGTGTGGCTGGCCCAGGTCGGGCGGGTGCCGCTGCTGCTGCTGGACTCTGACGTGGAGGAGAACTCGACGTTCGAGCGCGAGGTCACCGACCGTCTCTACGGCGGCGGGACCGAACACCGCCTGCACCAGGAATTGCTGCTCGGGGTCGGCGGGGTCCGGGCGGTCCGGGCGTACTGCCGGCTCACCCAGGCGCCCTCGCCCGAGGTCTTCCACACCAATGAAGGTCACGCCGGTTTTCTCGGCATCGAACGCATCCGGGAGTACATCTCCGAGGAAGGGCTGGGCTTCGACGCGGCGCTGGAGGCCGCGCGGGCCGGGACGGTGTTCACCACCCACACGCCGGTCCCGGCGGGCATCGACCGGTTCCCCCGCGACCTGGTCGCCGCCCACTTCAGCGGGGACAGCTCGCTCAGTTCCGTGCCGGTTGAGCGGGTACTCGAGCTGGGGGCGGAAACTTACGCGGGGGGCGACCCTGCCGTGTTCAACATGGCCGTGATGGGTTTACGGCTGGCCCAGCGGGCCAACGGGGTCAGCACGCTGCACGGTGCGGTCAGTCGCGGCATGTTCGGTGGTCTGTGGCCGGGTTTCGACATCACCGAGGTGCCGATCATCTCGATCACCAACGGGGTGCACGCCCCGACGTGGACCGCCCCGGAAGCCCTTGAGCTCGCGCGAGCGCAGATCGGCGAGGAGTTCGTCGCCACCGCCGATGGCTGGACCGGGGTCGGCAAGGTCACCGACGAGGCCCTGTTCGGCGTGGGCCGGGTGCTGCGCGCACGGTTGGTGGACTCCACCCGGCGTCGCCTGCGCGAGCAGTGGTTACTGCGCGGAGCCAGCGAGGCCGAGCTGGGCTGGGTCGAGGGCGTACTCGACCCTGACGTGCTCACGATCGGTTTCGCCCGGCGCGTGCCGTCCTACAAACGATTGACCCTGATGCTGAATGATCCCGAGCGACTCAAGGCGCTGCTGGTGCACCCGGAGCGTCCGATCCAGCTCGTCATCGCAGGTAAGGCGCACCCCGCCGACGACGGTGGCAAGCGCCTGATCCAGGAACTGGTCCGCTTCACCGACGCCGCGGACGTGCGCCACCGGATCGTGTTCCTTACCGACTACGACATGGCGCTGGCCGCGGAAATGATCCCGGGCTGTGACGTGTGGTTGAACAACCCGCTGCGTCCGCTGGAGGCGTGCGGCACCTCCGGGATGAAGGCGGCCCTCAACGGCTGCCTGAACCTGTCGGTGCTCGACGGCTGGTGGGATGAGTGGTACGACGGCGGCAACGGCTGGGCAATCCCGTCGGCGGGGGGTGTCGAGGATCCCGAGCGGCGCGACGCGCTGGAGGCCCACGCCCTCTACGACCTGATCGAGACCGCCGTCGCCCCACGCTTCTATGAGCGGGACTCCTCCGGTCTGCCCGCCCGGTGGCTGGAGATGGTTCGCCACACGATCAGCTCGCTGGGCCCGAAGGTCCTGGCCAGCCGGATGGTGCAGGACTACGTTCAGCGGCTCTACGCTCCGGCCGCGGCCTCGTCTCGAGAGCTGGCCGAGGACGCACTGGCCGGCGCCAAGGAGCTGGCGACGTGGAAAGCGCACGTGCGTGCGGGCTGGAGCTCGGTTCGCGTGGACCACGTCGAAGCTGACGGTGCCTCAGATGGTGCCTCGATCGGGGATCAGATCGCGGTGCGCTCGTTCGTTTCCCTCGGCGGGCTGGATCCGGGCGACGTCGACGTACAGCTGGTGCATGGGCGGGTCGATGAGAACGACGACCTCGCTGAGGTACACACCATCTCGCTGAGCCCCGTCGAGCACTACGAAGGCGGCCGCCTTCGCTACGAGGGCAAGGTTCACCTGGACCGCAGCGGACCGTTCGGCTACACCGTGCGGATCCTGCCGGCCCACCGCCTGCTCGCCGGCCCGGCCGAGCTCGGCCTGGTGGCCACCCCCGCGCCTACGGCGGGCATGCCGGACGGCCTGCTGCGCTGACTCAGCGGGGCAACTGCGCGGCGCTGGCGTACATCGACTTGTACTCCAGGTAGCTGTTCAGCGCCTCTGGGCCCAGCTCGCGGCCAAGCCCGCTGTCCTTCATGCCGCCGAACGGGGACCCGAGGTCGATGGTGTAGTAGTTGACCCCGATGGTGCCGGTGCGCACCCGGCGGGCGATGTCCAGGCCGCGGGCTTCGTCGGCGGTCCACACCGATCCGCCGAGGCCGTAGTTGCTCTCGTTCGCGATCGCCACGGCCTCGTCGTCACCGTCGTAGGGAATCACGGCCATGACCGGCCCGAAGACCTCCTCGCGGGCGAGGTGATCGGTGTTCTTGACGTCGGCGAACACGGTGGGTTCGACGAACCAGCCGCGGTCCTTGCCGGTGGGCCGCCCGCCGCCGGTGACCAGGCGGGCGTCGGAGTTGCGGGCGGTGTCGATGAAGCCCAGCACCCGGTTCAGGTGAGCCTTGCTCGCCATCGGCCCACAGGTGGTGGCGGGGTCGAGTGGGTTGCCGACGGTGAGGCCCTCCGCAACGCAGGCGACGGCGTCGACGACCTCGGCGTAGCGCGAGCGCGGGGCAAGGATGCGGGATTGCGTGGTGCACGTCTGGCTGTTGTTCATGAACGAGGCGGAGCCGAGCCCGGCCATGAACACGGCCAGGTCGGCGTCCTCACAGACAATGGCGGCGGACTTGCCGCCGAGTTCGAGGGTGACCCGGCGGATCAGACGCCCGCATTCGGCGCCGATCGCGCGCCCCGCGGCGGTGGAGCCGGTGAAGCCGATCTTGTCCACGCCCGGGTGGGAGACCAGCGCGGCGCCGGCTTCCCGGCCGGCGAGCACGATGTTCAGCACGCCCGGCGGGAGCCCGGCCTCCTGAGCGGCGTCGGCGAAGACGTAGGAGTCCAGCGCGGTCTCCGGGGAGGGCTTGAGCACGATGGTGCAGCCGGCCGCCAGCGCGGGCGCGATCTTGAACATGGCGAGCACCTGCGGGTAGTTCCAGGGTGTGATCGCCCCGACGACGCCGACCGGCTCGCGGCGCACGATGGTCGAGCCGGACGGGCTCTTGCGGACCTCCTCCAGCGGCAGATTCTTGATCAGCTCCGCATACATCTGCAGGAGCAGACCAGGAGCCGCGCCGTTGAACATCGACGAGAGCGTGATCGGCATGCCGTTCTCCTGGCTCACCAGCCTGCTGGTCGCCTCCCCGCGCGCCATCAGTGCCTTGGCGAAGGCGTGCATGACCTCTGCGCGCTCGGCCGCGGTGGTGCGCCCCCACGGCCCGCAATCCAGTGCACGCCGGGCCGCGCCCACCGCGGCGTCGATGTCAGCGTCGGTGCCCAGTGCCGCGGTGCCCAGCGCCCGCTCGGTGGCCGCTTCGATCGCGATGTGCGTTTCGGTCCCGCGCGGGTCCACCCACGCCCCGTCGATGAAGAATCGGGTGCGGTCAAGGTCAGTGCGCTCAACGGTCGCGGTCACGATGCCTCCAACGGCAAGGGCGGACAGGGTCCAGTGGTCCTGGTGAGTATCCCGCGCGCCCGCGCCGGACAACAGGTCCAGGCTCGCGGACTCTCAGTCGGGCGGTGGCAGCGTCGGCGGCGAGCGGTGCAGGACGGCGCGGGAGGGATCGACGGTGATGACCTCGCCCGCCACGCTGGCCTTGCCGTCCACCAGCAACGTCCAGCCGTCAGGTTCGGCCGGCGGCCACAACAGCGTGATCGCCGGGCGGGCCGTGACGTTGTCCCGGGTGCGCCGGCCACCGTCGTAAAGCGTCAGCACCCCGTCAGAGGTGCGCACATGAGTCGAGCGGACCCAGGCGCCGGCCTCGTCGGTGACGGTGAGCAGGTAGGCGAAGCCGTACTTCGCGATGGTTGCGGGAAGGTCCGCCAGGGGTACCGGAATGCTCATGCGGCTGACCTTAGAACGCGCCGGCGTCCGAAGGGGTGGTCGCTATAGCGA
>JBQTII010000152.1:0-16977 GCA_052388275.1 Sporichthyaceae bacterium | reverse complement strand
GGGGCGGGGGTGGCCCCGCCCGACTCCCAGCCTGGTGCCTCCGCTCCCCCCTGTTCGGGCCACGGCAACCCCGGGGGGCGCGGATCCCGCCGCGGCCGCGGGCGCCGCGCCCGCAACGTCCACCGCGTCGTCGTCGACGGTGGCCATCGTCGCCGGCGAGATGATCAGGACCAGGGCCTCGGGGTCGGTGACCAGTTCGACCCCGCTGGGTAGCGCGACGTCCCTGGCATGAATCTGCGTCCCGATCGGCAGGTCGGTGATGGTGACGTCGAAACCGGTTGGGATGTGGGTCGCCTCGGCCAGCACCTCCAGGCCCGTCAGCTCGCTCTGCACGCGCGCGTCGGGCACGGGATCGCCGATGACATGCAGCGCGACGCTGACACTGACCTTCTCGCCGCGACGCACCAGCAGCAAGTCGACGTGTTCGATGCTGCCGCGGATCGGGTCGCGCTGGATGTCCTTGGGGATCGCCAGCTCGTCCTTGCCGCCGATCTCCAGGGTCAGCAGCGCGTTCTTCACCTTGAGCGCGCGCATCAGCGCGTGCGAGGGCAACGCGATGTGGCGCGGGTCGTTGCCGTGCCCGTACAGGACAGCGGGCACCTTCTGATCGCGTCGGATCCGGCGGGCGGCGCCCTTGCCGAACTCGGTGCGCGCCTCGGCGCTGATGCGGACCTCGGACACGGTGGTACTCCTTCGCGTGCGTACTGAGTGCGTTGTGCGGGCGGCGGTGTTACCGGCTCGACGTGGGGCGGCAAAGTCAGCGCCCACGGAGGGAGAGGATCTTCGCCGTCGATCACGGAGGCCAGCCTCGGCCGCCCTCGCCGGGCAAGGACCGCAGCCTACCGGAGGCTTCCCCTGTCGCTGACGTCCGAGTGGGTGGTTGCTATTGCGACCACTTGGTCGGACGTAAAGAGTTGTTCAATTGGGGGCGTCGAAGAGGCTGGTGACCGACCCGTCGTCGAAGACCTCGCGGATCGCCCGGGCGATCAGCGGCGCGATGGAGAGCACCGTCAGCTTGTCGAATCGGCGCTCGTCCTCGATGGGCAGGGTGTTGGTGACCACGACCTCGGAAATCCGCGAGTTCTTCAACCGGTCGACCGCGGGTCCGGACAGGATCGGGTGGGTCGCGGCGACGATGACGTCGGCAGCGCCATTGTCGAACAGCGCGTCGGCGGCCGCGGTGATGGTGCCGGCGGTGTCGATCATGTCGTCGACGAGCACACAGGTGCGGCCCACGACATCACCGACCACCTCGTGCACCTTGACCTGATTGGCCACGTTCGGGTCGCGCCTCTTGTGCACGATCGCCAGCGGGCAGCCCAGGCGATCGGTCCACATGTCCGCGACGCGCACCCGGCCGGCGTCCGGGGAGACCACCGTCAGGCGCGCCCGGTCGACGCGGTTTCCGACGTAGCGGGTCAGCAGCGGCAACGCGAACAGGTGGTCCACGGGGCCGGAGAAGAAGCCCTGGATCTGCGCGGTATGCAGATCCACCGAGATCAGCCGGTCGGCGCCGGCGGTGGCGAACAGGTCGGCGAGCAGCCGGGCGGAGATCGGCTCGCGTCCCTGGTGCTTCTTGTCCTGGCGCGAGTAGCCGTAGAACGGCATGACGACGGTGATGCGCTTGGCCGAGGCCCGCTTGAGCGCGTCGACCATCAGCAGTTGCTCCATGATCCACTGGTTGATCGGCGCCGCGTGGGACTGGACCACGAAGGTGTCCGCGCCGCGCACGGACTCCTGAAAGCGCACGTAGATCTCACCGTTCGCGAAGTCGAACGCCGTGGTCGGGGTGAGCTCGATTCCGAGTTCGACGGCGATCTCGCCCGCGAGCTCGGGGTAGGCCCGCCCACCCATCACCAGCAGCTTGCGTTCACCGGCCGTGGTGATTCCGGTCATCGCGACTACTCCCTCTGCACGTGATCAGGGCTGCACTGGATCAGGGTCTGGACTCGGCACCGGGCGCGAGGTCCACTCCAGTGTCCTGCATCGCGGCGCGGGCCGCAGCAGCGGCATCGGCCGCGAGAGAGCCGGGACGCATCCTGGCCACCCAGCCCTCGATGTTGCGCTGCTGACCACGGGCGACCGCCAGAGCTCCGGGCGGGACGTCCTTGGTGATCACCGAACCGGCCGCGGTATAAGACCCGTCGCCCAGCGTCAGCGGCGCGATGAGCATCGAGTCGCTGCCGACGCGCACCTGGTCCCCGATCACGGTGCGATGCTTGGCGATGCCGTCGTAGTTCACGAACACCGTCGCGGCACCGATGTTCGAGCCCGCCCCGATCACGGCGTCCCCGACGTAGGACAGGTGCGGGACCTTGGAGGCGTCCCCGACCACGGCGTTCTTCATCTCCACGAACGCGCCGGCCTTGGCCTTGACCCCGAGCCGAGTGCCCGGACGCAGATAGGAGAACGGGCCGACCTCGGCGCCCGGACCGATCACCGACCCGGTGGCGTGCGAGGACAGCACCCTCGCGCCGGCGCCAACCTCGGTGTCGGTCAGCGTGGTGTTCGGGCCAATGGAAGCCCCGGCGCCGATCCGGGTGCTCCCGTGCAGCTGCGAGCCTGGCGCGATCACGGCGTCAGGCTCCAGTGCCACCTCGGAATCGATCCACGTGGTGGCCGGGTCGATGATCGTGACCCCGGCGCGCATCCAGGACTCGGTGATGCGCTCGTTGAGCAGGCGCCGGGCGACGCTGAGCTGGACCCGGTCGTTGATACCGCCGATCTCGTGATAGTCCGCGGCCACGCTCGCCCCGACCGGGTGACCGTCTGCGCGCAGGATCGCGATCACGTCGGTGAGGTACTCCTCCCCCTGGGAGTTCTCGGTCCCCACGCGGGCCAGCGCCTCCCGCAGCAGCGCACCGTCGAAGGCATAAACGCCGGAATTGACCTCAGCGATCGCGCTCTGCTCAGGCGTCGCGTCGCGTTGCTCGACGATCGCGCTGACCCCGCTCGCACCGTCCCGCACGATGCGCCCATAGCCGGTCGGGTCCGGCAGGACGGCCGTGAGCACGGTGGCGGCGTTAGCTGCCGCGTGGTGGCGCTGCAGGAGGTCGGCCAGGGTCTGCCCGCGCAGCAAGGGGGTGTCCCCGCACAGCACGACGAGCGTTCCGTTCACGGCGGGTATCGCGGCCAGGGCGAGGCGCACCGCGTGCCCGGTGCCGTTGCGTTGTTCTTGCACCACGGTGCTCGCGCCGGGCTCGATGTCGCTCAGGTGCGCGGCGACGAGCTCACGCCCGGCGCCGACGACGACCACGACCTGCTCCGGCGCAAGGGTTCGGGCCGCTGCGAGCACGTGTGCGAGCAGGCTGCGGCCCGCGATCGGGTGCAGCACCTTCGGCACGCTGGACTTCATCCGGGTGCCCTCCCCCGCGGCGAGAACCACCACCGCAGCGGGCTGAGCCGACACCGAGCTCGTCACCGGACCTCCAGATGATCGACGGGCTCCCGGGAGAGGATTCGAACCCCTATTAATCGGACCAAAACCGATTGTCCTGCCCTTAGACGACCCGGGATCGCGCCCGAGATTACTTGGTCGGGGCCCGCTTGCCTTTCGCCGCGGAGGCGACGGTTCGTAGCGCAGGCCTGGCCTCCAGGCCCGAGAGTCCGTTCCACGCCAGATTCACCAGGTGCGCGGCCACCTCCGAGCGAGCCGGCCTACGGACGTCGAGCCACCACTGCCCGGTCAGCGCCACCATGCCGACCAGCATCTGGGCGTACATCGGGGCGTGCTTGGCGTCGAAACCGCGGGCCTTGAACTGCGCCACCATGATGTGCTCGACCTGGCTGGCCACGTCCGAGATCAGGCTGGAGAAGGTGCCGGTGGACTGGGCGACCGGGGAGTCGCGGACCAGGATCCGGAAGCCGTCGGTGTTGGTCTCGATGTACTCCAGGAGCGCGAGCGCCGCCTGCTCGGCCAGTTGGCGCGGGTTGTTACTGGTCAGGGACGCCGTCATCCGCTCCAGCAGGAACTCGGTTTCCCGGTCGACGACGACCGCGTACAGCCCTTCCTTGCCACCGAAGTGCTCGTAGACAACGGGTTTGGAGACCCCGGCAGTGGCGGCGATCTCCTCCACCGAGGTCCCTTCGAAGCCCTTCTCGGCGAACAGGCGGCGACCGATCACGAGCAGTTGTTCGCGGCGCGCCTTACCGGTCATCCGCGGCCGCTGTGCGCGGGCGCCCTGCGCAGACTCGGCCATGGCGCCCATCATGCCCGCCGGTCAGTCGGCCCGGCGCACAGCCAAGCGCTTGGGGGTGGGCCAGCGCACGTGGCTCGCCCAGCCGAGCTTTTCGAAGATCCAGATCAGGCGGGCACTGGTGTCCAGCTGTCCGGGCAGGACGCCGTGGCGGGCCGAGGTCGGGTCGGCGTGGTGCAGGTTGTGCCAGGACTCCCCGAAACTGGGGATCGCCAGCCACCACACATTCCCGGAGCGGTCCCGGCTGCGAAAGGGGCGCTCACCGACCACATGGCAGATCGAGTTGATCGACCAGGTGGCGTGGTGCAACAGCGCTACCCGGACCAGGGTTGCCCAGAAGAACGCCGAGAGCGCGCCCTGCCACGACCATGACCACAGACCGCCGATGAGCGCGGGGGCGAGGGTGGAGATCGCCACAAAGGTCGGGAAGTGGCGCGAGATCCGGACGATGTCCGGATCGGCCAGCAGGTCCGGCGCGTAGGTGCGGGCCGGGGTCTGCTCGGCGTCGAAGAGCCACCCCATGTGCGCGTGGTAGAGCCCGCGGCCCAGGCCGCGCGCGCCCGGGCCGAAGGCCCACGGGGAGTGCGGATCCTCGCTGGTGTCGGAGTACCTGTGGTGCTTACGGTGGTCGGCCACCCAACGGATCAGCGGCCCCTGGACCGCGAGGCTGCCCATGATGCCCAGCGCAAGGCGCAGCCCGCGCGCGGCCCGGAACGCGCCGTGGGTGAAGTACCGATGGAAGCCGACGGTGATCCCGAATCCGGTCAGGACGTAGAACACCGCCGCGATGATGAGATCGCGCCAGTGCAGGCCCCATCCCCACGCGACCGGGGCGGCGATGACCACGGCGAGCAGGGGAACCGCGATGAACAGGGCCAGCGTGGCCTGCTCGATCCAGTTCTTGCGTTCGGCGCCCATCGTGCCCGCATGGGTCGGGACGACCTGACCGATGACAGCCATGGCGCACTCTTCTCCGGGACGTCGCACTACCTACGACAGCGTAGGTTGCCCATTCCGACCGCGAATACCTTTGGCGGTGTGAGATGTGTCCAGGTCTGCGTGCTCAGGGCTGAGTACGACCGATACCCAGCAGCAGCGCGGCGGCGCACAGGTTCAGGACGTTCTCCACGTCGTTGAGCATCAGCAACTGGTCCTGGCCACGGGCCGCGAACAGCAGCGCGAGCCCGGCCAGCAGGTAGCAACCGCCCACTGCCGAGTTCACGGCCCGGGCCACATCGCGGGTACCCGCCAGGACCAGCAGGATTCCGACCAGGATGAACGCCACAATGTGCGCCGGGGACACGTTGGACGGGCCGGCGCCTGGGCCCATCGCGTCACCCAGCGCGACGGCTGCGGCGGCGACGCCGGCCACCAGGTAGGCGAGCCCTAGCAGATTGCCCAGCACGACGTTGGGAGAGCGCCCCGCGACGAGGGTAGGGGTGCGCACTGCGGTCACGGCCTGCTCCCCTCGCTTCCGTCTGTGCCTGCGCCGAACTGATCCGCCGGATTCGCGAGCTATTCGGCCAGGGCGGGTCCCGCGGATTGGCAAGACCCGCCGGTAGCCGGCGGGAGATACCTCGACGTCGAGATACCTTCTATGCTCGATCGATGCAGGACGAGGTCGATCGCCTGGTCGCCGCCTGGCACGAGCAGCGCCCTGATCTGGATGTCCGACCGCTGGAGGTCCTCTCCCGGGTGACCCGCCTGGCGCGCCACCTGGACCGCGCCCGCGCCAGCGCATTCGCCGAGCACGGCCTGCAGTTGTGGGAGTTCGACGTGCTCTCGGCCCTGCGGCGCTCGGGGGTGCCCTACCGGTTGTCCCCGGGGGCGCTGCTCACCCAGACACTGGTGACCTCGGGCACGATGACCAACCGCATCGATCGCCTCGCCGCCCGGGACCTGGTGCGCCGGCAGCCGGATCCACATGATCGACGCGGGGTGTTGGTCGTGCTGACCGCCACCGGCCTGCGCTGCGTGGATGGCGCGCTGCGGGATCTGCTCGCGAACGAGCAGCGGTTGCTTGTCGGCCTGTCCCAGGCGCAACGCGAAGAGTTGGCCCTGCTGCTGCGTGAGCTTGTCGCCCCATTCGACAACCCGGTATGACCCGGGCCGGCTGTGGTCAGTCGCCGACGGTCTCCGCGAGCGCGAGCCAGCGGTCTTCGAGCCCGGCTTTCTCCGTAGCAAGCTCGCGCAGAGCCGCGTCCAGCTCGGCCACCTTGGCGTAGTCCGTGGCGTGGTGGGCGAGCTGAGTGTGCAGCTCCTTCTCGGCCGTCTCGATCTTGGCGAATCGCCGGTCGATGCGGGTCAGTTCCTTGCGCGCCGCCCGGACCTCGGCCGTCCCGGCAGACGCACCGCTGGGCAGGGCACCGATGGCCGACGCGGCGGCAGGCGCGGGACCGGGCACGGGCGGGCCGGCTACGGGCGGCGCCGTTGCACGCAGGCGCATGTACTCCTCGATACCGCCCGGCAGCATTCGCAGGTTCCGGTCTCCCAGCAAGGCCCACACGGTGTCGGTGGTGCGCTCGAGGAAGTATCGGTCGTGGCTGACCACCACTAGCGTGCCGGGCCAGGAGTCGAGCAGGTCCTCCAACGCGGTCAGGGTCTCGATGTCGAGGTCGTTGGTCGGTTCGTCGAGGAAGAGCACGTTCGGCTCGGCCATCAGCAACCGGAGCAGTTGCAGGCGGCGACGCTCACCACCGGACAGGTCCCCGACCGGGGTCCACGCCCGATCGGCCGCGAAGCCGAATCGTTCCAGCATTGCGGCGGCGGTGAACTCCTTTTTCCCGATGGTGACGACCCGCGCGACGCGTTCGACGCTGCTCAGCACCCGCTCGCCGTCGGGCAGCTCCTCGATCTCCTGCTCCAGGTGCGCGGCTCGGACCGTGACGCCGGTCTTGACCTTCCCGCGCGCCGCCATGAGTTCACCGAGCAGGAGCCGGACCAGGGAGGTCTTGCCGCTGCCGTTGATCCCGACCAGGCCCACTCGTTCGCCCGGGCCGAGATTCCAGGTCAGGTGCTCCAGCAGCGGCGTGCCACCGGGCGCCAACGTGACGTCGATGAGCTCGTAGGCGGTGCGGCCCAGGCGTGCGGTCGCGAACTTCACCAGCTCGGTGTTCTCCCGGGCGGGGGGCTCGTCCGCGATCAGCGCGTTGGCAGCATCGATCCGGAATTGGGGCTTGGACGTGCGGGCGGGCGGGCCGCGGCGCAGCCAGGCGAGTTCCTTGCGGAGGAGATTCGAGCGCTTCTGCTCCTGGGCGGCAGCGATCCGGGTGCGCTCGGCCTTGGCAAGAACGTAGGCGGCATACCCGCCGTCGTAGCCGTTGACCGCACCGCCGACGACCTCCCAGGTGCGGGTACAGAGCTCGTCGAGGAACCAGCGGTCATGAGTGACCACGAGGAGCGCACTGCTGCGCGAGCGCAGATGGCGCGCCAGCCAGGTGATGGCCTCGACATCGAGATGGTTGGTCGGTTCATCCAGGATCAGCAGATCCAGATCGGCGACCAGGGCGCGGGCCAGCGCGATGCGGCGCCGCTCGCCGCCACTGCACGGTCCGAGCACGGTGTTCAGGCCCTCACCGAAGGCGGCGGCGCCGACACCTCCCAGCAAACCCGTGAACACCTCACGCACCCGGGCGTCCGAGGCCCATTGATGCTCCGGGCGCTCCCCCACCACGGCCTGACGCAGCGTCAGCGCGGGGTCGAGGTCGTCGCCCTGGGTCACCATGGCCACCCGCAGGCCGCCGACGTGCGTCACCCGGCCGGTATCAGGGGGTTCGACACCCGCCAGCAGTCGCAGCAACGTGGACTTGCCGGCGCCGTTGCGCCCGACCACGCCGATGCGTTCGCCCTCGCCCAGCCCCAGGGACACGCCGTCGAGCAGTGGGCGCACCCCGTAGGACTTGGACACCGCTTCGAGGTTGACCAGATTGCTCATCGGGTCACCGCCACGGACTTCGTCCTCGCGGGCACCGATTCGGTGCACACGGTGAGCTCACTGCGTTCGTCATCACGTCTCCGCCACGGCCAGACGCCGATGTAGTCACGTCCTCGCGCAGCCGCGATGCGACGACACAGGGAGCTCGCTTCGCTCACTGTTGGGGCCAAAGGCTACCCGCGAGGCGAACTACCTCGGGACGTCGAGCACGATGCGGGCACCTGCCACCGGGCCGCTCGCCCGGCGTACGTCGCGACACAATCCCATCGCGGTGAGCGCCACCGCCAGGTCCAGGCCGGCGGCGGAGTCGGTGACGAGGAAACCCACCGTCGGACCGCTGCCGCAGATGATCGCACCCAGGGCCCCCTGGGCCAGTCCCCCATCCAGGGTGGCGGTCAGCTCGGGGCGCAGGGACAGCGTCGCGTCCTGCAGGTCGTTGGACAGCGCGGCTCCCAGCGCGCGCGGGTCGCCACCGCTCAGCGCCGCCAGCACGCCCTGGTCGGCGCTGCGCCGCGGGGTGGGCAGCGGAACACGTCCGGCCGCGCGCAGCCGATCGCACTCGGCGTAGACCGCGGGCGTGGAGAGCCCTTCGTTCGCGATCGCGAACACCCAGTGGAACTCGCCCCGCACCAGCACAGGAGTGAGGTGCTCACCGCGCCCCAGGCCCATCGCGACGCCACCGAGCAGCGCGAAAGGCACATCGGCCCCTAACGTCGCGGCGATCTCGGCGAGTTCGCCGCGGGGGCATTCGGTGCCCCACAGCGCATCGCAGGCAATCAAGGCAGCGGCAGCGTTCGCGCTGCCCCCCGCCATCCCCCCGGCCACCGGAATCCGCTTGCGGATGGTCAGGTCGACGTGGGGTTCGATGCCGGCCCAGTCAGCGAGCGCGAGCGCGGCTCGAACCGCGAGGTTGGTGGCATCGGTGGGAACCTCCTCCATCGCGGCGCCCTTGGTCGCGTCATAGGTCTCCACCGTCAGCGCGTGGGCGGGGGCGGCGGTGACCTCGTCGTAAAGCGCAACGGCGCAAAAAATCGTCGCCAGATCGTGGTAGCCGTCGCGGCCGAGCGGACCCACCGCGAGCTGCAGGTTGACCTTCGCCGGTGCCCGGACCGTCACGCTGGCCATCCGCGCTCCCTCTGGACCCGCTGCGCCCGCCGCCCGTGCCCGCGTTCTACTCCCGAGCACGCTCACCCGACCTTGCGTCCGACTCATTGTGTCCGCCCCCAGACCGCTGACACGCGTCCCCCGCGCGGGCCACGCGCAGCCCGCGTGACCGGCTCAACCTATGCCCTGAGCGGGCCCAGAAACCCTAGGCCGAGGCGGGGCGGTTTGCCGCGATCCGGGCAAATGCCCCGATGTCGAGCGACTCCCCGCGCGCACCCGGATCGACACCCGCGCCGCGCAGGGCAATCTCGGCCGCCGCGGGGGATCCGGCCCAGTCCGCGAGCGCCGAGCGCAGCATCTTGCGGCGCTGGGCGAAGGCCACGTCGATCACTGCGAAGGTGTGCGCGCGGTCCCCGGACGGGACAGCGCCGCGAGTGAACAGCACCAGGCCGGAATCCACTCGCGGTACCGGCCAGAATACGGCGGGCGGCACCGTACCGGCGCGCCGCACCTCGCCGTACCAGCGGACCTTTGCTGAGGGCACGCCATAGACCCGACTACCCGGTTGCGCCACAAGACGGTCGGCGACCTCGGATTGCACCATCACCAACGCCCGACGCAGGCTCGGGAAGATCTCCAGCGCGTGTAGCAGCACCGGGACCGCGACGTTGTACGGCAGGTTGGCGACCAAGGCGGTGGGAGCGGTAGGCAGGTCCGCGGCACAGATCCGCGACGCGTCCGCGGTCAGCACGTCCAGTCGGTCCACCAGTGCAGGTGCCAGCGCGGCCACCGTGCGGGGCAGTTCGCCTGCCAGGCGTGAATCGACCTCGACCGCGAGCACCCGATCCACCTCGGGCAGCAGAGCCAGGGTCAGTGACCCCAGGCCGGGCCCGACCTCGAGTACGACGTCATCCGGCCCCACGCCGGAGAGGCGCACGATCCGCCGCACCGTGTTGGCGTCGATGACGAAGTTCTGCCCCAGCGCCTTGGCCGGCCGCAGGTTCAGCTTCGCCGCCAACTCACGGACCTGGGTCGGCCCGAGCAGCGCGACGGAGGAAGGCTCGATCACTGCCGAAGCTTGTCAGGCCCGGACCCCAGTCGGGCCGTGGTGGCTGACATGTGGGGCGACATGGGCGTTTGACACCACCACAACGGACGACGTGCTCGCGGGATCCCCGGCAACGCAACCGCCTGGCGCGGCCGGGTCAGCTAAACAGACGGCGGCCGCAGACCGGCCACGGGGAGGATCCGCGGCTCTTGTACAGCAGCTGAGCGCGGTAGGTCTGCTCTCGGGGGGAGGCGTTGCTGGGCAGGCCGGAGCCGCCGACGCTGCGCCAGGTTCCGGTGTTGAACTGGTAGAGCCCGTAGTAAGGGCCGGCGGGGTTGAAGGCCCGCGGGTTACCCCCGGACTCGCACTGGGCCAGGGCCGCCCAGTTCAGATTCTCGGCTCCGGTGCGGGCGAACTGGGTGGCCCTGGTGCCGATCCGCACGATCTGGGTGACCGGCTCGCGCAGCACCCGGCTGGCGACCCGATCCTTGTCCGTCAGCTGGCCGTCGCGCTTGATCAGGTCCAGCGTCAGCTCGCGCACTCCCTTGACGCCCTCGCGGGTGATCTTCTGCTCGCCGCGGAACAGGGAGCGGTCAGCGATCTCGCGGATCTGGAACGGGATGTCGACCTTGATCGTGACGCGCTTGGAGTCGACCCGCACGATGCGGATCGTGGCGCCGTCCTTGGGTGCGGCCGCCAGCTGCGGGCTGACCTCGTCGAGCTCGGCCAGCGTGATACCGGCCTCGACGAGGACCTGGCGAACGCTGGTGGCCACGGTGGAGAGCTCCAGACGCTTACCGTCGGCGATCACCGTGACATCGCGCGGGGTCAGCACCCGTAACGTGAGCCCCTCGCGGCCGATGGGGGCCGTGCGCGACGCCGAGACGTACATGTTGTCCCCGCGCAGGCCGAGCTCGCCCAGCGCGGCGGCCACGTTCGTGGCGGTGACCCAGACCCGGCGGGTCCGCCCGTCCATGTCCAGGTCGATGGGGCGCCCGAACCGGATGGCGATGCGCTGGCCCTCGTCGACCGAGCGGTCCAGGCCCGGCACGACCGAGTCGTACTCCCCGACCGTGATGCCTTCGCGCTCCAGAACCCCCGCGACGGTGCCGGCGAAGGTGTGCACCTTGGTGGTCTTGCCGTCGATGGTGAGCTCGATCGTCTTGTCAAAGCTGACGAACGCCGTGAGCCCGACAGCCATCGTCGCGACGACGGTGGCGTGCACGGCCCAACGCTTCAGGCGTGCCTTCGAGGGATTGAACTTGGGGTTTACCACGTGAATCCAGACCTTGTACGGCCCAGGCACGGGGGCTCAGGAAGCGCCGCGGCCCGATCTGAACCGGGGCGCGATTCCGCGCCGCCGAGACCACTGGGCCAGGTACCTCCCGGGCCCGATCTCCGATCCCGGCTGTCAGGAAAGGGACAGTAATCACCACCGCTGACATTCCGCAAACCCCGACCATGGTGATCAACATCGCCTGCGGCGGCATTTCTCCCGTCATAGCGCTGCTTCACACCTAGGACACTAGAAGTTGTTCACCTGCGCAAACGCGGGGATCTCCGCAACGTTCCCCAGGTCTTTGCCCGGACTTGGCATCAGGGTCAAGTCCACCCGTCCGGGGGATTCGAGTGTCAAATTCCCCTTCACCCCGTTGGCCCGAGTTGAGAGCAAGATCACGCGCGGCGCCGATCGACCGCGGCGGGACGACTGGTCCTGCGCTTTCAGAACGGGCCGAAAACCCGCTCGGTGTTCGCGGCCAGCGCGCAGCCCAGGTCGGCGACGTCCACGGCTCTGACCTGCGCCATTGCCCGCACGGTCAGCGGAATCAGGTAGCTGGAGTTGGGCCGGCCGCGGTAGGGCAAGGGGGTCAGGAACGGGGCGTCGGTCTCGACCAGCAGCAGCTCAGCCGGCGCCACGGCGAGGGCATCACGCAGCTGCTGGTTGGCCTTGAACGTGATATTTCCCGCAAACGACATCAGGTATCCGCGCTCCGCGCACACCTTGGCCATCTCCACATCACCGGAGTAACAGTGGAACACCACCAGATCCGGAGATCCTTCGGATTCAAGAACGCGTAGAACGTCGCCATGAGCGTCGCGATCGTGGATGACCAGTGGTTTTCCGTGGCGTTTGGCGATGTCAATGTGCCGCCGAAACGATTCCTCCTGGCGGCACCACTGCGTTTCGTCGCTACGGAAATGATCTAGTCCTGTCTCACCGATCCCACGGACCACAGGATCGCCGGCGAGGCGGTCGATCTCGGCCAGCGCCAGCTCCAGGTGATCGGTGCCGTCGGCGCCGATTCCCAGCCGGGGGGCCTCATTGGGGTGCAGGGCGGCGGTGGCCCAGATCGCCGAATGCTCGGCCGCCATGCGGGCCGCCCACGCCGAGGACGGCACATCGATGCCGATCTGAATCAGGGTCGGAACGCCCACGGCGGCGGCGGCGGCAACAGCTGCCCCGACCTCACTGTCCTGCAGATCGAGATGGGTGTGGGAGTCCGGCACCGGCACCGGGAGCGGCTCCGGAGCGGGCGGCATGTCTACCGATTCGGTCCGGCCGTCCCGGCGCTCCCGCACCGCCATCACAGCGCCGCTTCGCGCAGCTGCTCGCTCACGGCGCTGCGATCAGTGTCCACCCTGGGCTCGCTGCGCCCGTTGTTCGCTCGGCCTCCTCGCTCGTTCCTCGCTCGCACGGCTCGCGCACGGTGCTCGCCCATCAGACGCCCTCGTCCGCGAGCCGAGCCAACTCTTCGTCGACGATCGAGGGCTCCAGCTTGCGGAAGATCGGAGTCGGCGCGGCGAGCGTGGTGCCGGCGACGATCGGGCGCGAACCCCAGGTCGCGGCCGTCTGGTAATCCCCTTGCAGGACGACGTAGGGGTTCGAGGCGCCGTCCTCACGGACCTCGGTGAGCTGGGGCAGGCCGGACCAGCGGTCGGTGTTGCCGAGTAGTTCGTGCACCTGCTGGGAGGAGTGCGGCAGGAACGGGGTCAGCAGTGCCTTGGCGTCGTCGACGAGTTGCAGCGCGGTGTGCAGGATCGTGCCCTGCCGCGCCGGGTCCTCTTTCACCTTCCACGGCGCGGTGTCGGAGAGGTACTTGTTCGCCGAGGCGACCACCGCCATCGCCTCACCGATCGCGGCCTTCTGCTTGGAGCGAGCGAGCAGCTCCCCGATCGGGGCGAAGGCGGCCTTCGAGGTGGCCAAGGCTTCGCGGTCGACGTCTTCCAGCGCCCCCTGCGCCGGGATCTCGCCGAAGTTCTTCGCCGCCATCGAGATCGAGCGGTTGACCAGGTTGCCCCAGCCGGCGACCAGCTCGTCGTTGTTGCGACGCAGGAACTCCGCCCAGGTGAAGTCGGTGTCGGAGGATTCGGGGCCCGCCACCGCGAGGTAGTAGCGCAACGCATCGGGGTCGTAGCGGGCCAGGAAGTCCTTGACATAGATGACCACCGAGCGCGAGGAGGAGAACTTCTTGCCCTCCATCGTCAAGAACTCGCTGCTGACCACCTCGGAGGGCAGATTCAGCTCGCCCAGGCTCCCCGGCTCGCCGCCGAGCGCGCCGCGCCCGGAGTAGCCCTGCAGCAGCGCCGGCCAGATGACGGAGTGAAAGACGACGTTGTCCTTGCCCATGAAGTAGTAGGACTCCGCATCCGGGTTCTGCCACCAGTCCCGCCACGCGTCCGGGTCGCCGTGGCGCCGGGCCCATTCCACCGACGCGGACAGGTACCCGATGACCGCGTCGAACCACACGTAGAGCCGCTTGTCTGCGCGGTCGCGCCACCCCTCCAGCGGGATCGGCACACCCCAGTCCAGGTCGCGGGTGATGGCGCGCGGGCGCAGGTCATCGATCAGGTTCATCGAGAACTTCAAGACGTTGGGTCGCCAGTGCTCGCCCTTGCTCTGCAGCCAGGAGCCCAGCGCGCCCGCGAACGCGGGCAGATCCAGGAAGAAGTGTTCGGTCTCGATGAACTTCGGGACCTCGCCGTTGATCTTGGACCTCGGATTGATCAGGTCGATCGGGTCGAGCTGGTTGCCGCAGTTGTCGCACTGGTCCCCGCGGGCCCCGTCGTAGTGGCAGATCGGGCACGTGCCTTCGATGTAGCGGTCGGGCAACGTGCGCCCGGTCGAGGGGGAGATTGCGCCCATCGTCGTGCGCGCCTGGATGTAGCCGTTGCGGTGCAGGGCCGCGAACACGTCCTGAACCACGCCGTAGTGGTTGCGCGTTGAGGTCCGGGTGAACAGGTCGTAGGACAGGCCCAGGCCGCGCAGATCCTCCGCGATCACCCGGTTATAGCGGTCGGCGAGCTGGCGCGGGGTCAGGCCGGCCTTGTCCGCGGCCACCTGGATCGGGGTCCCGTGCTCGTCGGTGCCCGAGACCATCAGGACGTTGTTGCCCGCCATCCGCTGGTAGCGGCTGAACACATCGGAGGGGACACCGAAGCCGGCGACGTGGCCGATGTGCCGCGGCCCGCTGGCGTAGGGCCAGGCAACCGCGGTGAGGATGTGACGGGGCGCATTGGGCATGGCCGCGATCCTACGAGCGAGCCTGCGGTTCTAGGGCCTGCGGTTCTAGGGGATGTCATCCTCCACGACCATCGGCGCGGGCGATTTGACCGGATTTGCGTGGTCGTGGGGGATGACATCCCCCACGACCACGTATTTGGACGCGGCGACGGCGTCGAAAACCACGCGCTTGGGCACCCCCGCGGCCAGCGCCACCGCGGCGATCGCCTCCTTGCGGGTCTCCCCGGTGACCTCGCGGGCCGCAACGCGGGCCGCGAACTCCGCAGGGGAGGCGGCGTCGGGTCCGGGCGGGGCGGCCCCGGCGACAACGAGGGTGATCTCGCCCCGGACACCCTCCGCGGCCCACGCGGCCAGGTCGGCCAAGGTGCCCCGGCGGACCCCCTCGTAGGTCTTGGTCAACTCCCGGCACACCGCGGCGGGCCGATCGCTGCCGAAGGCGCGGGCCATCGCGGCCAGCGAGGCAGCGAGACGGTGTGGGGCCTCGAAATAGACTTGGGTACGCGCCTCGTCGGCGAGCGCACTCAGCCGGGCGGCCCGCTCCCCCGCCTTGCGCGGCAGGAAGCCCTCGAAGCAGAAGCGGTCGACGGGCAGCCCCGAGACCGCGAGCGCTGCCAGCGCCGCCGAAGGCCCCGGGGCGACGCTGACGCGCACCCCAGCCGCGGCCGCCGCCGCGACCAGGCGATATCCCGGGTCGGACACCGACGGCATCCCGGCATCGCTCACCAACAGGACCCGCTGCCCCGCGCTCAGGGCCTCGAGCAGTTGCGGGGTCCGCGCGCTCTCGTTTCCCTCGAAGTAGGACAGGACCCGCCCGCGGACCTCGACGCCGAGCGACGCGGTCAACCGGCGCAGCCGGCGGGTGTCTTCCGCGGCGATGACATCCGCGTCCGCCAGTTCGGCGCGCAACCGCGGCGTTGCGTCCGCCGGATCCCCAATGGGCGTCCCCGCCAGGACAAGTATTCCCGGTCGCGTCGGTGCGCCGGCCGCAGAGGTCACCTGGCCATCCTGTCGTCTCTGCTCCCCGACTCAGCTGTCGGCTCACGATCCCTATCGGCGCGCGCGATAGGCCGGCGAGCCTGAAATACGCCTCAGGAGTTGCGATACGGATCCCCACCCCCCGACACCGGCCACCGCCCACGCGCTGCACGACGGCGACACCGGCCACCGCCCGCGCGCTGCACGACGGCGCCGCCGGCCACCGCCCGCCCGCTGCACGACGGCGACGCCGGCCACCGCCCGCGCGCTGCATGACGGCGACGCCGGGCTTCTACGATGATCGTCCGATGAACGCGCAGGGGGTGCGGCGACCCACAGGTGCGTGGGCATGGCTCGGGCCGCTGCTCGTGACCGCCTTCGGTGGGGCGCTGCGCTTCTGGCGGTTGGGCGAGCCCAACGCGGTGGTCTTCGACGAGACGTATTACGTCAAGGACGCCTACTCCCTGTTGCTGCACGGGCACGAGCGCGCCTACGTCGATAAGGCAGACGAGAAGTTGCTGGCCGGCACGACGGAGTTGTTCACCGACTCCGCCACCTTCATCGTGCACCCGCCGGTCGGGAAGTGGATCATCGCGGCCGGGGAGAAGGTCGGGGGGCTGGATGCGTTCGGCTGGCGCCTCGGGGTGGCGCTGGTCGGCACGTTGATGATCTTCCTGCTGGCGCGGATCGCGATGCGGATGACCGGGTCGATCGTGCTGGGCTGCCTGGCGGGTCTGCTGCTCGCGCTCGACGGGCTCGCGGTGGTGATGAGCCGGACCGCGCTCCTGGACGGGATCCTGGCCTTTTTCCTGCTCGCCGTCTTCGGGGCGCTGCTCGTGGACCGCGACCAGGTGCGGGAACGGCTGTCGGCCGCCCACGGCCCGGCCGCGGACAGCGTCGCGCTCGGGATGCGGCCCTGGCGTCTGGTGGCCGGCCTGTGTCTCGGGCTCGCGGTGGGCACGAAGTGGAGCGCGCTTGCTTACATCGCGGCGTTCGGGCTGCTGGCGGTGATCTGGGACGCCGGAGCACGCCGCGGGGCCGGCGCGCGGCGACCCTGGCGCTCGATGCTCCGCCGCGACGCCGCCCCCGCATTCTCCTCCCTCGTGGTCCTGGCGGCCGGGGTGTACGTGGTGAGCTGGTCGGGCTGGCTGGCCAGCGGCGGAGGGTGGTCGCGGCAGTGGGCCACCGGACGGGACGG
>JBQTII010000151.1:0-28868 GCA_052388275.1 Sporichthyaceae bacterium | reverse complement strand
GGGTAAGCGCTCGCCGGGGTCGCCACGCCCCGCGCGACCGCCCGCGCATGCGGGCGCCGCCATGGCGAGCTGCTCGAGCACATGAAGACAGTCGACACCGTGCGCGACCTGGAGGCCATCCGCGTCGCACTCGGCGCCCCCCGCCTCGGCTTCTACGGCTATTCCTACGGCAGCCTGCTGGGCCAGGTGTACGCCACCCTGTTCCCGCATCGAACCGGCCCGATGGTGCTCGACGGCAACATCGCACCCGACGGATTCGGGTATCAGCAGGGCTCGCGCACCCTGTCGATCGCCATCGAAGGCGGCCTGACGGCATTCTGGCGGTGGACGGCCCGCCGCGATGAGCGCTTCGGGCTGGGACGCACTGCCGCCGCCGTGGGGGATCGCTACTACCGCACCGAGGACGAGCTACGTCTGCGCCCGCGTGGGTCGGTGGGGCCGAGTGAGTGGAATGACGTCTTCCTGTTCGCCGCCTACGCCGACATCGAATGGCCCACCATCGCCCGGGCCTTCGCCGCCTGGGAGCGCGGGGTACGCCGGCCGCTGCGCGCACTGGTCCGCGAGCAGCGCACCGGCGGCGACAACGAATACGCGGCGTTCCTCGCCCTGCTGTGCAGCGACGACACGTGGCCGCGCCTGCACCTACAGGTCCGCGAGGACAGCTTCGCGACCGAGGCCAGGGCGCCGTTCGCGGTGTGGAACACGCAGTGGTTCACCGGGCCGTGCACCTACTGGCCCGCGCGCCAGGGCGTGGCCCCCGTGATCGAGGGCAGCAAGGCGCCGCCGATCCTGCTGATCAACACGAGCGCCGATGCCGTCACCCCGCTATCCGGGGCGCTCGCCGTGCGCCACGAGTTCCCCCGCTCGGCGCTGGTCGTCGAGGCCGGTTCCACCTCGCACGCCAAATCCCTGACCGGTAACCGCTGCGTGGACCGCGCCATCGCCGCCTACCTGCGTGACGGGTCGCTGCCCCCGCGCCGGCGTGGGGATCGCGCCGACCTGCGCTGCCCCGGGACCCCGCCGCCGCGCTGACACGCTGGGAGGGTGCTTCCCTACGTAGCGGGGGGACAAATCGCCCATTTCGCGACCGAGTTTGTCATTGGGCGTATGAGAGAGCCCAGGTTCGCCCGCAGGATCACTCCGGGGGCGAGGCAGCGGCGCGGTCGGCGGCGGTGCCGGGGGGCGCGGTGCGGCGCACCAGGGAGGACATCACGATCGCCGACCGGGTGCGGGTGACGAAACGCTCCGCGGCGATCTGCTCGACAACCTGTTCCAGGTGTTTGATGTCCTGGGCGAGCACGTGGAGCAGCGCGTCGGCGTCGCCGGTGACGGTGCAGGCCGCGACGACCTCGGGGAAGCGGGCGACGGCAGCCTGAATCTGGGCTGGGGAGGTCTTACCCGCGCAGTACAACTCCACGAAGGCCTCGGTGCTCCAGCCCAACGCGGCCGGGTCGACCACGGTGGTGAAGCCGCGGATGGCCCCGGTGGCCCGCAACCGGTCCACGCGACGTTTGACTGCCGGTGCCGACAACGAGACCAGGGCACCGATGTCGGCGTAGCTGGTGCGGGCGTCGGCCCGCAGCGCGGCGATGATCCGCTCATCGAGGGGATCGAGCGCGGTCATCGAGCGCACCGTCGAGGCGGGCGAGCAGTCCTCGACACCTTCGCTGCCATGGCCCCGACCCTCAGTCCTGGTCGCTGCGCGGACCGGTGCTCGCGGTCGGCGCAGGCGTAGAGGTCGGCTCGTCGTCGTCGCCCTCGCGCTCGGGGTCACCGTCGGGGTCCTCGTCCGGTTTGGTCGACGGGTCGGGTGACGGCGACTCCTTGCCCTTGTCCTTGTCCTTCTCGCCCTTGCCCTTCTCGCCCTTCTTGACACAGGTGATCTTGTCGGTGGGCTGGTAACGGGTGAAGGAGCTGTCCCGCTTCACCTCCTTGCCCTTCTTCTCAAAGATCCGGGTGACGGTGATGTCGAAGCCGTCAACGGGCAGCTGCGTCATGCACTCCGGGTCGTCGGACTCGATCTCCTCGGGCTTGACGATGTTCGAGCGCAGCGAGCTGACCGAGCGGATCTCGTCGTAGAGCTTGGTGCCCCACATCGTCACCTCGATCGCGCCGACCCGGTGCTCGGCCTGGATGTAGACCCCGTTGCCCGAGTCGTTCTCGAACCGAAGGTCCTTGCTGCCGAACGCGACCGTGGCCTCCCGGCCTGCCGGATAGCGCCCGATGTAGAGGCTGTGCGGGTGGTGCTCGACGTCCTTGAGCCCGGCGAAAAAGGCGGCGTTGTAGGTCGTCGTGGCCGACTGGGATACCCCGCCGCCGAGGTCCTCGATGAACTTGCCCGCCTTGATGATGAAGCCGCGCACGAACCCGTTCTTGACGGTGCGCTCCCCCACCGTCTCGTTCAAGCTCCAGATGTCCCCGGGTTCGAGAACCGAGCCGTTGATCAGGCGGGCCGCCCGGCCGATGTTCGTGACGCGATAGGCGGCGAAGGGGTAGAAGGTCTCGAAGCTCCCCAGCTTCTCCTTGATGTTGAGGGCCTGCGCGTCGGCGGTGCTGAACTCCGGCTCGGCGCTGCGCGCACCGGCGTCGACGATGCGTAGCCCCGTGCCCAGCAGCGTGTCCTTCAGGGCCGCTGCGACCACTCCCGGGTCGAGTTCGATCCCGGGCTTGCTGGGCTTGATCTTCGGCTTGCCGTCGACGATCTCGAAGCTGGCATCGCGGGCCGGGCGCCCCACGGTGTCGAGCTGCTCCTGCAGGCTCTCCAGCAGGCCCTCGGTGTCCACCACGAGGGTCAGCGCGCCATCGACCGGCGCGGTCGAGAGGTAACTGCCGAACCGCTTGGGCGCCAGCTCGACACTGTCCTTTGCGACCGTGATCGTCACCGGCGCGGATACCGCTCGCTGCCCGAAATCGGTCAGCGCCCGGGCGACGGCCTCGGCGCTGACCTGCGGGATCTCCTCACGCATGGACGCCTCGACGGCGCCGCGGCCGGCCAGGAAGGCCGCCGTAACCGCCTCTTCAGCAGCGGTGGTGTCCATCGAGCGGCCCGGGACCGGGTTGATCGCACTCACCAGGCCGCCGGCGAAGGAGAGCGCGCCCTCGGTCATCGGGGCGCGGACCGCGGTGGCGATGTCGGCCAGCGACGGGCGTAGCTTGCGGGTGTCCACCGCCAGCACCGGCTCGACGTCGCGGCCGATGCCGAGCAGCGACCCGATCGCCCTGACCGGGGTGGCCCACCCCTCGCGCGCACGCTCGGCGGTCGCAGCGGAATCCACGCCGAGCCCCAGGTCCGAGGTGGAACGGGCGAACTGCTCACCGTCGGCCGTGATGGTGATCTGCGGCGGGGTCAGCGTGGGCATCGTCTGGGTCAGGCGCGCGGTGGCCGCCGAGGCCGACAGGCCCCCAATGTCCACCCCGAGCACCCGGGTGCCCGCCGGGACCTCCCCCGCGCTCAGTGCGACCGCGGCGCCGTACAGGACTGCGAAGCCGGTGACGACGACGGCGAGCAGCACACCGGCCCGGCGCAGCACGGGCCGCAGCACCGCCATCGCGGCCCGGTCCGCCGCGGCCACGGCCGCTGCCGGGTCCGGTGATGACGCGCCGGGCTGCGGCGTTGACTCACTCACCACGATGCTCCCCCTCCGGGCGCGTCCGCCCGGGGACTGCGTGTTCTGCCTCCAGTACACCAAACCAGGCGCACCACCGGGCTGCTTCGGTCTGCCCGCCGCGCCGATCGCGGCATCGTCACTGCTTCGTGACCGATGGCGCCGATGGTGGGTGAAGCGCGCAACGGGGTGCGTACGGCGCCATCGAGGCGACGATCGCCCCGATCAGGCCCAGGCCCAGGTAGGCATACCCCGGCGCATCGGCCGCGATGACCACGTCGCCGTCCGGGCGCGGTGAGGTGAACACCGCCACGCTCACCGTCCAGCCCACGAGCACCGCCCCGGCCCCGATCCGGCTGCGGGTCAGCAGACCGGCACTGACGACGACGCCGAGCAGCGCCGCGACCGCGAGCAGCAGCCCGGTCGGCCACCTCAGGGCGAGGTCGATGGTGAGGGTGTGCACGAAGGCCCCGGCGATCCCGACCACCAGACCCAGACCCGCCAGCACGAGGCATCCCGCGATCGCGGCCGGGACCCGGGGGCGCGGACCCACGCGGGGCTCAGATCCCCGCGAACAGGTCGGACTCCGGCAGGCCGGCGCCCAGCGCCTGCTCGCGGCCGGTTCCGCCGATCAGGCGGTAGCACTCCACGCCCCAGATCTGCTGCCCGAGGTTGTTCGAGAGCGCGAAGAAGAAGCCGTCGACGGCCATCTGGGTGGCGTGGGCGCGCATCGCGGACATCTTCGCCTCGATGTGATCCTCGGCGTTGATCCAGGTCGTGACCAACTCGTCGGGGACCCCGATCCCGAAGTCCTCGGCGCGTTCCACGCCCCCGAACATCTCGTCATCACCCGCTGCCCGCATGGCGTCGATGCCCTGCTGCAGGAACGAGCGCGGCATCGCGTACTCATACAGCTTGCTGACCTGCCACGGCGCCCCGAGGTCCGGGCGGAAGGCAGGGTCGGCCGCGAGTTCCGCGGCGCGCAGCGTGACCCGGTGCGCCTGGATGTGATCCGGGTGCCCGTACCCGCCGCGCTCGTCGTAGGTGGCCAGCACCTGCGGGCGCACCTCGCGCAGCACCGCGACCAGGTCTGTGGCGGCGACGTCCACCTCGGCCCGCCAGAAACAGTCCGGGCGCCCGTTCGCCGGGGTATCGATCATCCCCGAGTCGCGGTACCGGCCCGGACCTCCGAGGAAGCGGGCGTCCACGACGCCGAGTGCGGCGGTCGCGGCAGCCAGCTCAGTGATCCGGTACCGGCCCAGCGCGTCGTCGCGGCCCGCGGCGAGGTGGGCCAGCTCGGGCACGAGAATCTCGCCCTCCTCCCCGAGCGTGCAGGTCACCAGCGTGACGTGCACGCCCTCACCGACATAGCGGGCCATCGTCGCCCCGGAGTTGATGACCTCGTCGTCGGGGTGGGCGTGCACGAACACCACCCGGCGCGCCGCGGTGCTGGCCTGCGCGCTGGCATCGACGGACACCGGATGAATCTAAACGACGCCGGCCCCGCCGTGATCACGGGCGTGGCGGCTTTCCAGAGTGAACACCTGGCGGGCGTGGGCGTCGGCCTCGTCGCGGAACTTGCAGTTGGCGCAGTACCGCTTGCCGAGGGTTTCCAACGGGAATCGGGCGTAGAACGCCGGGTCGTCGGCGAGGATCTCCGCGTCCTCCTCTGGTGGGGTGCGTTCGGTGAACGACAGACAGCAGCCGACCTTGTGCAGCACGTGCACCCGGCCGAACGTCGCCTCTGCCCAGCCCAGGCGCGGCCTGGACTTCCAGGGCGCGCCGGGGACCGCGAGGACGGCGCCGAGGTCGGCGAGCATCTGCGCGCTCACCTCGATGTCGAGCCGGTCGACCAGCACACTGCCCAGGTAGTCGGCGACCTCGTCCCACAGGCCGCTGCGGCTGACCTTGGCGAGCTTGCGGCAGGCGTCGAGGATCGGGCGGGCGAACTCGACAAGCGCGCCCACGGCCTGCTCGCGGACCTGCGCGGCGCCGGCCACCACGCTGACCCCGGGGTGAGAGGCCCACGGGTGGCCCGCCTCCACGAGCACCCGTGCAGCGCCGCATTCGACGATCTCCGGCCAGCCCTCGGACGCGACGCGCCAGCCCACCACGGCGGGCTCGAGGAGAACACCGGCGCGCGCGGTGACCAGCGCGAGCGAGACCACCTGGGCCACCCCGCCGGCGAACCACCCAGCGAGGTAGGTCGCGGCTGCCTGCGGGGTCGAGCCGTCCGCGCAGACCTCGGCGAAGGTGGCGCGCAGGTGCGCCAGGTCACCCGCGAGCAGGCCCTCGCGGGTGAGCAGCGCCAGCGTCGCCGGGTCGACGTGGTCGTGGTCATGCTCGTCTTCGTGGTCCTGCGCGGCAGCGGCTGCCTCCTCCTCGGCGTAGAACGCCGCGAGGTCGGTGGCGCACCAGGTGGCGAAGTCCGCCGCGATCTGCCCGGTCATCGGCGGTAACGGCCCGCGGACGGGGGCGGCACCATGGGCCCGATGTCACCGTCCGGGGCGGTGTCCAGGTCCACGATCACCGGGGCGTGGTCGGAGGGTCCCGTGCCTTTGCGGGCCTTGCGGTCGATCCAGGCCGCCGCGGCGCGGTCGGCGACCGGGCCGGCGGCGAGGATCAGGTCGATGCGCATGCCCTTGTTCGTGTGGAACATCCCCGCGCGGTAATCCCAGTAGCTGAACACCTGAGTGTCGGGCCAGCGTTCACGCACGACGTCACGCAGCCCAAGCGCCTGCAGCTGCGCGAGAGCGGCCCGTTCGGGCTCGGTGACGTGGGTGGAGCCGGCAAAGGCCGCGATGTTGAACACGTCGGCGTCGGTGGGAGCGATGTTGACGTCGCCGCAGACCGCGACCTGTTCGGCCTCGGCCGCTACCGCGCCGCGCAGCGCCGCGAGCCATTCAAGCTTGTAGCGGTAGTGCTCGTTGTCCACTTCGCGGCCGTTGGGGACGTAGACCGAGTACACCCGCAGGCCCCCGCAGGTCGCCGCCAGCGCCCGCGCCTCCGGGTGCGGGAATCCCGGCCCACCGTCCAGCCCCGCCACGACGTCGTCGAGCCCGACCCGGGACAAGATCGCCACGCCGTTCCAGCGACCCTCGCCATGGACCGCGAGGGCATAGCCGCGGGCACTGACCTCGGCGGTGAGCAGCGCGGTGCATGCGGCGTCGTCGAGTTTGGTCTCCTGCAGGCACACCACGTCCGGGGCCCGCTCGTCCAGCCAGTCCAGCAGCCGCGGCATTCTGGCCTTGACCGAGTTCACGTTCCAGGTGGCGATGCGCACCCCGGCAACCTAAGGCATGGCACCGCACCCGGTGGCCCGCGCTGCTGAGATGAGCGGCACGCACTAACGGGCTCGCCCCGCCGGCCTGCACGAGCGATAGTGGGGCCCATGGCAACGATCCCGCGACCGGCCCTGCGCGTCCCCCGCTACGGGCTGGGCGCCCGGTTCTACGACGTCCTCTCTGCTGAACGCCCGGTGTACCGGGCGGGCAGGCTGGTCGCTATCGAGGAACTGCACCTGAGCGCCGGGATGCGGGTGCTGGACGTGGGGTGCGGCACCGGGTTGAACCTGGCGCTGCTGCTGGAGGCCGTCGGCCCGGATGGCGCGGTGGTCGGGGTGGATGCGAGCAGCGCGATGCTCACCCAGGCGCGCACCCGGGTGGCGCAGGCCGAGTGGACGAATGTGGAGCTCATCCAGGGCGATGCGGGGGCACTGAGGCAGTTGCTTGCGGATCGCACACCGTTCGACGCCGTGCTCTACACCTACTCACTGTCCATCATCAGCGACTGGCGGGCTTCCTGGGCGCAGGCCCTGGAGCTGACCCGCCCCGGTGGGCGCCTCGCCGTGCTGGACCTCGCGATGCCCCGAGGTGCCGGGACGGTCCTGCGGCCCGCGGCCCGAATGGCGGCGCTGACCGGCGGGGTGCACCTGCGACGGCGGGTATGGGAGGCCGTCGCGACCGACCTGGTCGAGGTGGCCCGCCACGAGTTGCGCGCCGGTCATCTGCGGGTGACGGCCGGCACGAAGGCCAAGGCGCCCGCGCGGCGCGCTACCCGCAAGGCTCAGACCGCGCAGCGGTAGGGCCGGGGCACGGTTCCGTCGGCGAGCCGGGCGGCCAGGAATCGCTCCACGATCAGGCGCTTGCCCTCGGCCAAGGACACCGGCTCTTGGTGCGGGAGATTGCGGGCCAGCAGCATGTCCGGGCTGCTCGCCGCGTCGGCTCCGGCCGGGTGCCAGTGCAGTCCCTCGGCACTGGCCGTGAGTTCGGGCACGGTGCTCGATTCAGCTATCTGTAACCCCGTCAGATCTTCGGCGGCGAAGCCGCGGCTCAGCAGCGGGCGGACGGCAAAGTCCGCCCCGGCGATGCCGAACTCTGCCATCCGGGCCGCCACCGCCGCGATCTCCCGGGCGTTCTCCCGGGTCTCGGTAAGCCCGACCCGCACCCGGGCTCCGAGGTCGACGAGGGTTTCGATCCCCGCCATCGCCTGAGCCCAGGAGCCTGCCCCGCGGTGGGCGTCGTGGACGGGCGCACGTGCCCCGTCGAGCGAGGTCTGCACGATGAGGTCTGGGTGGGTGAGAATCTGGCGCAGCGCGTCGAGGCGGCGCCCACGTAGCAGCATGGCGTTGGTGAGCAAGACGGTGGGCGCGGCTGCGGTCGCGACCGACAGCATGGCCGGCAGATCGGGGAGCATCGTCGGCTCCCCGCCGGTGAGGTAGAACTCGGTGAAGCCCTCGGCCACGGCTTCGTCGACCAGCGCGGTGAAGCGGGGCAACGTCAACGTGCGCGGCTCGGCCCGGGGTGAGGAGGCCACCGCGCAGTAGTCGCAGGCCAGATTGCAGTGGAAGTTGGTGTAGATCCACAGCCGGGAGGGGAAGAACTCGGTGCCGAACAGGGAGATCACCGGGCGTTGGTCCAACCCGGCGCCGGCCTCCGCGCCCGCAACAGCAGGGGCGCCGGCGTCCGCGGCCCGAAAGCCCGTGGGCAACGCGTCGCGGTAGAGGTGAAAGCGCCCCCTGGATCGCTCCACCGGCGGCAGGATCTCCAGGCAGCTCGTCCACCATCCGGTCTCGATGGTCTCGATGAACATCTCCGGCAGCCCGGCGGCGCGCATGCTCGCCGCCTGCGCGGCCCAGTCGTAGGCCAGCGGCACCAATTCGGCGCTCACCTGACCATCCATCAGGTCCAGGATGCCGTAGCAGACCTCGCGGCGTCCGTCGTTGGCCGGTTTGCCGATCACCCCAACATTGACTACCAGGGTGTGCCCGAACCGGCGCTGCCACGGCAGCCCGGAGTGGGTGCACAGCACCACGTCGGCGCCACTGGCCGCTACGCGCTCGGCGTGCTCAACCTCGGTGCGCGACTCCCACCAGAAATCCGCGAGCTCGGTCGGCGAGCCGTGCACCAGGTGCACGTCGACGCCCTCGATACGCAGTCGGCGCGCGGTGTCCAGCGTGCGCATCCAGGCCGCGAACGGCGCCGAGGTATGCGCGCGGGTGTGGTCATAGATGAGCTGGGAGTAGGCATTGTCGCGCGCATCGGTATACCCGCAGCCGCAGTCGGCATCACCGCGCCCGATGGCCACGTCGTAGTTACCGGCGATGCACTCGACGTCATTGGAGATCAGCAACGGCCACAACGCGTCCATCTCGGCGCCGAACCCGCCGAGATCGCCGAGGCAGAACAGCCGCTGCGCGCCGCGCGCGCGGGCGTCATCGATGAAGGCACGCAACGCGTACGGGTTGGCGTACACGCCGCCGCACACGGCGATCCGCATCAGCGCGTCGCCATGGCGCGGGCGCCAGAGGTCCGCCGTCGCAATGGCCACGGCGGCCCGGCATCGTAGCGGCGCCGGATGCGCTCGGTATCCACCCCGGCGAGATAAGCAAGCTTGAGGCCCTGCATGAACACGATCATGCGCCAGACGCCGTGGGCCTGCAGCCGCCGCGCCGAGGCGGTGCTGCTGGCGGTCAGCACGACCAGGCGCGCGCGCCGGTGCAGGCGCCGGGAGAACTCAAAGTCCTCCATCAAGGGCAGCGGGGCGAAGCCGCCCAGCGCGGCGAAGGTCTCCCGGCGCACGAACATCGCCTGATCACCGAAGACGTGCCCGAGCCGGCGAGCACGCACGTTCGAACTCCAGGCCAGGAAGTGCAGGCCCGCGCTGGGGGCATCGAAACGCAGGCTCAGGCCACCGCCGTGTACGGCGGGGTCCGCCAGCGCTGCTCGGAGCTGCTCCAGCGCTGCCGGGTCCAGTGCCACGTCGACGTGAACAAACCACAGCACGTCCCCGCGGGCCGCGGCCGCACCGGCGTTCTGCTGACGGGCGCGGCCGGGTTCGGTGCGCAGAACCCGCGCCGGGGCGGGCACCAACTCGGGGGTGCCGTCAGTGCTGGCACCGTCGACCACGATCACCTCGCACTCGGGAAAATCGCGTAGCAGCCGGGACACCGACGAGGCCACGAGCGCCGCCTCGTTGCGGACCGGGACGATGATCGAGACGGCGAGCACCGCTCAGGAGCCGAACCGATAGACGATCCCGGCGGGCCGCGGCATCGGACCCGCGGCGAGCAGCGGCAGCGCCCCGCTCAGCAGCGCCGCAAAGTCGACCCCGCTGGCCTGCAACAGCGCAATGAGCTCCTCGACGGGGGCATCGTGACCGCCGGGCGCCGTGCCATTGGCATGGTCGGTGACGAAGCCGATCAGGGCGAGTGGGATCCCGGCCTCGCCCGCCAGCACGACCTCGGCGGCCGCGGTCTGGCTGACCGCGCTGACCCCGACGCTCGCCAGCGCCGCGATCTCGGTACGGGTGTTGAAGCGTGGCCCGTCGACGTGGGCGTAACACCCGCCGTCGACGAGGCGGCGCGCGCAGGACCCGGCAGCCGCGATGGCCGCGGCGCGCAGCTCCGCGGAGTAGGGCACCTCGAAGATCCAGTGTCCACGGCCGGCCGCGGGGGTGTCGAACCAGGTGACAAGTTGGCCGTCCGGGAACCGGTTGCCCAGGAAGTACAGGTCGTCGAACACGACGAGCGTGCCCGGAGTCAACGCCGGGTCGACCGAGCCGCAGACCGTGAGGGAGTAGATCGCGTCGACCTCGCACTCGCGCAGCGCCGCCATGTTCGCCTTGTGCGGGATCTGGGTGGACAGTCGCGCGTGCCCACGCCCGTGCCGCGTCAGGTGCACGACCTGCACCTCGTCGATCCAGCCGGTGGTCACCTCGACGGCGCCGTGCTCGGTGCGCACGGTGCGCGGCACGGGATCGCGCAGCCCCGGCCAGTGGTAGGTACCCGATCCCGAGATGATTCCGACCCGCATCAGGGCGCTCCCAATCCACGTGCAGCGAGGGTGCTCGTCATGCCCTAGCGTCCCTGGGGTCAGTTCGCGCTGCGCAGGCGGGGAGGTTCGGTCGTGTTGTCGGCACGTGCCCGCTTGATCATTCTCGGCGTGCTCGCCGCCGTGGTGGCGTTGGTGCTGGCGTTCACGGGGCTGCCCAGCAGCGACGAGATCCGGGACTGGGCCGATGACGCGGGCCCGAGCGGCCCGATCCTGTTCGCGCTCGCGTTCGCGGCCGTGAGCCTGCTGCCCTTGCCGCTGGTGCCCCTGAGCATCGCCGCTGGGGTCCTGTTCGGCTTCGGGGTCGCGCTACCCGCGGTCTACGCCGGCGGCCTGCTCGGCGCGGCGGCGACCTTCGGGATCGCACGCATCCTGGGACGACCGGCTGTGGTGCGGATCAGCGGGGAACGGCTGGCCCGGATCGACGATGTGGTTCAGCGGCGCGGCCTGGCGGCGATCATCGGCCTGCGTCTGGTCCCGATCGTGCCGTTCACGTTGTTCAACTACGCCTGCGGCCTGAGCGGGGTGCGCACCCGGGATTACCTGCTCGGTACCGCGATTGGGGTCATTCCGGGGACCTGCGCCTACGTCGCGGCCGGAGCATACGGGACCGATCCGACCTCCCTGCCTTTCCTGCTGGCCATGGGCGCACTGGCGGTGCTCACCGTCGGGGGGATCACGATGTCCAGGCGCTCGGTGCCACACCACGATCCGGAGCCGGACACCCTGGCCCCGGCGACCGAACCCCCTGGGTGAGGGTTGGCGATTGCCCGGAAGGTGTGCGGAACTTAGAGTTAGGTAGTCCTAAGTTTCGGGAGGCACCATGACCACAATTCGTTCGCTGACGGCAGCAGTGGCAGCAACGGCGCTGCTCGGCGCGGCTCTGGGTCTTGGTGCCGCTCCCCAGGCCGGTGCCCGGACGACCGGACTCGGACCGGTGGGGATGAGCGCAGAGTTCGTCACCGCGGGCATCCAGTTCGGCGATTTCACCTACCCGGTGGCTACCGGCCGGAAGCTCACCGTGAGCCGGCACCTGCTCGAGCCCGGGGAGGTCCTGCGCTGGGACGGCCCCGGCTCGACGATCGCCCTGAACCAGGATGGCCTGCTCGCCCACTTCCCGTCCTGCACCAAAGGCGCGAGCACTCAGCAGCGCTGGCGTGCGTTCCCCGCGTACTACTACCTGCGCACCGCCGACACCAAGACGCTGCGCGGCATGACGGTGAACACCGGCGAGCAGAGCGTCGAGCTGATCTCGATCACCTCCGAGGCCCTGGGTGTGCCACAAACCCCGCAGCAGCTGCATCGGCATGCGGCCGGTGAGAACGAAGCGGGCGAGGAAGGCGCCCCGGGCGAGGTTGTCGACCCGGTCCTGCCGGCCAAGGCCTGCCCGAGCGGAGCGGCGGCCGAAAGTGCCGTGATCGCCACCGGCATCTCCACCCTCGACGCCGGCTTCGATCTGCTCGACCACGAGCAGATCGCGTTGTACCGCTACACCCTCCCCGCGGGCTACAACAGCGGCTGGCACTTCCTGCCTGATCAGACGTTGGTGATCCAGACCAGCGGCGAAGCCACCCGCTTCACGAGCTGCACCGCGTCCAGCACCCAACGGGCCGGCTCGGTCTACCTGCACGACGCGGCGGGCAGCCCCCAGCTGATCACCAACCCCGGATCGTCAGCGGCGCAGTACCTGGCAATCGTGCTGGACATCCCGAACGCATTCCCGGTCGACGTCCCGACGGCAATCCCGGCGCCGCCTCCGATGCAGTGCCTGGACTCGCCCCTGCGCTGACCGCTCGCGTGTGGGCCTCAGGGGCCTTGCATCCGGGTGCGTAGCGGGGTGGGGATCTGCTCGGTGAAGGTCGCCACGTCGCTGACGCCCGCCGAAGGAGACCCGGCCGCGGACCCGCCTGCAGTTGCCAGCAGCGATCCGACGAAGAGCAGCCCACCGGCCGCGGCCACGGTGAGCGGGTCCCGCAACCACCCACGTGCCCTGGCCCATCCTCGCGAGTCGGCCCGGACCTGCGGGGCCGGATAGCCGCCCTCGCCGCCCAGAGCTCGGTCCGCGGGGTCCGTCCACGTTCGCAGGGCACGGGCAAGCGCAGCGTCCGCGGCCGCAAGCTCACGCGCGGTCGCCGCCAACACCTTGCGCTCGTGCGCTGACATCGTCACCTGAACATCCCGCCATCGAGAGCAACCATCGGCTCTCATCGTGCAACATCTGCGGCCGTATTTCTCGACCCCGACTGGGTGTAGCTGCCTTCGGTGCGGCATCGCAACGCTCAGCTGGGAGGATTGCGGCATGAGGGTGAACGGTTCAGTGACCGAGGCGAGCTTTCCGCGGTTGGCCGCGCGCACCCAGCGCTTCACCCTGGGTGCGCCGCGTAACGTGACGGTCTCTCCGGACGGGCACCGCGTCGTGTTCCTGCGTTCACCTTCGGGTACGGACCGCGCCACCATGCTCTGGGTGGCCGACCTCGACTCCGACGCCCTGACCGAACGCATCGCGGCCGACCCGCGCGAGTTGTTCGCCGGGGCCGAGCAACTCTCCGTCGGCGAACGCGCCAGGCGCGAACGGACGCGTGAAGGCGCGGGCGGGATCGTCGGCTATGCCTGCGACGGCGGGGTCCACATCGCTGCCTTCACCCTCTCAGGTGGCCTCTACCTCGCGGATCTTGCCGGTGGCGGGGCGCGCAACCTCAACGCCGTGGAGCCGGTGATCGACCCGCGCCCGGATCCGACGGGACGTCATATTGCCTACGTGACAGGCAACGAAGTCCGGGTGATCGGCGTTGACGGCACCGGGGATCGGCCCCTGCCCGGTCAGGACGGCGGCGGTGAGATCACCTGGGGGCTCGCGGAGTTCATCGCCGCGGAGGAAATGGGCCGCTACCGCGGCTACTGGTGGTCTCCGGACGGGGATGGGGTGCTGGTTGCTCGCGTCGACAATGCCCCGGTCCAGCGCTGGCACATTGCCGACCCGGCCAATCCCGCTCACCCACCGACCCAGATCTCCTATCCCGCGGCCGGGACCGCCAACGCCACTGTGAGCCTGCACTTACTCGGCCTGGCCGGCTCCCGCGTCGACATCACCTGGGACCGGGCAGCGTTCGAATACCTGGCCGCGGTGCACTGGTCCGCCGGCGGAGACCCGCTGATCCTTGTGCAATCCCGGGACCAGCGCACGACACAGATCCGGGCCGTCGACACCGCGTCGGGGTCGACGCGGGAACTGCACACCGAGACCGACCCGGCGTGGATCGACCTCGTCGACGGGGTTCCGGCCTGGACGCCGAGTGGTGAGTTGATCCGCGTCGCGGACTCCGGGGACGTCCGGCGGCTGCTCATCGGCGATCGCGTGGTCTCCGCCGGCCTGCAGGTGCGCGGTGTCGTCGGGTGCACTGGCGATGAGGTGATCTTCACCGCGTGCGCCCAGGAACCGGCCCAGCTGCACGTCTTCAGGTCCTCGCCCAGCGGTCCTCTCGCGCTGAGTACCGAGGCCGGTGTCCATACCTCCGCGGTCGCAGGCCCCACCACGGTCCTGGCCTCGGCCGCTCTGGAGTGGGCCGGACGCCGAACCGCGGTATCGCGTGACGGGAGACCGATCGGGGAGATCGCCACCCACGCGATGACTCCTCCCCTGGCCCCGGCACCTCAGTTCATCCGCGCGAGCGATCGGGGCATACACACCGCGTTACTGCTGCCGAGCGGACATGTCGCAGGTACCTCGTTGCCCGTCCTGATGGACCCTTACAGCGGACCACATTCCCAGCGGGTGCTCTGCGCACGCGGCGCGTTTCTCGAGTCCCAGTGGTGGGCCGATCAGGGCTTCGCGGTCGTCGTCGCCGACGGGCGGGGCACCCCGGGTCGCGGCACGGGCTGGGAACGCGAGATCGCCGGCGACCTCGCCGCGCCTGTGCTGGCGGACCAGATCGACGCGCTGCACGCCGCCGCGAAGCAGTGCCCGGACCTGGACCTGGACCGCGTAGGGATCCGCGGGTGGTCCTTCGGCGGCTTCCTCGCGGCGCTGGCGGTGCTCCGTCGCCCCGACGTCTTTCACGCCGCCATCGCCGGCGCACCGGTCACCGACTGGGCGCTCTACGACACCCACTACACCGAGCGCTACCTCGGCACCCCCGAAACAAACCCGGCGGCCTATGCCCGATCGTCGCTGGTGACGGGGGGTCAGCTCACGGCGGACCTTGGCGTAGGCACCGGCGATCCGGTCCGCCCGCTGCTGCTGGTGCACGGCCTGGCCGATGACAACGTCGTCGCCGCGCACACCCTGCAACTGAGCGCCGCGCTGCTCGCCGCCGGACACCCGCACCAGGTGCTCCCGCTCTGCGGCGTCACGCACATGACCCCGCAAGAGGACGTCGCGGAGAACCTACTGCTCTTCCAGCTCGACTTCCTGCGCCGTTCCCTCGACTAGCCGAGCCCCCGCTTTGCGTGGCCATGGTCGTGGGGGATGTCATCCCCCACGACGGCGGGGGAAGCGGCTTGCACGGCCACTGGCGCTGCTCCGCCTACCAGGAGCTGGTGCCACCGCCGCCGCCACCGCCGCCGGAGGATCTGCTTCCCGAGCTGCTGGAGGATCTACTGGAGCCACCGGAGGAGCCGGATGAGCCTGATGAGTTGGATGAGGGGGGCCTCGTCGCCAACGCGCTGGAGGTGCGGCGGGTGAACTGGGCGATACGGTCCCCGAACCGAGCCGGGTCCCAGTCATCCTCGCCGGAGTACCAGTTCGGCTCGATCACGGCCAGGGAATCGAACGCGTCGGCCCAGCGGTCGGTCACCCCCAAGGCCACCGCGTGGGGCAGGTACTCCAGGAACACGTTCTCCCGCTCAGCGAGGCGCGCCCGGTCGGCGTCGGCCTCGGTGATGAATCGCCGGAAACCCTTGATCCGGGCGGCCAAGTCGGCGCCGGCCTGGGTCAGATGCGAGCGCACTCGCGATTGCCAGGTGAGCCAGGCCGCCGCAGCAAGCACGGGAAGCGTCGCGAGCAAATGGCGCCCCATCGAGACTGCACCCCACGCAAGTGCCACCCATCCGATCACCACCACCAGCGCACCGAGGCGCCAGCGGTTCCGAGCCAGGACGGGATCGAAGCGGAACCAGCCGGCCGCGATGGCGTCGGCGTACAGCTCCCGTTGAACCGTGGCGAGATCCTTTGCGAAGCGGCCCTCCAACGCTGACATCCGTACGGTCGCTCCGGTGAAGACCTTCTTCATCAATGTCGTCTCGTACCCGCAAAGTTCAGCGTCCGGCGAACGAACCCGGGTCAACGTCCAGTCGTTACCAACGCCGGGCACCTCGGCAATGCGCAGATACCCGCGCTGCGCAAGGTTGATCAACGTGGCGGCAACGTCTCGGGGCTCGGCGCGCTCGTCCAAGAGCGTTCCGATCTGACCCGGCAACAGGTCCGCCGGCGGAGCGAACTCAACCGGGACGACGCCGTCCGCTCGCTTGGCCGGCGGCGGTGTCGATCCGGACTTGCCGCGCATGCGCAGGACCACACCGCCCGCCGCCGCGAGCACCGCAGCCAGCCCGGCAGCAGCGAGCCCCATGGTGGCGCCGTCGATCGAGACCACCTGGCGCCAGAAGGCGGCGCTGTAGCGCACCGGGCGAATATCCGGATCCGGAGTGGGAACCAGGCCCTTCGGGAAACTCACCGCGACGGTGAGGAAGGATTTGGGCGGCACCTGCGTGGCGGTGAAGGTGACCTCGTTCTCGCTCTGGGCAACCTGCACGCAGCCGTCCGGAGCGCCGAACTGCCCGACGAAGCACTTCGGGTCCGAAACCTTGCCAGGCGCGATGACCTGCACACTCGCCCTCTCGATGGGAACTGGTGTGCGGTCGCCGAGGGCATCCCAGTACAGCTCGTCGTGGTCGTCAAAGCCGTTCAAGGCGTCGGAAACCCGGTAAGAGATCCGGTAGGTGTGCTCGCCGGTGATCGTGATGTTGGGGTCCCCGATCCGGATCACCTTGGACTCCCCGACGTCGAGCAGCTCGTAATCGTCGGGCGCACCGCCGGTGGCGCTGACCGAGCGCACGTCGATCCCGTAGTTTCGCTCGTAGTCCTCATCGAAGATCTCGTTGGTGACGAGCTCGCGCTGGATACCGCGTCGGGGGGTGATTCCGAAGTCGTAGGTGATCGTTTCGTCGATGAGCAGGTCCCCGCTACGGTCGATCTCGATCCTCACGTCCTGGGCGGTGATCTGCTCGCCCGTGGCGTGAGCCGCCCCAAGGGCGTGAGCCGGCGCCGCCGCGGCCAGCAGCGCTACGAGACCGAGCAACAGAGCGAGCAGGGCCAACCACGCACTCGACGCGGCGCGGTGCGCAGCGCTCATGACAGGTCCACACTGGCCGGCCCCCGGGCAGCCGGATCGTCGGGGAAGTGATACTCCTTGTAACTGAACTTCCCGCGGGCGGCGATCAGGTTGCCCGGGAAGGTCTGACGTGCGTCGGCGTACCGGCGCACGCTCTCGTTGTAGTACTGGCGGGAGAACGCGACTCGATTCTCGGTCTCCTCCAAGTCCGCTTGCAGTTGGCGGAAGTTCTCATCGGCCTTGAGCTCGGGATAGCTTTCGGCGAGCGCGAACACCTTCCCCAGCGCGCCCGCGATACCGTCCTCCGCCGCCACCGAGGCCTCGACTCCTTGGGCGGCCTTGCCCGCCTGGCGGGCCGCGGTCACAGCCTCTAGGGTCGCGCTCTCGTGCGCTGCGTACCCCTTGACCGTGGTCACCAGGTTGGGGATCAGATCCCAACGCCGATTAAGCTCGACCTCGATCCCTGCGGCGGCGCCCTCGACCCCGTTGCGCAGGCGCACGAGCCGGTTGTAGAGCAAGACCACGCCCAGCAGCAGCAGTCCCAGCGCAAGCCCCGCGATGATCAAGATGTTCGCCATGGCCGAACCCAATCACAGGTTCCTTCCCCAGCACACCGCAGAGGCGATGTCGGGGCACCCGCCCGTCTTACACCCGGACGTCTGACCGCGCGCGCTGCCGGACGCCGGTAGCCGGAGGTCCGGGAGTGGTCAGCCGGGGTATTGCGCGGATTTCGCGGCACGGCCGCGGGTGCGCTCGCGAATCTTCTGATCCAGCTCCACCTTGCGCATCCGGACGAAGCCGGGGGTGACCTCGATGCACTCGTCCTCCCGACAGAACTCCAAGGCCTGCTCCAGGCTCAGCTGGCGGGCCGGCACCAGGCGCTCGAGTTCGTCACCGGTGGACTGGCGCATGTTGGTGAGCTTCTTCTCCTTGCAGATGTTGACGTCCATGTCCTCGGAGCGGGCGTTCTCCCCGACGATCATGCCCTCGTAGACCTCGGTGCCGGGGGAGACGAACATCGCGCCGCGCTCTTGCAGATTCGCCAGGGCGAACCCGGTGGCCGGACCCTTGCGGTCGGCGACGAGTGAACCCGACGGCCGGGTGCGCAGCTCCCCGTGCCAGGGCTCGTAACGATCGAAGACGTGGTGCAGCAGGCCGGTGCCGCGAGTCTCGGTGAGGAACTCGGTGCGGAAACCGATCAGGCCGCGCGCGGGCACCCGGTACTCCATGCGGACCCAGCCGGTGCCGTGGTTGACCATCTGCTCCATGCGGCCCTTGCGCAGGCCGAGCAGTTGGGTGACGACACCGACGTAGTCCTCCGGCACATCGATGGTCATGTGCTCCATCGGCTCGCACAGCTTGCCGTCGATCACGCGAGTGACGACCTGCGGCTTGCCCACCGTCATCTCGAAACCCTCACGGCGCATCAGTTCGACCAGGATCGCGAGCTGAAGCTCACCGCGCCCCTGCACCTCCCAGGTGTCCGGGCGTTCGGTGTCGAGCAAGCGGATCGAGACGTTGCCGACCAGCTCGGCCTCGAGCCGATTCCTGACCAGACGGGCCGTCAGCTTCGTGCCGGTCTGCCCAGACAGCGGTGAGGTGTTGATGCCGATCGTCATCGAGATCGAAGGTTCGTCGACGGTGATCAGCGGCAGCGGGACCGGGTTCTCCAGGTCGGCCAGAGTCTCCCCGATGGTGATCTGCGGAATGCCCGCGATCGCGATGATGTCCCCCGCCCAGGCCCGTTCGGCGGGCACGCGCTCGAGGGCCTCGGTGAGGAACAACTCGGTGATCTTGACCCGCTCCACGGTGCCGTCGGTGCGGCACCAGGACACCTGCTGGCCCTTGCGGATCTCCCCCTCGTACACCCGGCACAGCGCGAGCCGGCCGAGGTAGGGCGAGGAGTCCAGGTTCGTGACGTGGGCCTGCAACGGCGCGCCATCGGTGTAGGACGGCGCCGGGATGGTTTCCATGATCGTGTTCATCAGGGGACGCAGATCCGTGGCGTCGGGCATCGTGGCATCCGCCGGGCGGGTCAGCGAGGCAAGACCGGCCTTGGCGCACGCATACACGATGGGGAACTCGATCTGGTGCTCGTCGGCGTCCAGGTCCAGGAACAGTTCGTAGACCTCGTCGACGACCTCGGCGATGCGGGCATCACTACGGTCCACCTTGTTGATGCACAGCACCACCGGAAGCTTCTTCTCCAGCGCCTTGCGCAGCACGAAACGGGTCCCCGGCAGTGCCCCCTCGGAGGCGTCGACGAGGAGCACAACGCCGTGGATCATCTCCAGTCCGCGCTCCACCTCACCGCCGAAGTCGGCGTGGCCAGGGGTGTCGATGATGTTGATGGTGATGGGGTCCCCGGCGTCGGAGACCCACTGCACGGCCGTGTTCTTGGCCAGGATCGTGATGCCCTTCTCGCGCTCGAGGTCCATGGAGTCCATGACACGCTTGTTCACGTCCTGGCCCTCCCGGAAGGCCCCGGCCTGCCAGAGCATCGCGTCGACCAGCGTGGTCTTGCCGTGGTCGACGTGGGCCACGATCGCCACGTTGCGAAGATCAGAGCGGATGGGCACAGCGGAACTCCTGGACAGGGGTCAAAGCGAGCGGATCGACCCTCCATCCTCCCCCACCCGGGGATCCGAGGAGACCAACGCGGCACGCAGACGGAGAGCTGTGACCCAGGCCACGAGGCTCCGGCGTCCGGCCGATCAGGTCGGCGAACCCCGTGGTGGCGCGAGGTCCTGCGCGCGCTGGAGCGTCCGGCGGGCATTGAGGTAGGTCGGGTATTCGACGAGCCGACCGGCGACCTCGACACCGCCCAGGAACAACCACGAACGGCACAACCGTGCGCGCTCACGTCGATCAGCCATTGCCGTCACCGCCGGTTGGGTCGTCGGGCTCGGCTCGTACTGTGCACGGCATGCGCCCCAGCATCTCAAGGCCCCCGTCGTTGTTCGACTTCACCCGCACGAGCGTGCGCACCAGCGAGGTCGAGATTGCGGTCAGGTCGGCGGGCAGCGGTCCCCCGGTGCTGCTGCTGCACGGTTACCCCCAGACCGGGGCCATGTGGGAGCACATCGCCCCGACGCTGGCGCAGCACTACACCGTCGTCGTCCCGGACCTGCGCGGCTACGGCGCCAGCGGAAAACCCAGCGGGCGTCCCGGCGGGGAGCTCTACAGCAAGCGGGTGATGGCCTCAGATCAAGTGCAGGTCATGGCCGCGCTCGGCTTCCCCTCCTTCGCGGTGGTCGGGCACGACCGTGGCGGACGGGTCGGGCACCGCATGGCACTCGACCATCCTGATCAGGTCACGGCACTGGCGGTACTGGACATCGTTCCCACCCTTCAGGTGTTCCGCACCGCCGACGAGGTGATGGCCCGGGTGTACTTCCACTGGTTCTTCCTCAGCCAGCCCTACGACCTTCCCGAGCGCCTGATCGGGGCGGACCCGGAGTTCTTCGCGCGCTGGTGCCTGCAGGGCTGGAGCGCCGCCAGCTCCTTCAGCGCAGCCGCCATGGCCGAGTACATCGCCGCGTTCACCGAACCCGCGACCGTGCACGCCACCTGCGAGGACTACCGGGCCGGTGCCGGCGTCGACCTCACCCACGACGAGGCCGACCTGGACTCGCGGGTGCAGTGCCCGGTGCTGGCGTTGTGGGGCGAAGCCGGTTTCGTCGGCCGACGCTACGACGTGCTGGCGTCCTGGCGAGCGCGCGCCCTCGATGTCCGCGGCCACAGCGTGCCCGGCGGACATTTCGTGCCCGAGGAGGCTCCGGCCGAGACCCTCGCCGCGTTGCAGGAATTCCTGGCACCAGGACCGGCATGACGATGGTCAGGAACCGCGCCAGATCTTCATCGGGGTCGTACCCGGCCGGGGGGTGGACGGACCCTGTCAGTCGTTGTGGTTGACCTCAAGCGGACATATCGGGCTGATCCACGACCACAACGGACGACGTGCTCAACGAGATGCGAGGCAGGTCGGCGTGGATCGCGGCTCGGCCAGGGGGCAGGATGCCCGCATGGGCCTGCCCGAGATCACCTTCGACAGCCACGGCGCCCGTTGCGCCGCCTGGCACCTTGGCGCCGAGTCCGGCGCCCTGACCACGACCGAGGGTCGCCCCGCCGTGATCATGGGGCACGGCTTCGGTGCCACCCGTGATGCCGGTCTGCTGCCGTACGCCGAGCGGTTCGCGGGCGCCGGAGCCGACGTCGTGGTCTTCGACTACCGCGGTTACGGAACCTCAGGCGGCGAACCGCGCCAGGATGTGAATCACCTCAGGCACCGGCAGGACTACCACGCAGCGGTCGCCCATGCACGGGCCCTGCCGGGCATCGACCCCGACCGCATCGTGCTGTGGGGCAGCTCTTACGCCGGTGGACACGTGCTGCCGGTGGCCGTCAAGGACGGGCGGATCGCGGCCGTCATCTCGCAGGGCGCCGCCATGGACGGCGCGCGCGCCCTGGTGCTGATGACCCGCACCGCCGGCATCGGGCACGTCCTGCGGATCACGGGATGGGCGCTGCGCGACCTGGCCGCTACCGCCACCGGCCGCAGGCCCTTTCTGGTGCCCGTGGTCGGCGAACCCGGGTCCCGCGCCGTCATCACCGCGCCGGGTTCGATGCAGGGATACGGCGCCATCATGGGCCCGACGTTTCGTAACGAGATGCGCGCCCGCGGCATCCTGGGCATCGCCGCCAACCGGCCGGTCACCTCCGCGAGGAAGCTGACCTGTCCGTCCTTGTTCGTGATCGCCGAGGGCGACAACGTCGCGCCGGCGGCCGCGGTGAAGTCAGCCGCCCGTAAAGCCGGTAGCCGCGCGGAGATCCTGACTCTCGACGTCGGTCACTTCGACATCTATGTCGGGCAGACGTTCCAGACCTCGGTGGCGGCACAGGTCGAGTTCATGGTCCGCCACCTCGCGCCGCGCTGAGCGGCAACGCTCACAGGGCCCGGGAGGTGTTCGGGTGCCCGTCGCACCACTGGTCGGCGGCGACCTGCACCTTGACGGACTCGATGTGCTCGCCGCACCCGGCCCAGGTGGTCTTGCCGCAGTCGCAACTCACCGGTTTACACATCACGCACTCCCTGTTCGACGCTCAATTGGCCCAGTCCGGGCGCAGCGGCATGGCCGCATCACCCTCGTCGTCGCAGCGCACCCCGAGCACCTGGTGCAGTTCGACGATGCGGGATTCGAAACCTACGCGGCATGCCGTCATGTACAGCAGCCAGACCCGGGCACGGTTCGCTCCGACCTCGGCGATCGCCTCGTCCAAGAAGTCGGTGAGGTTCACACACCAGCCCTGCATCGTCTTGGCGTAATGCTCGCGCAGGTTCTCCGCGTGCCGCACCTCCAAGCCGTTGTCCTGCATGACCGAGACGATCTCCCCGACCGCTTCTAGCTCGCCGTAGGGAAAGACGTAGCGGTCGATGAACTTGCCCGGCTTGGCCGGGATCGTGGTGCGGGGCCGGGTGATGCAGTGGTTGAGCATGCGGCCCTGTGGGCGCAACTTGTCGCGCAGGAAGCTGAAGTAGGCGGGCAGTTGACGGGCGCCGATGTGCTCGGTCAACCCGATGGAGGAAACCGCGTCGAACTCACCCTCGGTGAGGTCGCGGTAGTCCAGGTGACGCACCTCGGCGAGGCGGGAGAGTCCCCGCTCGGCGATCGCGTGCTGGGCCCAGGCCGCTTGTTGGGCGGAAAGCGTCACCCCCAGCGCCTTGACGCCATGTTCCTTGGCGGCATGCATGACCATGCCGCCCCAACCACAGCCGACGTCGAGCAGCCGCATCCCCGGTTCGAGGCCGAGCTTGCCCGCGATCAACTCGTGCTTGTTCCACTGCGCCTCCTCCAGCGAGGAATCCGCCTTCGGGTAGCACGCGCAGGTGTAACTCATCGAGGGCCCGAGCACCCAGGAGTAGAACCGGTTGGAGACGTCGTAATGGTGGGAGATGGCCTTGCTGTCGCGCCGGCGAGTGTGGCGAGTGACGCCGCCCTTGCGCACGAGCTCCTCCGGCGGAATCGGTACCGGGCGCAGGTGCTTGGGCCCCAGGTCGCGCAGCAACTCCACCCGGTCGCGCAGATCCAGGATCTCACCGCCCGAATGCAACCCGCGCAGCGCCACGTACAGATCTCCGTGCACCGCAAGGTGACCTGTGACGTAGGCCCGGGCCAGGCCGAGTTCACCGGGTGAGGACAGCAGGTAACTCAGCGCAGTCGACGAGGTGAGGTCGAAGCAGACCGCCGCGTCCGGCGGGCCCGCGGTGCTGCCGTCGTAGGCGCGCACGCCGATCGGGACCCGGGAGTCGATCACGCGGGCGAACACCGAGGCGATACTGCGCTTTCCACCCGTCGACACCCTCGTCGGGGCCTGGGACACGGCTACCTCCTGCCTGTGTGCGGCAACGGTTGGCTCAACGACCTCGGACGCACTTGGCATAGAGGTCGAGCAGTCGTGATTGTGCATCGTAGGACTTCTTCACCAGAGCGTATGCCGGGCCGTTGTAAAGCCGCCAGAACTCCTCCTCGGAGTAGAACGAGGTCGAGTACAGCGATTTGCGCCCCCCGAGAGCGCTCACGACGTCCTCTATCCGCCGGTTGTGCACCCCGTCGCTCTCACCGGGCTCCAGTGCGACGGTGGACCAGAACCCGACGTTGACGTAGAGCCCGCCCGACAGGGAGTACAACGGCCACTGCACGTCGGGGTCGCGTTGCTGCAGCGGGCACACCCAGAACGGCAGGATCGGGATCTCCTTGAGGAAGAAGGCGCAGAACTCCTCGGCCTGCTCGATCGGCACCTCGATGTCCTGAACTACGTCCTCACGCGGGGGCAGGCCACGACGTTGCTCCCAGCGGGCATTGAGCCGGGTGCGCTTGTCGAACGCGACGATCTTCCAGTAGACGTCCGAGCGCAGCAGCCGGCGCCCCGCCAGCGCCCGCACCCAGCGTTTTTGCGCCCCGAACGCGCGCGAGCACCAGAACCAGTCGGTGTCCCATCGCCACAGGTAGTCCCGGATCGTCAGGTAGTCCGTGTCTCGGGTCTGCAGCGAGCGGTAGTAGATGTCCAGCCAGGTGTAGTCCGACAAGCTCGGGGCCTCGTCGAGGAAGGACCCGATGGTCAGGACGTACTCACCGCGGCCGAAGACAACGCCGTCGAGGAAGTCCACCGTCGCGCCCTCGAAGGCGCGCTCGCTGCACAGGACCTGCATCTGGGCGAAAAACGCCCCCAGGTCCTCGAAGCGCAGGTGGCGCAGCCGGACGAAGGGCTTCACCGGCTCCAGGTCGATCTCCAGGCGCAGGCCGTAGCCGAGCGTGCCGTAGGAGTTGGGAAAGGCACGGAACAGGTCGGCGTGGGCATTGTCCGCCGTCGCGACGACGACCTGGCCCTCGCCGGTGAGGATCTCCAGCTCGGTGACCGACTCGTGCGGGCAGCCATTGCGAAACGAGGAGGACTCGATGCCGAGCCCGGTCACCGCGCCCCCGAGGGTGATGGTCTTGAGTTGGGGCACGACCAGCGGCATCAGGGCGTAGGGCAGCGTCGCGTCACAGAGCTGCTCGTAGGTGACCATGCCTTCGACGCTCGCCGTGCGTGCGATCGGGTCGACGTTCAGGACGTGGGTGAACCCCGAGACATCCAGGCCGGGGGCGCCCGAGGGGACGCGGGCCCGGAACAGGTTCGAGGTCTTCTTGGCTAGGCGTACCGGGGCGTCCGGCGGGATCGCGGCGAACTGGGCACGCAGGCGCTGCACCCGTTCGGCGTGCTCCTGTACGCGAGTCATCGTCCGATTTTCTCCCACCTGCCACTCTGGTGGCAATCGCGGGTGTCTGGGGGCCTCGGCAGCCCGAAACGTCAGTTTTGCCGTTTTCCGGACAGTGGGCTCCCGAGCCGTTAGGTTCCTCGTCACCAGCCGACCCGAGGGGCGGGCCGGCGAGAGATTCCGGGGGGAATCATGTACTCCACACATGTCCAGGTACGCCCAGGCTCGTCCACCAGTTCCGGGCAGCGGGTGCTCGCCCGCGCCGCGGTCGGCGCTCAACGGTGAAGCGGCTTACCGCGTCGGCGGAGTAAGTTACTGACATGGCCGAGGCACCTGACCTGCGGATTCACGGACTTACGGTCCGCTATGGCTCGTTCACCGCACTGGCCGACGTGACGGCCGACCTGAACGTCGGGGTGACCGGGCTACTCGGCGCCAACGGGGCCGGCAAGACCACCCTGATGCGCACCCTCGCGGGCATTCTGACGGCCCAACAGGGCAACGTGATCTGGCAGGGCGGCGAGTCGTCCTACCGCTGCGGGTACATGCCTCAGGAGGCGCCCCGCACGGCCCTGCTCACCTCGCGCGATTACGTGCGCTACCTCGCTCTGCTAACCGGCGTTGCGCGCCGGGAGGTCACCGACCGAGTTGCACTGGCGCTCGAGGCCACCGGATTGACCGAGAAGGCCAAGACCCGGGTCAGCCGCCTCTCCGGCGGAATGTTCCGGCGTCTGATGCTGGCCGCCGCGCTGGTCGGCGAGCCTGACGTCCTGCTGCTGGACGAACCCACCGTCGGGCTCGACCCGATCCAGCGCGAGGAGATGCTCGCCGTGTTGCGACGCGTCGGCGAGAACAAGGCCGTGGTGCTTTCCAGCCACCTACTCGACGACGTGGCCGACGTGGCCGACTCGCTGCTGATCCTGCGCGAAGGGCGGGTCGCCTTTCAGGGACCGATCGGGGAACTGACTGAGACTCCCGGTGACCTGCGGGCGCGGGTCGTCGACCTCATGCGTTCGGGCGGGGCCGCATGAGCACGCTCCGCCGACTGCCGGTGCGCTGGTTGCTGCCCGTGTTCTTCGCGGTCGACCTCGCCTTGGCCTACGCCCGCGGCCCGGAGCAGTGGCGCGGGTCGTGGATGACCACGATCACCTGGAACTTCGGCACACTGGTCCTGCTCGGGCCGCTGGCGGCCGGTTTGGCGGCGACCACGGCCAGTTGGCAGCGACGCGTGTTCACCGAGAGCGCGGCCGCCGCGATCACCCGCCCCCGTTGGATCACGACAGGCTTCGGCACCCTCGCCTGCTGGGTTGTCGCCTTGCATGCTCTTACGGTCACGCAGGCTTTGGTCCTCACCGCGACGCTGAATCCCCGCCCGGATTGGGGGGCATTGGTCGGGCTTCCCATGCAATTGCTCGTGCTGACCGGGTTCCTTGCCGCTGGTTGGCTCGTTGGACAGTACCTGCCCACGGCGATCTCCGGGCTTGCCGCCGCAAGCGGCGCCTTCGCGGTCCAGGTCTATCAGGGTCCGATACCCGAGAGCATGGTGGACCTCGGATCTGGTTCCTCCGACCTCACTGACCTCGCATATGTCAATCGCGCGCTGCTTACCTGGGTTCTCTTCTCCAGTGCCGTCGTGCTGGCTGCCATCGCAGCACCGACGTGGCGAAAGCGACCGGGATCAGCTCGCTTGGGTGCTTTGGCCGGTGCCGCGGTCCTCGGATTGGGTGCCGTGTCGTCGGCGCAGGCCGTGGACAACGTGTTGGAGTCCCCGCCGATCCCAATGAACTGCAAGACGGCAGGCGAGGTCCAAGTCTGTATGGCGTCCACGCTGGAGTTCGCCCGCGACGACATCACTGCGGCGATCGGCGAGGTCATCGCGCTTCAACGCGGCTTGGGAGTGCAGAACAAGCCGCAGACCGTGATCCAGATCGGCGCGCAGCTCGACCTTCCGCCCGGTTTCAGCCCAGGACCACCCTTGCGGCCTTTCTACCTCACCCCTTCAGGGACGACGGACAAAGCCCTGCTCCACCGGGAGATGACGCGCTACCTGCTCGCCGACCATTACCACTGCCAGCTGGACTCCAGGCGGGCAGGCTTCGAAATGGAACCAGCCGTCCTGACGAGCCTTCAGCAGCGACTAGGGGCCTTCCAGGTGGAACGCGGCTCCGACGAGCCCGTGTCCGCCGGCTCCGGGCTGCGGGGGGCGGGACTGTTGAGCGATGCCGACCTGCGCGACGCCCTCGACGCGTTCGCCACCTGCGACGGGGCGGCGGTGGACCGAATCGCAGAGCGGGTGTTCGGTCCGTCGCGGTTCGGCGGCTGAGATGGGGGCGTCGATGCAGTCGCCCCCATCCTCGACGAGGCCACAGGTGTGGGCGGCGATCCCGTTGTACCTGGCCACCCGCGGCGGCGGGCTCAGCGCCGGGTTGGCCGTCGCACTGACCGTCCTCGCGGCTGTGGTGGCCCCGGACACCCCGGTGTTGCTCTTCGACGATGTCGAGGTCCGCACTGCCGCGCTGTTCGGGCTGCTCGCGGCCGGCGCGGTACTGCCGGGCCTGCGCGCGAGCCTCGGGGAGGCCGAGGAGATCTCCGCCGGGATGCGCTCTCTTCGCGCCGTGCATGCCGGGCTCGCCTCCCTTATGGTCGCAGCCTGTTGCCTTCCGTTCGCCGTCCGAGGTGGAGCCGACGCCGGCGGGATCGCGGTGACGAACGCCCTGTTCTTTCTCGGCGTCATGCTGGCGACAGCGGCGCTGCGTTCGCCGGTTCCGGACTGGGCACTACCCACGACATTTGCGGGACTCACCTACCTGCTCGGCACACTCGAGGGCGACCTGGCGTGGTGGGCGTTCCTGCTGCGCCCCGCCGATGACGCGCCACGCCTTGCACTCACCAGCCTCACCTGGGCCCTCGGAGCCGCGTTGTTCGTGGGGCTGCGTCGGCGGCAGACGGTCGACGCGTAGGCCTGCCCGAACCCGCCACGGCGCGCCGGGATCACCCGCGCTCACACCGGTGCCAAGGTGAGCGCCATGGCCACGCCTCCGCCTGGATCCCGCGGCCCGGTCGCCGAGGTCGAGGCCTGGTTCGTGCGCCGCGGGGTTCCGCACCTCATCCATGAGTACTCGGCGACCCGCGACATCTTCACCCGGGCCAGCGGGGTGCTGACGCTGATCTTCGTCGCCGAGGTGTTCGGGGCGGCGAACCTGGACTGGCCGTGGTGGGCCAACGTGCTTGCCCTTCCCGCGGGACTGGCCGCGCTGCTCGGGGCGTGGGCGCTGGCCAACCGGCGGCGCGCTCGACCGCTTCTCGCCCGCCCGGTCGATGTCGGCGTCGGCGAACTGGCGACCTTTGTTCTGGCACCGGCGGCGCTGCCGGTGATCTTCGGGGGCGATCTCGCCGCCGGCGCATGGACGGCCCTGGCCAACAGCGCGCTGCTCGTGATGATCTACCTGGTGACCAGCTATGGACTGGTGCCTTTGACGCGATGGGCCACGGTTCAACTGATCCGCCAGCTGGGGTCAGCGGTGAGTCTGACCATCAGAGCCCTGCCATTGATGCTCGTGTTCGGCATTGTGCTGATCATCAACACCGAGGTGTGGCAGATGTCGGCCGGCCTGGACACCGTGTCCTTGACGGTGCTCAGCGCCATGTTCATCGCGCTGGGTACGGGACTGCTCGTGAGCCGCATTCCCCGGGAGATCCGCGGCTTGGGAACCTGGTCGAGCCCGGCGGAACTCGAGCGTCGCATCGCCGAAACCCCGGCCCGGCACCTGCACCGCCCCGCGGAGCAGGTGCCGCCCCCGGCCCGGTCCAAGCGGCACTGGGCCAACCCCGGGCGGGTCCGGCGGTT
>JBQTII010000150.1:0-22138 GCA_052388275.1 Sporichthyaceae bacterium | reverse complement strand
GTCGTCGTGCTCACCCCGGGCATCTACAACTCCGCCTATTTCGAGCACGCCCTGCTCGCCCGGTTGATGGGCGTTGAACTGGTTGAGGGCCGGGACTTGATCTGCCGCGGTAACCGCGTCTACATGCGCACGACCGCCGGCGAGCGACGCGTCGATGTCATCTACCGCCGCATCGACGACGACTTCCTGGACCCGTTGCACTTCAACGCCAGTTCCGTGATCGGCTGCCCTGGCCTGCTCAACGCCGCCCGCGATGGCGGCGTGACGATCTGCAACGCGGTGGGCAACGGCATCGCGGACGACAAACTGGTCTACAGCTACGTGCCGGACATGGTCCGGTACTACCTGCGCGAGGAGCCGATCCTGGCCAACGTGGACACCTATCGCCTGGACGAACCAGACACCCTGGCCTGGGTGCTCGAGCACATCGGTGAGCTGGTGCTCAAGCCGGTGGACGCCTCCGGTGGAAAGGGGATCGTGATCGGGCCGGCGGCCGACGAACTGACGCTAAGTGAGCTGCGGGTCCGGGTCGCCGCGGACCCGCGTGGCTGGGTGGCGCAGCAGGTCGTCTCGCTCTCCACCGTACCGACGCTGATCGGGGACACGCTGCGTCCGCGTCACGTTGATCTGCGTCCGTTCGCGGTCAACGACGGGAAGGAGATCTACGTGCTGCCCGGCGGTTTGACCCGGGTCGCCCTGCCGGAGGGTGAGCTGGTCGTGAACTCCTCGCAAGGCGGCGGCTCCAAGGACACCTGGGTGCTCGCCGGCCCGGAGGCATCCGCCGATGGGGCACCCAGCGTCGCCGAAGAGCCGGGAGCGCGCACCTCACGTGGCGCCGGTTCTGATTCCGGGCAGGGGTCGGGGGCGACGACGATCGCGATGCGGGTACTCGATGGCCAGCAACAGGCGCAGCGGCCAGGGAAGGAATCGCCGTGCTGAGCCGGATCGCGGAGTCCACCTTCTGGATCGGCCGCTATCTGGAGCGCGCCGACTCGACCGCGCGCATCCTCGACGTCCATGTTCAGATGCTGATCGAGGACCCCTGGGTCGACGAGTCCATCGCCTGCTCCTCACTGATGGACGTCATGGGCGTGGAGGGCGATGACCCTGCCGTGACGGGCCGTCAGGTTTTGGCCGACCTGGCCTATGACCCGGCCAAGGCGTCCTCGATCGCGGGCTCGCTCTCGGCGGCGCGGGAGAACGCGCGCGGTGCCCGCGAGACGATCTCGGCGGAGATTTTCGAGGCACTGAACTCGACGTGGATCGATCTGCCCGAACAGCGACGCCGGGCGGACCGGATGGGCCCGCACACGTTCTTCGCCTGGGCCCGCGAGTGCACCGCGTTGATGTCCGGTCTGGTGGACTCGACGATGAGCCGAGACGAGAGCTGGACGTTCCTGACGCTCGGACGCAGCCTGGAACGCGCGGACATGACGGCCCGTCTGCTGATGTTGCGCACCCTGCCGGGAGGACGTGCGCCCACCTGGGGCACGCTGCTGCGTTCGTGTGGAGCGTACGAAAGTTACCTGCGCACCTACCGTGGCCCGGTACGCGAGGATCGAGCCGCGGAGTTCTTGATGGTCGACCGGCTCTCTCCTCGCTCGGTCTTCGCCGCGTTGAGCGGGGCGGAACGGTGCCTGCACACCCTGGACCCTGTCGCCGGTCGAAGCGGGTTCGCCGACGATGCCCGCCGACTACTCGGCCGCGCTCGCGCGGACCTGGAGTTCCGCTCCCCAGGGGACCTGCTCGCGAACTTCTCCGCCGATCTGGAAGGACTGCAGGGGACCTGCTCGGCGGTCAGTGACGCGATCGCCGAGCGCTACTTTCCGCGGTTGCTCCAGCAGGGCTGGTCCGCGGGCGCCGTCGGCGACCTTGCGGCGGGAGCGGCATGAGGGCATCGGGCGGATTTCGCCGCTTGCGGATCGTGCACCAGACCCGGATCGCCTACGCCGGAGACGTGCTGGCCTCCTACAACGAGGTCCGGATGACCCCGTGCAGCGGCGAGGGCCAGACCACGCTGGAGGCGAAGGTCGCGGTCAGCCCGAGCGCGGTCGGTTCGCGCTACACCGACTATTGGGGCGCGCTGGTCACCGCCTTCGACCTGCACACCCCGCACCGCGAGCTCACCGTCCAGGCCACCAGCGTGGTGGAGACCACCGCGGTGCTCGCGGCACCCGAGGCGGCCGGTTGGGAGCACCTGCGCACGCCGGAGTTACGCGACGCCCAGGTCGAGTACCTCAGCACCACCGAGCACACCGCGGTGAGCGCCGAGGTGCTCGCCCAGGCCCGCGATCTCGTCGGTGCGGCCGCTCCGCGGCAGGCCGCGAGGTTGTGCACGCAGTGGCTGCGCGATCAGGTCGAGTACCTGCCGGGCTCCACCGGCGTGCACACCAGGGCCATGCAGGCATGGGAGGCCAAGGCCGGTGTCTGCCAGGACCTGGCCCATCTGAGCGTGGGCCTGCTGCGCGGACTGGGAATACCGGCCCGTTACGTCTCCGGCTACCTGCACCCAGACCCCGACGCCGGTATCGGAGTCGCGGTCACCGGCGAGAGCCACGCCTGGGTCCAGTGGTGGGACGGGGACTGGACCTCCTTCGACCCCACTAGCGGAGCGCCGACCGGGATCGATCACGTCGTGGTCGCCCGCGGCCGTGACTACTGGGACGTGCCGCCGCACAAGGGCGTGTACGCCGGGCCCGCGGGTTCGGCCCCCGAGGTCGAGGTCGAGGTCACCCGCCTGGCGTGACGGGCGGCGTCGGAGTGTTCAGCCGGTGGTGACCAGGTCGACGACGAAGACCAGGGTGGCGTCCGGGGGGATGTCGGCGCCGGCGCCTTGGGAGCCGTAACCGAGCTCCGAGGGGATCACCATGACCCGGCGCCCACCTTCCTTCATGCCCTCGATGCCCTGGGCGAAGCCCGGTACGACCCCGGAGAGCGGGAAGTCGATGGGGGCCTCGCCGCGCATCCAGGAGGAGTCGAAGACCTTGCCGTCGACGTACAGCGCGCCGACGTAGCGCACGCTCACCGTGTGGGAGAGCTCGGCGGTCTTGCCCTCGCCGACGACGAGGTCCTTGGTCGCCAAGGCGGTCGGCGGGGAGCCGGAGCCCTTGGCGATGACGGGCTCGGTCTTGAGGTCGGTGGCGTTCTCGACGTCCGGCACACCGTCGGCGGCCGGCGCCCCTGCGGCGGGCGGCGCCCCTGCGGCGGGCGGCGAGGCGCCCTGGTCTGCCTCTTCGTCATCGCTCCCGCATCCGGTCAGGGCGAGGGCGGCGCACAGGGCGAGCGCGGCGAACTTCGGGCGGCGGGAGCGCACAGGTGTCATCACGGCGCTGATTCTGCCGAACGCTTCGCCGGCGCGCGTCGGGGGCTCGCCGAAGGGATCAGGGAAGGCGCCAGTCAATGGGGTCGGCGCCGAGGCCGGCGAGCAGGGCGTTGACTCGACTGAACGGCCGGGACCCGAAGAATCCCCGGGCCGCCGACAGCGGACTCGGGTGGGCCGAACTCACCCGGGGGGTGTCGCGCAGCAGGGGTATCAGTGTCGCGGCGTCGCGACCCCACAGCAGGGCGACCAGCGGCGCGTCCCGGGTGACGAGCGCGCGGATCGCCGCCTGCGTCACCGCCTCCCACCCTTTGCCGCGGTGCGAACCCGGGGCGCCCGGGGTGACGGTCAGGACGCGGTTGAGCAGCAGAACGCCCTGGGCCGCCCACGGGCTCAGGTCGCCGCTGGTCGGCTTCGGGTGTCCGAGGTCACTGACGTACTCGGTGTAGATGTTGGCGAGCGAGCGCGGGATCGGCCTGGTCTGCGGCGATACCGAGAACGCGAGTCCGACGGCGTGGCCCGGGGTGGGGTAGGGATCCTGGCCGACGATCAGCACTCGCACGCCGGCAAAAGGCTGGGTGAACGCGCGCAGCACCTGGGCACCCGCCGGCAGATACCCCCGCTCGGCAGCGACCTCGGCGCGCAGGAACTCCCCGAGCCCCACAATCTCCGGCTCGGCGGCGGCCAGCGCGCGAGCCCACCCGGGTTCGACGAGGTCGGCGAGCGGGCGGGCGGGCACGGCGTCAGGGTAGCGACGCGGACGATTGTCAGTGGCCCGCTCTAGCGTCGCTGACGCGTCCTGCGGGCGGCGGCAGACGCCAGGACGTTGCCTGGCGAGGATTTCCTACCGCGGTAGTATTGCGCAATGACGGTGGTCAAATTGAGTGTGTCCTTCGACGCGGAACTCGACGAGGCGATCCGGGCTGCGGCCCGAAAAGCTGGTCAGCCCGTGTCAACCTGGGTTGCCGAGGCGGCAGCGAGCAAACTTCGCCGCGAGGCCTTGCGCGTGTTGATCGACGAATGGCAAGCGGAGGAAGGGTCCTTCACGCCCGACCAAATCGCGGCAGTGCGGGCTGAGTTGGCTGCGGCCCGGGTCGAAGCAGGTCTCCCACCGGGTGTCCTGTGATGTCCGCCTTGATACTCGACGCTGGCGCGTGGATCGCCATCGAACGCAGGGATTTGCGGGTGGGGGTTGCGCTGGACCTCGCCGAGCGTGGAGGCACGGAGATCCGCAGCAACGCGATGGTCGTGGCGCAGGTCTGGCGCGACCCGCGTAGCCGGCAGGCACGACTAGCCAGGTCGTTGCGATCCGTTGATGTGCGTGCGGTGACACCGGTGACCGGGCGCGCGGCAGGTCTATTACTTGCGGCGTGTGGGCTCCAGGACGCCGTTGACGCCACCGTGGCTCTACTCGCCGAGGACGGGGACACCGTGCTCACCAGCGATCCGGCGGACCTGCGCGCTCTGCTGGCAGCTGCCGGGATCCGCGCGGCCGTGCTCGCCTGCTGAGTCGGGAACCGGGCGGGTGCGTGGGAGGATGGGGCGAAGCTGACCTGCGCCTCGAAGCCCTCACCTATGTCTCTGAGCTGCGACCCCTTGATGTGAACGGGACGGAATCTGCGCGTGCCACCGACCTCGCCCCGGCCCAAGGGCACCGACCCGGCCCGCACACCCCCGACACAAATCCGCAATTTCTGCATCATCGCGCACATCGACCACGGCAAGTCCACCCTGGCGGATCGGATGCTGCAGCTCACCGGGGTCGTCGACGCCCGGAACATGCGCGCCCAGTACCTGGACCGGATGGACATCGAGCGCGAGCGCGGGATCACCATCAAGAGCCAGGCAGTGCGCCTGCCGTGGACCGGCCTGGACGCCCAGCAGTACGTCCTCAACCTCATCGACACCCCCGGCCACGTCGATTTCACCTACGAGGTCTCTCGTTCGCTGGCGGCCTGTGAGGGAGCGGTGCTGCTCGTCGATGCCGCGCAGGGCATTGAGGCGCAGACGCTGGCCAACCTGTACCTGGCGATGGAGAACGACCTGCACGTCGTCCCGGTGCTGAACAAGATCGACCTGCCGGCGGCGCAGCCCGAGAAGTATGCGGCCGAACTCGCCCACATCATCGGCTGCGAACCCGACGCGGTGCTCAAGGTCTCCGCGAAGACCGGCGAGGGTGTGACGGATCTGATCCACGAGATCGTCGCCTCGATCCCGCCACCGGTGGGGGATCCGGATGCCCCGGCCCGGGCGATGATCTTTGACTCGGTCTATGACACCTACCGGGGCGTGGTCACCTACGTCCGCGTGATCGACGGTCATCTGAGTCGGCGTGAGAAAATCTTGATGATGTCCACGAAGGCAACCCACGAACTGCTGGAGATCGGGGTCTCCTCCCCTGAGCCGACTCCGTCGGACGGGCTCGGGGTCGGCGAGGTCGGGTACCTGATCACCGGCGTGAAGGACGTACGCCAGTCCAAGGTCGGAGACACCATCACCGACATGCACGCCCCGGCGACCACGGCCCTGGCCGGCTACCGCGAGCCCAAGCCGATGGTGTTCTCCGGCCTGTACCCGATCGACGGCAGCGACTTCCCCGAACTGCGTGAGGCCCTGGACAAGCTGCAACTCAACGATGCGTCCCTGGTGTACGAGCCGGAGTCCTCCGCGGCACTGGGATTCGGCTTCCGCTGCGGCTTCCTGGGCTTGCTGCACCTGGAGATCGTGCGCGAGCGCCTCGAACGCGAGGCCGGCCTGGACCTGATCTCCACCGCTCCGAACGTCGTGTACCGGGTGGTCAAGGACGACGGCAAGGAATTCGTGGTCACCAACCCGAGTGAATACCCCGACGGCAAGATCTCCGCGGTGTTCGAACCGATCGTCAAGGCCTCGGTGCTGACGCCCAGTGAGTTCGTCGGCACCGTGATGGAGCTGTGCCAGCAGCGTCGCGGCACGCTCGGCGGGATGGACTACCTGTCTGAGGACCGGGTCGAGCTGCGCTATACCCTCCCGCTCGCGGAAATCGTCTTCGACTTCTTTGACGCGCTCAAGTCCCGTACCCGTGGTTATGCCTCGCTGGATTACGAGGTCAAGGGCGAGCAGCAGGCCGAGCTGGTCAAGGTCGACATTCTGCTGCAGGGCGAACCGGTGGATGCGTTCTCGGCGATCGTGCATAAGGACAAGGCCCCGGAATACGCGACCCGGATGACCAAGAAACTGCGCACGTTGATTCCCCGTCAGCAATTCGAGGTCCCGATTCAGGCCTCCATCGGCGCGAAGATCATCGCGCGGGAGAACATCAGCGCGATTCGCAAGGACGTGCTGGCCAAGTGCTACGGCGGTGACATCTCCCGCAAGCGCAAGCTGCTGGAGAAGCAGAAAGAAGGCAAGAAGCGGATGAAGATGGTGGGCCGGGTCGAGGTCCCCCAGGAGGCCTTCATCGCGGCGCTGTCCACGGAGGAGTCCGGAGATCGCAAGGCCAAGTAGTGGCCGCACCACACGGTCGAGGGAACCGGGCAGCGCTGGCAAGTACGAAGCCGTACGCCGGGGTTAGGCTAGGGCCATGACGGACCTGCTCCGCGCACCCGAAGCCGCCCAGCCGCCGCCCGGTGTGCCGGCGAGCCCGGCAACGCCCCGCGAGCGGCAGATCCTGATGGCGTGCGCTCAACTGCTCGCCGAGGAGGGCTATGAGCGCCTCACCATTGACGCCGTCGCCGCCCGGGCGCGGGCGAGCAAGGCGACGATCTACCGGCGCTGGCCAGGCAAGGCCGCACTGGTCTTCGCCGCGGTCCGCGACCTCACCGAGATCGAACCATTCCAGGCCGTTTACACGGGTGACCTGCGGGCAGATCTGGTCTCGGTGGTCACCGGGATCCGCGACCGCCTGGTGGCCTCCGGCAGCCTGCTCGCCGGGATGATCTACGCGATGCAACGCGATGGCGACCTCGCCGCCCTGATGCGCGCCGACATCCGTCGCTGCCAGGTCAGTCTCAATGACCTGTTCGACCGTTACGTGGCCGAGGGCGCGATCGCGGCGGGAGTCGATCTGGAGGTCGTGCGTCAGGTCGCCCCGTCCACCGTGATCACCCGGCTGCTCTTCACCGGCGAGCCGGTCGACGACGCCGTCCTGGCGCGACTGGTCGATCACGTGCTGCTCCCGCTGCTGCGGTGACCTCGACCGCACCGCTGGACCGGGGCGAAGGCAGGCGTGCGGCGGCCCTCGAGCGTCGGCGGTGGCTTGGCCTGGGAGTCATCGCGCTCGCTCAACTGCTGATCGTGCTGGACGCGACGATCGTCAATGTTGCACTGCCGGCGGTATCCGCTGATCTCGCGATCGCCGACGCGGATCGGGCGTGGATCGTCACGATCTATGCCCTGGCCTTCGGCGGTCTGCTGCTGCTCGGGGGCCGCATCGCGGACTACCTTGGCCTGCGCCGCGCGTTGCTCGTCGGGATGGCCGGGTTCGCCATTGCCTCCGCCGTCGGCGGTGCAGCGGGCAGCCTCGGCGTCCTGCTGCTGGCGCGGGCCGGCCAGGGGGCCTTCAGTGCGGTGATGGCGCCGGCGGCCCTCGCCCTGCTCGCCACCACGTTCACCGAGGAGCGCGAGCGCACCAAGGCCTTCGCCGTTTTCGGCGCCGTCGCGGGGGGCGGCTCCGCGCTCGGGCTCATCTTCGGCGGCATCCTGGTCGAGTACCTGAACTGGCGCGCGACGATGTACGTCAACATCCCGATTGCCATCGCGGCCTTCATCGGCGCGCGGATGCTGCTGCCCGACGTGCGTAGCGCCCACCCAGGGCGACTTGACCTGGTCGGCACCGTGCTGGGTACCGCCGGCCTGCTCGCCCTGGTCTACAGCTTCTCCGAGGCCGAGCGCTCCGGGTGGACGCGCAACCTCACCCTCACCTGGCTCGGCGCCGGGCTGAGCCTGCTCGTGGCCTTCGTCGTCAGCCAGCGCCTCACTGCCAACCCACTGCTCCCCTTGCGGCTTTTCCGCAGCCGTACGCGATGCGGTGCGCTGAGCGCAGTGGCGCTGGCCTCGCTCGCCATGTTCGGTGCCTTCTTCTTCCTCACCTTCTATCTGCAGGGGGTGCTGGGATTCTCGCCGGTCAAGACCGGAGTCGCCTTCCTGCCGGTGACCGCCGGCGTCCTGGTCTCCTCCGCACTCATCAGCGCCGTCATGGACCGGGTGCGACCGCGCGCGATCATCGGCGCCGGATTGTTCGGGGCCGCCGCAGGGCTGTTGCTCCTGACCCGAATGCGCCCCGACAGCGACTACGCCGCCCAGGTTCTGCCCGCGCTGATTCTGATCGGGCTGAGCCTGGGCGGGGTGTTCGTACCGTCATTCAACGCCGGTACGGTCGGCGTCGCCCCCGCTGACGCCGGAGTGGCGAGCGCCGCGATCAACACCGCCCAGCAGGTGGGTGGAGCCCTCGGCGTTGCGCTGCTGTCCAGCGTTGCCGCCCACCGCACCGCGGATTACCTCGAGGGCCGGGAGATCACCCCGGACCTGCTCGTGGCCGCGCAGGTGGCGGGGTTCGCCCGGGCGAGCCTGGTGGCGGGCGTGATCCTGCTGGCGGCCGGGGTACTGACCACGGTGCTGATCAACGTCCGGCGCCTGCATGGCGCCGAGCCGGGTGTCTCGGCGCAGCTTGCGGGCGATCCTGCTGGCGCCAATGGGGCACAAGCTCATACCGTGCACGATGTGATAGGTCGTAAGCGCGTTCCCCCGCCGGCCAGGCCCGGCGGACCCAACGGCAGCCGCCCCAGGTCGGGCGCTTCGCAGGTGCCGACCGTCGTGCCGACCACTGCCAGTCCGCCCGCCCCGCCCGCCCCGCCTGCCCCGCCTGCCCAGGGACCCGCGTCGGCGCCGCCGCCGGCCGCCCAGGTCGCCCCGGTCGTTCGCGCCGAGGCGCCGCGCCCGATCCCGCCGGTTGCGAGCCCGCGACCTGCCGCGCCCCTGCCGGCGGCCCGGCCCCAGCCCGAGGCTCCCGCCCGGGGTCACATCGGGGTGCGGGTGCGCCATCGTGAGGGAGCGGCGCTTCCTGGGGCGCTGGTCACGCTGCTCGACGAGGCCGGGCGCCCCCTCGGGACCCAGCGCGCCAACGCCGACGGCGGGGTCGATTTCGCGCCGGCCGAGGGCTCGATCTTCGTGGTCGTCGTCTCGCACCCCGGCTTCCTGCCCAAGGCCACCACCGTGCCGCGCCCGGCCAACTCCGCGCACTCTCTCGGGATCGAGGTCGCGCTCGCGCCGGCCGCCCGCCTGGCCGGCCGGGTGCTGACCTTGAGCGGCCGGAACCCGGTTCGTGACGCCCTGGTCACCCTGACCGACGAGAACGGCCTTGTCGTTGCCGCGACCAGCACCGACGCCCAGGGCACCTACGTCCTGGTCGACCTCACCGTCGGATCGGGCACCTTGACGGTTTCCGGCCCGGCGCTGGCGCCACATGCCTGCGACGTGCTCATCCCGACGGGTTCCAACGCCCGCCATGACGTCGACCTGCGTTCCACCGGCTCCATCGACGGCATCGCCCGGACCGTGCGCGGCACCCCGATTCCGGAGGCCCGGGTGAGTCTGATCGACTCCCACGGTGCCACCGTGGCGATCACCGACACCGATGGGCAGGGCCGGTATTCCTTCGTCGAGGTCGAGGAAGGCGCCTACACCCTCGTCGCGGTCGGCTATCCCCAGGTCACTGCCGAGCTTGCGCTGACGGCGGGTCAGTCGTTGTCCGGCGAGGTCACGCTGGCCCACCAGGAACTACCGGCCCCTCCCGGAGTCCGCACCCCCTGATCGCCGCGGCAAAATGACCCGGTGCCTACCCTTCGTGCGATCAGTGTCGGCGTGACGGCGCCATGCGCGCACAGCCGCCTGGGGCGCAGCGCCATCGACAAGCGTCCGGTCGAGGGCGCTGTGCGCGCGTTCGCGATGGGGCTGGCGGGGGATGAACAAGCCGACCGCCGCCACCACGGCGGGATCGACCAGGCCGTCTACGCCTTTGCCGCCGAGGACCTCGAGCGTTGGTCAACCCAGTTGGGCCGAACACTGCGCGACGGGCAGTTCGGGGAGAATCTCACCACGGTCGGGATTGATCTCGCCGCGGCTCTGATCGGTGAGCGGTGGCGGATCGGAACGGCCGAGTTCGAGGTCTCCCTCCCGCGGATACCGTGCCAGACCTTCCAGGGTCATCTGGGGGAGCGGGGCTGGGTGCGCCGCTTCACCGCGGATGCCCGCTCCGGTGCCTACCTGCGGGTCCTGGTCGAGGGCGAACTCAGCGCAGGGGACGCGATCGACATCGTGCACCGCCCGGACCACGAGATCAGCACCGCGGCGGTGTTCCGGGCGCTCAGCACCGAACCTGCGTTGCTGGCAGCGATGTTGGACGTCAGCGCGCTCCCGGCGAAGGTACACGCGCAGGCGCGCGCGTATCTCGCGCGCTCCTCGCGGTGATGGTGGCGCCCTGATGGCCGCCGTGCCCCCCGCGGGCGAACCGGTCCCCGCCGACGGGGGGTTGCCCGCGCCCGCCCTGACCGACCTCGCGCAACGCGCCTTTGGGGTGTACCTGCATGTGCCGTTCTGCGCGTCGCGCTGCGGGTACTGCGACTTCAACACCTACACCGCCGCGGAGCTGGGTGACGGCGCCTCACGCAGCGACTACCCCGCGAGTGCGATCGCGGAGATCCGGCTCGCAGCTCGGGTGCTCGCCCTCGGCGGTGCGGAGCTACCCCGGGCGCAGACGGTGTTCCTCGGCGGTGGCACGCCGACCCTGCTGTCACCCGCTGCCCTGGGCTCGATGCTCAGTGCCGTGCGAGCGGAGTTCGGGCTCTGCCCGGACGCCGAGATCACCACTGAGGCCAACCCTGACTCGGTCGATGAGGCGAGCTTGGTAGCGCTGCGCACGGCTGGATTCACCCGCATCTCCTTCGGGATGCAGAGCGCCCGCCCGCACGTGCTCGCCGCACTGGAGCGCACCCACACACCGGGACGCGCGGCCCAGGCGGTGAGCTGGGCCCGCGCGGCCGGGTTCGACCACGTCAACCTCGACCTGATCTACGGCGCCCCGGGGGAGAGCGATCAGGACTGGGCGCTCTCACTGTCGGCGGCGCTGGCGGCCGGACCCGACCACGTCAGCGCCTACGCCCTGATCGTGGAGGAGGGCACCCGACTGGCGGCGCGGGTGCGCCGCGGCGAGGTCAGCGTGGCCGATGACGACACCCTGGCCCGGCGCTACGAGTTGACCGACGCGACCCTGACCGCTGCCGGACTGCCCTGGTACGAGGTCTCGAACTGGGCGGCGCCGGGGGCGGCGTGCCGACACAACCAGCTGTACTGGACCGGCGCGAACTGGTGGGGGATCGGCCCAGGGGCGCACAGCCACATCGGCGGGGTCCGCTGGTGGAACGTGCGCCACCCCCGCGACTACGCCGCTCGCCTGAGCCAAGGTCACAGCCCGGGGGCGGGCCGGGAGGTGCTGGGCGCCGCCCAGCGACGGCTGGAGGAGGTCATGCTGCGCCTGCGCCTGGCCGACGGGCTGGCGCTGAGCGAGCTCGGGCCGGCCGGCTCGCTGGGCGCCGAGCGCGCGGCGCGTGACGGCCTGTTGGACCGTGTGGCCTACGGCGCCGGCCGCGCGGTGCTGACCCTGCGCGGGCGGCTGCTCGCCGACGCGGTGGTGCGCGACCTCACCGAGTAACCCTCATTCATTCGGCGCCAAAGCGGCCAGACCCATGGCGGCCGCGGCGTCGGCCAGCCGCCTGTCATAGGTGAGGATGGCGTCCGCGCCGATGGCGAGGGCCGAGGCAAGGTGGATCGCGTCCAGCGATCGCATCTCATCCGGCCCCACGCGGCGCGCTCTGCGCAAGATGGTGTCGTCGAGCGGGTATTCCGCGACGCCGGACATCGCTGACGCCACGACGTCTTCGACATCGACCACGTCCGCCCGACGCAACGAGCGCCAGATCTCGAGCCAGGCGAGCGATGACGAGGTGAGCAGATCGCCGGCCAGGTGTCGTTCCCGCAGTAGAACCCGGACCGCGGAAGACTCGGCTTCGACAACCACGCGCTTGAGCAGCGCGCTGGTGTCCACGTACAGGACACTCACCGCTGTTCGTCGCGATCCAGCAGGTCCAGGGTGCTCAGAGCGCCGCTGAGTCTGATGCGCGGTTGGAGGTCGAGAAAGGGCGACGGAGGCTTGACCAGACCGCTGGCCACGGCGCGATCGAGTGACCGATCCTCGGCTGCAAGGCCCAGGTAGCGGTCGATCGCCTCTCGGAGCAGCTCCTGCTGCGATCGACCCGTTCGCCGCGAAGCATCACGAAGCGCGGAGGCGGCTCGCTCGTCCAGGCGGAGGTTGGTCGCCATGACCCGATGGTACCACTTAGCCCGCTTCACTGGTACCACGGATGCTCCTGGGCGGCCACCCCAGTCGGCCTCGTGCCCGCGCTCGACCGAGCGAGCATGGCCGTCCATGCGCCAGTGCCCCACCTCCTCGATCTTCCGCCGCTGTACTCGGACAACTTTGGCGCGCGACCGGGCAGATCCGGGCACGCCGCAGACCACTAGATTGCGCGGAACTCCTACCGGACTGGTGGTTCCTCGTGTTCCGTTCCCGATCGCTTACCGCGACTGCGCTCGCCCTCGGCCTGGCCCTGGCGTTGCCATCGGCGTTGGTCGCCCCCGCCCGGGCCGCGGACATGGTCACGAGCGTTCCGGTGAGCTTTCGCGTCGTCAACGAGAACCGCTCCGCGGTGCCATGCCCGGCGGACGGGAAGGAGTACACGGTCACCGGGCACCTGAGCGGCCCGGCTTCAGCGCTGCGGAGCGGGACGATCGAGGCCGCGACGCTGTACCTGCACGGCAACGCGGTGGACGAGCGGTTGTGGAACTACCCCGAGAAGCCGGCCTACGACTACGCCGCTGCGATGGCCCGCGCGGGGTTCGTTTCGGTGACCGTGACCCGGCTGGGTTATCCGGGCAGCGGGCGGCCGAACGGCAACGAGGTCTGCTTCGGGAGCGAGGCCGACGTCGCGCACCAGATCGTCGAGCAGTTGCGCGCCGGCAGTTACCGGGCGAAGGGCGGGGCGCCGAAGGTGGCGCGGGTCGCCTTAGCCGGGCACTCGGCCTCCGGGTTCGTCGCGATGGCGGCGGCCTACTCCTTCCGCAACGTCGATGCGCTGCTCGTGGTCGCCTCGGGGGAGTTCACCACCCCCCGCGTGCCCGAGGCCGTGGCCGGCATGCAGGCCCGATGCGTGGGCAGCGATGACGGCTACGAGCTGATCGAAACCGATGACGCCAGGGCCGCCGCGGACTTCTTCTTCGACGGCGAATCGGAAATCGTCGAGGACATCGTCGGCACCCGTCCCGCCGATGCCTGCGCCGGTACCGGTAACGCCGCCGCCTCGATCGTCACCGACGCCGTCATGCTCGCGAGCATCGATGTTCCGGTCCTGGTGATCACCGGCGCGCAGGATGCGTTCTTCGCTGACCCGGCGATGCAGGCGAGCCTGTTCACCGGCAGCTCCGACGTCGAGGCGATCCGCTTGCCCGACACCGGGCACGCGATCACCCTCGAGCGCTCTGCCCCGGCGTTCCGGAAGGCCATGGCCGGGTGGCTCGGCGACCGAGGTTTCGCCGCCCGGTAGGGAATCGGTGACGCTACCTGCCGCGTTGGCGAGCTTCGAGAATGCTCTTGAGACTGGCCAGATCGGCCGACACGAGCTGCGCGTCGCGGTCGAAGTCCTCATCGCTGACGCCCGGTCGGCGCCGCAAGGTGAACACCACGTCGCACGCTTGCCCGTCCGCGATGACGCGCATCGGGTTGTACACCGTCTCGCCCGTCGGCAGCTGCACGTCGTGGTCCAGGACGCCGTGCTCGTTGGGCGACACGAACGCCACGCTCACCTCTCCCATCGGAGAGTCCGCGATCCAACGGCCGGCGACCAGCTCGATTCCGCGCGCCAGTCCGGCTGCCCACAACGGCAGATTCGCCGGGTTGACCGCGAATTCGTAGACCTCGCTGCTCGGCCGCTCAATGCGAGTGGCGAGGTGTCGTGACTGCGTTTCCACGGGACCATCATTGCCTTCCCGGCCGGCTCGTGCGTTGGAACCGAGCCCACTGTTCCCAGGTGTCGTACGCCTACGGCGTCGGTGACGGAACCGAAGTGGCGCCATGCTTTGCGGTGTCTGCACACGGCTGGACGATCGAGCGTCGGAGGAGAGATGACCCAGTTGCTTCGGGTGCACAATTTCGCGGTTTCCCGTGACGGCTACGGAGCGGGCGAGGGGCAGTGCCTTGAGCGGCCGTTCGGCAACGCCGACCCGTGGGCGCTGATGTCGTGGGCCGGTGGGACGGCGAGTTGGCCCAACCGGACGGAGCCCGGCGGCAGTCGTGGGATCGACGACTACTTCACGCGCGACTTCCACCGCAACATCGGCGCCGAAATCATGGGGCGCAACAAGTTCGCGCCGTCGCGCGGGCCGTGGGACAACCTCGACTGGGAGGGCTGGTGGGGCGAGGAACCGCCGTTCCGCACCCCGGTGTTCGTGCTGACCCACCATCCGCGCCCGACCTTGGTAAAGGGCGAGACCACCTTCCATTTCGTCTGCGGCGAACCGGCCACGGTGCTCGCGCAGGCCAAGGAGGCCGCTGGCGGCCTGGACGTCCGTCTCGGCGGTGGGGCGATGACGGTGCGCCAGTTTCTTGACGCCGGTCTGATTGACACCCTGCACGTCGCCGTGGCGCCGATCGAGATCGGCGGCGGAACGCGGCTCTGGGAGTCGCCGGAGGAGTTGTTGGACCGGTACCACCTCGACGTTGTGCCGAGTTGCAGTGGCGTCGTCCACCACGTGTTCTGGCGCCGCTAGGACCGAGCGAGGTCGTCGGCGGCGGTTGCGCTGATTAAGGATCTGGCAGCAGGTGGCGAGAGCATCCTGGCTCTGGTCGTCCGCGACTTCTGAGCGCCCCACAAAGCGCGAAGCCCGAGCGCCGCGGCCGTCCGGCCGGGTCTCGGGCTCACTTCCTGGAGCTCAACGCAACAGGCACCACGAGTGTAGACCGAGCAGCGACCTTCCTGCACTCAACCGACAAGAAGGGCTCGCGCTTGTCGCTGACCATTGCTCGTACACACTGGAGATCTTCGCTCACTCGCTCCCATCGCTCACGAAGTCGATGAGTTCCTCGACCCGGCCCAGCAGGTCCGGCTCCAGGTCGGTCCAGGTGTTGACCCGGCTCAGGATGCGCCGCCAGGCCTGATAGGGCTCGCAATCCCAGCCGAGAGCCGCGATCACGCCCTCCTTCCACGGCCGTCCGCGCGGAACCGGCGGCCACGCGGCGATCCCCACGACAGCAGGCTTGACCGCCTGCCAGATGTCGACGTACGGATGTCCGACGACGAGGGTGTGGGGGGAGGTGACCTGGGCGGCGAGGCGGGCCTCTTTCGAACCAGGGACGAGGTGGTCCACCAGGACGCCGAGGCGGGCGCCGGGGGCCGGGGCGAACTCGGCCACCAGCGCCGGGAGCTCGTCGATGCCCGCCAGGTACTCCACGACCACGCCGACCTCGCGCAGGTCCGCGCCCCACACCCGCTCGACGAGTTCCGCGTCGTGGCGGCCCTCGACGTAGATCCGCGAGGCCCGCGCGACCCGCGCCCGCGAACGCGGAGCGGCGATCGACCCGGAGGGATTGCGGGGCGGTGCTTTGGGTTCCGTCCCCGCCGGTGGGATGAGCACGACGGGCCTGCCGTCGATCAGGAAACCGGGACCGAGGGGGAAGACCCGCCGCGCCTGATGGCGGTCCACCAGCGTCACCAGGTGCCCGCCGGGACCCTTCTCGCAGGCCAGGACCGCTCCGCAGAAACCGGTCTCCACCTCCTCCACGACCAGCTCACGATCAGCCTGAACCTGAGGCACCATCCGGGGTCGCCGCCAGTTGCGGGCAAGGGCGTCGCCACTGAGTCGGTCGCCGGGCAGCTCGGATCGCATTCTGGCGACGGTAGCGACCTGCGCGCCCGCGCCGTGCTCGGCGCGCGAGCACGGGGCGCACGCGCCCCGCCCCGGGCCCTAAACTGTCACTCGACACCCGAGAGTGCCAACCGGCGGCCGGCGCCGGACTGCTGCCAGGGAGGAGGGCGTCGTGCTGGAGGACCGCAAGCTCGACGTCCTGCGCGCGATCGTCGAGGACTTCGTCGCGACCCAGGAGCCCGTGGGGTCCAAGGCGCTGGTCGACCGGCACCACCTGGGCGTCTCCCCGGCGACGATCCGCAACGACATGGCGGCCCTGGAGGACGAGGGGTACATCGTCGCCCCGCACACCAGCGCGGGCCGTGTCCCCACTGACAAGGGCTATCGGCTTTTTGTGGACCGCCTCGCCGAGGTCAAGCCGCTCTCGGTGGCCGAACGCAAGGCCATCGCCCGCTTCCTGGACTCCGCGGTCAACCTCGACGACGTCGTGGACCGCACCGTGCGACTGCTGGCCCAGCTCACTCGCCAGGTCGCGGTGGTGCAGTACCCGCTGCTGTCGGCGGCCGCGGTGCGCCACCTCGAGCTGCTGCCGATCGCCCCGGGGCGGGTCATGCTCGTGCTGATCACCGACACCGGCCGGGTCGAGCAGCGCGTCGTCGAGGTGCCGGTTCATTCCGACGACGTGCTTCCCGAACTGCGGGCCCGCTTGAACGCGGTCCTGGACGGGCGCCGACTCAGCGTCGCCGAGGCTGCGATCGCCGAGGTGGAGTCCTCGGTGGCCCTGGCCGATCCGGGTGCGGACAGCGCGGTCCTGCGCGCAGTCACCGCTGGGCTGCGTCAGATGATCGACGACACGCGTGATCACCGGGTCGTCGTCGCGGGTGCGGCAAACCTCGCCCGCTCCGGGCACGACTTCCCCGACACGCTGCAGATGGTGCTGGAGGCACTGGAGGAGCAGGTCGTGCTGATGCGTCTGCTCGGTGAAGGTGCGACGCCGGATGTCAGTGTGCGCATCGGGCACGAGAACGCACTGCAGAGTCTGGCCGGTACCTCGGTCGTCGCCTCGGGATACGGTCAACGCGAGGTTGTTGCCCGCCTGGGGGTGGTCGGACCGACCCGGATGGACTATCCGGGAACGATGGGTGCGGTGCGCGCGGTGGCCAGGTACGTCGGACACATTCTTTCCGCCGAACAGATCAACTGAATAGGGGTCAGTTTTTTGATGTGCAGGGCCAACCATGACTGACTACTACGCCGTGCTCGGCGTGGGTCGGGACGCGAATGCGGACACGATCAAGAAGGCCTACCGCCGGCTCGCCCGCGAGCTGCACCCGGACATCAACCCGGACCCGGCGGTGCAAGAGCGCTTCAAGGAGGTCACGGCCGCCTACGAGGTGCTCTCGGATCCGCACAAGCGCCAGCTGCACGACCTCGGCGGGGATCCGCTCTCCTCGGGCGCTGGTGGCGGATTCGGCGGTTCACCCGCGGGGTTCGGCTTCGGCGACATCATGGACGCGTTCTTCGGTCAGACCGCCTCGCGCGGACCGCGCAGCCGGGTCCAGCGCGGCAATGACGCCCTGCTGGCGCTGGACATCGAACTGGACGACGCGGTCTTCGGCGCGACCCGCGAACTGACCATTGACACCGCGGTGGCGTGTACCCGGTGCGCCGGCAGCGGAGGGCAGGAAGGCACGACACCGATCACCTGCGACATGTGCAAGGGGCGCGGTGAGATCGCCACCGTCCAGCGCTCGTTCCTGGGCCAGGTCATGACGGCGCGTCCGTGTGGGCAATGCCGAGGATTTGGCACGGTGATCCCCTCGCCGTGCACGGAGTGCGTCGGCGAGGGCCGGATCCGCAGTCGCCGGACGCTCAAGGTGAAGATTCCCGCCGGGGTCGAGACGGGCACCCGTATCCAGCTGGTCGGCGAGGGCGAGGTCGGACCCGGCGGCGGACCGGCCGGCGATCTCTACCTGGAGATCGCCGAGCGCCCGCATCCGCGCTTGACCCGCCACGGCGACGACCTGCACCTGCACCTGCAGCTGCCGATGACGGCGGCGGCCCTGGGGGTGAGCATCGAGATCGAGACCCTCGATGGCCCTTACACCGTGGACATCAAACCTGGGTGGCCCTCCGGGACGCCGTACCGGATCCCTGCTTACGGCGTTCCGCACCTGCGGGGGACCGGGCGCGGGGACCTGATCCTCGACATCGAGGTCTGTACCCCGGGCGACCTCGACGACGCCCAGCGCCACCTGCTGCGTGAACTGGCCCGATTGCGAGGTGAGGAGAACCCGACCGGCGAGGTGGCCGAGGCGCCGTCGTTGTTCTCCAAGCTGCGCGGTGCCTTCGGTGGGCGCTGAGGACAGGTCCCGGTGAGCGCGCCGCTGTTCCTTCTCGCGCCGGGTACCCTGCCCGTGTCCGGCGGGGTCCGCATCGATGGCCCGGAGGGGCGCCACGCGTCCCGCGTGCGGCGCCTGCGGGTGGGTGAGCAGGTCGACGTCGCGGACGGCGCCGGGGCGCTCGCCCGGTGCAGGGTCACCGTGGTGGAGCCCGATGCCGTTACTCTTGAAGTGATGGATCATCAGATTGTTCCGGAACCGGCGCTGCGATTCGTCGTCGTGCAGGCGTTGCCCAAGGCCGACCGGGGCGAACTCGCGGTCGAGATGCTCACCGAGGTGGGCGTCGAGGAGATCGTGCCCTGGGCCGCGGCGCGGTGCGTGACGGTGTGGAAGGGTGAGCGCGCGGTTCGGGGCGCCGAGCGCTGGGCCGCCCACGCCCGGGAGGCCGCCAAGCAGGCGCGGCGTCCCCGAGTTCCACGGGTGGCCCCGGTGATCACCACCCCAGGTCTGCTCGCCCTGGTGCAGTCGGCCTCGCTCGCACTCGTGTTGCACGAGCAGGCAACTGAGCCGCTGGCCTCGGTCGCACTCCCGGCGGCCGGCGTGGTGCTGGTCGTGGTCGGCCCGGAGGGCGGCATCGACACCGCCGAACTCACCGCGTTGGTGGCGGCGGGCGGGCGCGCCGTCCGGCTCGGCGCCGAGGTCCTGCGCACGTCAACGGCGGGCGTCGCCGCCGTGTGCGTGCTGTCGGCCCGCGGCCGCTGGGCCTGAGCGCAGTTCTCCGCGTGTCCTGGGCTTATACCGGGGTGCGTAGGCCCGACACGCACGCAGAAGATGGGGTCAGGACCGGCCGGAGCCCGTGGGGGTGGCGACGGTGGCCGGTGTCGTTGCCGGCTCGGGTAGCGGCGTGCTCGGCGAACGAGGGGTGCCCGGCGCGGCGATCGTGATCCAGATCGAGTCCGACGCCAGGCGCGTCACCCCGTCGGCCTCCGAGAGGGAGTAGGCGTCGATCCGGTAGTTGCCCGGGGCCAGTGCGAAGGTGGCCTGCCAGTCGCCGATCTCCGGCGCCCCCTCGGTGGCCATGGCGTATGCCGTCTGCAGCACCCGGCCGTTCTGGGAGACGTCGATGGTCACGGCCGCCTCGAACACCCGGGCCCGCCCGGCCAGCGTCAGCGGAGAGTCGTAGCTGCGCCCGGACAGCGGCGCGATGATCGCGACGTAGTTGCCCCCGTCGTCGACCGGGATACCGCCGTCGCTCATCGAGCGTTGTTCCTCGGGGGTGACGGGGGAGGCGAGCGTGGTGTTCTGCGGCGCGTCGCTGGGAACGGGAGTCAGCTCGGTGTCCACCGGGAAGTCCTGGCCCCCGGTACCCAACCCGGGGTCGAGGGTCGGCTCGTTGCTCGGGACGGTGTTCGGTGCGGAGGTGGGCGGGGAGATCGCCGGCCGGCGCGCGGGCTCGACCAGCACGGTCCCGGACTCGTCGTCGCTTAATTGGACGCCGACCAAAGTTCCGCCGATCAGGGTCAGGGCCAGCGCCGCCCCGGCGGTCGCCGGCCGACCGAACCGGGAGAACAGGCCCGCCGACTTCTCGGTTCGGGCGCGGATCCGGGTCAGGCCGTCCCCCACAGGGTTCACCCGTGCGGCCTCGGCGCGCAACGCGGCCGCGAGGCGGCGCTCGATGTCCTCGTCGGCCATCAGATTCCTCCTCCCAGGTCAAGGTCGCCCTCGAGCAGGGCGCGCAGGGCGGCTATCCCCCGGAAGGTGTGGCTCTTGACCGCGCCCTTGCTGCACTTCATCGCCGCGGCCACCTGCGCCTCGGACAGGTCGCCGTAGTAGCGCAGCACCAGTGCCTCGCGCTGGCGGGTCGGCAGCGTCCGCAGGGCCGCCAGCATCGCCTCGGACTCCACGCGCGCCATCGCGCCGTACTCCGCGCTGGGCATGTCGGGGCGGGGCGCGGGCGCGTACCTGTCGGCGACCACGCGCCGGCGCAGCGCCGAACGGGAACGATTGACGACACTCTGGCGCAGGTAGGCCAGTGCCTTGTCCTGCTCGCGGATTCGCCGCCACGCCGAGTGCATCGCGACGAAGGCGTCCTGCACAACCTCCTCGGCAGCCCCGGTGTCGCGCAGCAGCATCGCCGAGAGCCGCACCAGCGAGCGGTAGTGCGCGGTGTAGAGCTCGGTCACCGCCTCGTCGGCGCTCCAGCGCGCCGGGGCGTGCGAGCCCAGATCGCGCCCGAACTCCGCCACCATGACGCTCACGTCCTCCTGACGCCTGTCCCCGCCGATCGGTTTACCCGCCGCCCGTCGATCTTCGCTAGCGTCCGACGAAACGAGCGTTAATGGACACTATTCGTCGGACGTCCGGGTGTAAGGGGACCGCGATCATGACCGAAGCTGCGTGCCTGTTCTGCCGCATCGTCTCGAGGGATATTCCCGCGCAGATCGTCGCCGAGACCGCGGACACCGTCGCGTTCCGGGACATCAACCCGCAGGCGCCCGTGCACGTGCTGGTGATCCCGCGCGAGCACCACCAGGACATCGCGGCGATGGCCGCCGCCGACCCGACCCTGACCGGCCGGCTGGCCGCCGACGCCGCGGCCGTCGCGCAGGAGCAGGGCCTGTCCGGCTTCCGGCTGGTGTTCAACACCGGCGCCGAGGCCGGCCAGAGCGTGTTTCATGTCCACGGGCATGTGCTTGGTGGGCGGGCCTTGACCTGGCCGCCCGGGTAGTACTGGCGGGCCTTGGCCTGCCCGCCCGGTGAGGGCTCAGAGCCCGGCCAGCAGCCGCTGCATCCGGTCGATGCGTTCACTGAGCTCCTGTGCCACGGCTCGGGCGAGGTCGGCAAGCTCCCCGCTCGCACCCTCGGCGAGATACGCGCGCGCTGCGGCCACCGTGCGTTGGTGATTGGCGGTCATCAGCTCCAGAAACGTTCGCTCGATCTGCGCTCCTGCGCTGCTCAACCGCTCGCCCGCCGCCGGGTCTGGCGGCCGCAGCGCTCCGGCCGGCACGTCGTAGGCACCGAGCACCGCCTCAAGTCGTGGCTCGATGCTCTCCTCGATCTCCGCGGCGAGGTCGTCGATCTCGGCGTTCGTCACCGGCTGCACGGTGTCGGAGTACAGCACCGCCAGCGCGGTCGCCTCGCTGTGCTCGCGGGTCAGCGCGGTGAGGAAACTCTGCTCCTGCTGGTTGCCGACTGCCGGTTCCGGGCCGGCCACACCCGGGCCGGCCACACCCGGGCCGGGGGGCGCAGCTGCGCCGTCCGCAGGCTTGTCATCGCCGCAGCCGGACAGGCCCAGGGCCAGCGCCAGCACGCCCGTGGACACCACTGCAGGCAATCTCCACAGGTCCATGAGGGTCTCCCGGTCGGATTCGTGAGCACCCATCCTGTCGGCCTGCACCTTAGTGGTCCGCCTGCGAATTGAAACGGCGGCGTCTGCGGCGCCAGCCGGGCGCCTCGCTGCGTTGTTGTCGTCGCCCGATGCTCCGCATCGGGCCTCCTCCTCCGCCTTGCGATGCATCCCGGCTGA
>JBQTII010000149.1:0-8032 GCA_052388275.1 Sporichthyaceae bacterium | reverse complement strand
ATAGGGGCATCCTAGCGGAAAGAAGGCGCCGGAACACTCAATACTCTTGGCTACATCCTGGGGCGTGTCGGGACAGAACGGCGCAGGTCAAACGGCAGAACGGCCCCCAGGACCCACGTAACTTCGGTCTAGAGCCTCAATGGTTCTTATCAGCCCCACACACACCACAAGTTCGGGCTTCCGCGACGCCGCTTGAGCCGCGACACCCCGTCTGACCTGCGCCTGGGCTTTCCTTCGACGACGTCCTCAGCGGGCCTTAACGCATACAACGTCGGGCGTTCACCTTCCGGATTCTCCCGGTCTGTCCTTGACCGAAAGGTTCCTCCTGGCTGGTTCCTGTGAAGGGCCCGGTCCGTGTCGGCAGGCTGGCGAACGCTTCGGGAGGGGTGCGGCGCCGTGGGTGAACCCCGGTACTTACTCGCCGTCCAGGCGCGGCGGCCACGCCGTGATGCCGTCACGGGGACGATCCTCGCCCCCGACCCCGAGACGCCGCGGATCGGCACCATCTGGCGCCTGCTGGGGCCGAACAACCGCGAGCTCGGACGCTCTGCCCAGGCCTACTCGGACGCCGCGACCGCCCGGGCGGGGATCGGGTTCCTGCGCCGCCAGCTCGATCACCTCGACGCTCGGGTGGGGTGCGATTCCGGCGGCACGTGGACCTGGCGGCTCGACCTGGACGGGCGCCCGGTGGCGATCGCGGCCCGTAGCTACCAGCGTCGCCGCGAAGCAACCTTCAACCTCGCCCAGTTTCTGGCCGCGGCTCCCACGGCACGTGCGCCGGGAGAATCCCCCGCGGCGCCCGAGGGAACCGGCGGCGAGGCGGACGAGCTGCTGGCGCGGCTCTCCCAGGGCCGAACAAGCGGCACCGCCGGATGAGCACAGTGCTCCCGCTCGCGGCCGATCAGGCCGAGTCCGACGAGGCACGTCGCAGCGATCCACCCCGCATCGAAGGCGCTGACCGCATCTACCGGGTGCTGCTCATCGCCAGCGGAGTCGCAGTGCTCGCGGTGATGTCGCTGGTCGGGCTGTTCCTGGCGGTGCGGGCTGCGGACGCTCTGGGCGAGGCCGGCTTCGGCTTCCTGACCACCGAGGCCTGGGAGCCGGACAGCGGCAACTTCGGGATCGCCGCCGTCATGACCGGCACGATCGGAATCGCCGTCGTCGCGCTTGCCCTCGCGATCCCGCTCTCGATCGGCACAGCCCTCTACATCTCCGAGTACGCCCCACGCCGCCTGCAGCGCACGCTGATCAGCCTCGTCGACCTGATGGCCGCGGTGCCCAGCGTTGTGTACGGCCTGTGGGGCTTCTTCTTCCTGCAGTACGAGATCGTCGGGCTCTCCCGCTGGATCAGCACCTACTTCGGTTGGCTGCCGTTCTTCGACGTCGATGGCGCGGATCCCGACAGCGCCCTGCTGCAGCCGGCGCTGTACACCTCTTCGGCGTTCATCGCCGGCGTCGTGGTCGCCCTGATGGTGACTCCGATCGCCAGCGCGATCATGCGTGAGGCCTTCATGGCGGCACCGGCAGGTGAACGCGAGGGCGCCTACGCTCTGGGCGCCACCAAGTGGGGCATGATCCGCGCGGTCGTACTGCCCTTCGGCAAGGGCGGCATCATCGGCGGACTGATGCTCGCACTCGGACGCGCGCTCGGCGAGACCATCGCGGTCTACATGATCATCTCGGTGGTCTTCGAGATTCAGCCGAACATCCTGCAGGCGGGCGCGTCCCAGATCTCCTCGCTGATCGCCCTGCGCTACGGCGAGGCCACGGAGTTCGGCACGTCCGCGCTGATGGCCGCCGGGCTCGCCCTGTTCCTGATGACGTTGGTGATCAATTTCGGTGCCGCCTCGGCCGTGGCCAAGTCCCGCTCGGGCGCGGAGAGCACCTGATGACGATCGCCCTGGAGCGGCCGGCAGCGGCGTGGCCAGATGTTCCCAGCGGACCGCTGCATCGGGAGCCGGTCACCTACGACGAGCACCTCTTCCGCGAGGTACCGCCCCCGCCCACGACCTACTGCCCGCCGGTGCGCCCTGCTGACGGTGAGTCACCAGAGCCGAGGCGGGTGATCGGTAAGCCGCACCTGCGCGACATTCTCGCCATCGGCGGCGCCATGCTCGCGGCCTACGCGACGACGGTGCTGCTGTTCACCTTCATCGCGCCGTTCTCGGGCAAGATCGGCTTCGCCGTAGTGGGCTTCACGTTCTTCCTTGCCTTCTACGCGCTGCTGGTCGCCACCGAGGAGGCCGGGCCGGCGGTGCGCGACCGGGTCGTCATGGCCTTGGTGCACGGGATCGCGTTCCTGTTGCTCCTGGCGCTGATCTTCGTCGTCGGCTACACCTTCAAACGGGCCGCGCCGGCGCTGGCCCACGTCAACTTCTTCACCAAGGACCTTGGCGATGCCGGGCCGCTGGAGCCCCTCGACGTCGGCGGCATCAAGCACGCCGTGATCGGCACGCTCTGGATGATCTCGATCGCCCTGGCGATCACGATCCCGTTAGGCATCACCTGCGCGCTATACCTCAACGAGGTCCGCGGGCCCTTCACCCGCTTCGTGCGCACGATCGTCGAGGCGATGACCGCGTTGCCCTCGATCGTGGCGGGGCTGTTCATCTACGCGTTCTGGATCATCATCCTGGGGCAGGGCAAGTCCGGGTTCGCGGCGGCGCTGGCGATCTCGGTGATGATGCTGCCGATCATCATCCGGGCCGCGGACGTGGTGTTGCGCCTCGTGCCGGGCAACCTCAAGGAGGCCTCCCTGGCCCTGGGCGCGGGGCAATGGCGCACGTCCTGGCATGTCGTGCTGCCCACCTCCCGTTCGGGCCTGGCCACCGCGGTGATCCTGGGCACCGCACGCGGAATTGGCGAGACCTCGCCGGTGCTGCTCACCGCCGGCTACACCGCGCTGAGTAACTCCAACCCGACCTCGGGCCCGATGGTCTCACTGCCGCTGGCTGCCTTTCAGCTGGTGCGCTCACCGCAGGAGAGCTACATCGCGCGCGGGTTCGGAGCCGGTGCGACGTTGCTGGCGCTGGTGCTGATCCTGTTCATCCTCGCGCGCATCATCGGCGGCCGCGGCCCGGGGAACCTGACCAAGCATCAGCAGAAGAAGCTGGGTAAGGCCTCGGAAGAGGACGTGGCCCGTTATGCCCGGCGAGCGGCCGGGATCGAGCCTGCCGAGGACCCCCACCAGAGCGCCGCCCGGCGGCTGCTGAGCCATCCCGTCCTGGCCACATCCAAGGCGCGCATTCCACAACGATTCCGGGGGAAGAAGTGACCACAACCCAGCCCGAACTCCAGCGGCCACGCCGAGGTGTCGGAAGGACATTCGGCGTCCTGCTCCTGCTCCTGCTCATGATGTCCGCCCTTCCGGTTCTCGCCCCCGTCCGTTCAGCTTCGGCCGCAACGCTCGTCCCGATATCGGGGGCGGGTTCGACGTGGAGTCAGAACGCGCTGGATCAGTGGCGGAGGAACGTGAATCAGTTCGGGTTGCGGGTGAACTTCCAGGGCACCGGATCCTCCGACGGGCGTAATCAGTACAAGAACGGCACCGTCGACTTCGCGGTCTCGGAGATCCCGTACGGACTGACCGACAACAACGTTCAAGACCCCGCGCCCGGACGCGGATTCGCCTACATGCCGATCGTGGCAGGGGGAACCGCGTTCATGTACAACCTCAAGGCCGGCGGCAAGCGCATTACCAACCTGCGTCTGACGGGCGATCAGGTGACCAAGATCTTCACCGGCGTCATCACCCGGTGGGACGACCCGGTCCTGCGGGCCGAGAACCCCGGCCTTGCGCTGCCCGCCCGCCCCATCGTTCCCGTCGTGCGATCGGACGGCTCGGGAACCAGCGCACAGTTCACCCTGTGGATGAGCAAGCAGTACCCGGAGCTCTGGAACGCCTATTGCGCGAAGAACGGGCGCACCACCCCCTGCGGGCAGACCTCCTCCTACCCCTCCAGACCGCCGTTCCTGGCCCTGGCCGGCTCCCTCGGCGTGGCCGGCTACGTCAGTCAGGACCGCAACGAAGGCACCATCACCTACGTTGAGGAGTCCTACGCCCTCAACACCGGCTTCCCGGTCGCGAAGCTGCTCAATCGCGCCGGCTACTACATCGAGCCGAATGGGCGCAACGTGGCCGTCGCCCTGCTGGGGGCGACCATCAATGCGGACCTGACCCAGAACCTGACCGGGGTTTACAACAACCCCGACAAACGCGCCTACCCGCTCTCCAGCTACAGCTACATGGTGGTGCCGACCAAGGTCGAGGGCCCGATCAACCCGGACAAGGGCTACACGCTGGGTAAGTTCGCCAAGTACTTCCTGTGTCAGGGTCAGAACTCCGCCCTCGACCTGGGTTACTCCCCGCTGCCCAGGAACCTGGTGCAGGCCGGGCTGGACGTCGTCAAGCGCATCCCGGGCATCGACCCCGCTGACGCCGACATCACCAAGGGCTGCAACAACGAGACCGTCACCATCCCCGGTGGCATCGCCAAGACCGCCCCGTTCCCGCCCGAGTGCGACCGCAAGGGCGGACCGTTGCAATGCGCCACCGGGACCGGCGGCGCATCGAACACCCCGACCGCCCCGGTGACCGGCCCCGGGGCGCCGTCCACCGCGGGCACCTCTGCCGGAGGGACTACCGGCGGAGCCGGTACGCCGAGCGGGGGCAACCCTGTCGGCGTACCGGGCGGGGCGGCGGGCGCACCGGGCGCACCGGGCGCGGGACCATCAGAGCCCGGGCTCGGCGCGGTTGCGGGCGTTGACGCTCAGGTGCCCCTGACGGGCCAGGGCGCGGGTGTGGTGGACCCCGACACCGGAACGCTGATTCCCGTCCAGGGAACCGCCGCGAGCGGGGACATCGCCTCCGTACCGGTCGCCCTCGGGGGCGGAACCGGCAACGGCTTCAGCACCGTGCTGGTCTTCTTCGCCGGCATGCTGCTGGCGGGGCTGATCATCGGACCGCCGCTGGCCGCCCGCAAGATCGCCGCCCAGAATCAGGGTCCCGCGTGAGAGCGCGCACCCGCGCAGCGTGGATCACGCTGACCTTGGCCGCGCTCGTATGCGGGGGCCCGGGGGCACTGGCGGCACCACCATCCGCCCCGCCCCGCGCGATCACCCCCGCGTCGGCGACGCCCGCGTCCTCGGCGATGACGCTCAAGGGCGCCGGACCCTTCGCCGACCTCGAGGTGCGCGTCGCCAAAACCGCGGGCCTGGTCAATGAGGTCGTCGAGGTCACCTGGAAGGGCGGCGCGCCCAGCCAACCGATCGGTGGCTTTCGCCGCAACTTCCTGCAGATCATGCAGTGTTGGGGTGAGGACCCGAGCGGCCCCCGCCCCACCCAATGCCAGTTCGGCGCCATCGCCGCCCTGGTCTCGGACTCGAACACCGGTACCGCAGTGCGCACGCGGCAGATCCTTGGCGGACTACCGATCGATCCCGCCGAGACCACTCCCGCGAACGGACCCGCCGGCACCGGCTTCATCCCCTTCGAGGCCGCCAACGGCACCACGGTGGGCGGCAGCTTCAGCGGCTTCAACGCCTTCTTCGACGCCCAGGGCAGCAACGAACTTCCGCTGAACACCACCAGGGGAGACGGAACGGGACAGGACTTCTTCGAGGTCCAAACGGCGGCCGAGGCGCCCGGGCTGGGGTGCGGCAAGCTCGTGTCCCGCCCCGGCGCTGCGCCCGCTGCGCGCACGTGCTGGCTGGTCGTGGTGCCGCGCTCGGACCGCGAGGTCGACAACACCGTGCGCAACGAGGACAGCGGGACAACCGACGAGGCGAAGCGGCTGGAGTCCTCCCCGCTGAGCGCGAGCAATTGGAAGCACCGGATCGCCTTTCCGCTCGGTTTCGCCCCGATCGGTGGATCCTGCCCGCTGGGTGCGAATCAGCTGCCGGTGCTCGGTCAGGAGAACGCCACCGAGGCCATCAGCCGGTGGCAGCAGTCCTTGTGCGCCGCGACCGGCGCGGTGTTCGATTTCGTCCAGGTTCCAGACGACGGCGCGCGCGCTTCCCTGGCCGGCCGGACGCCGTCCTTCTCCATCGTGACCAGGCCCGCCGCGGCGACCCCCCGGGGCCCGGCGGTCTACGCCCCGCTGGCCATCTCCGGGGTGGCGGTGGCCTACATCCTGGAGGCCCAGGTCCCCAGCAACGCCCCCGAACCGGCGCTGCAACGCGCGGGTCAGCGAATCAGCGCGCTGAAACTGACGCCTCGTCTGGTCGCGAAGCTGCTCTCGCAGTCCTATACCCAGGGGGTCACGGTCCCGGCACCGCTGGGGAACAATCCGGCCAGGCTCGAGGACGATCCCGAGTTCACCGCCCTGAACCCCCAGCTCCGCGGCATCAATCCGCGGGTCGGCAGCGCCTCGATCGCCACCGTCATCACCTCCCTGAACCCTTCCGACGCCACCGCCCTGGTCTGGCAGTGGATCGCGGCCGACACCGAGGCCCGTGAGTTCCTGGCGGGCACCCCCGATGCCTTCGGCATGCGGGTGAATCCGCAGTGGAAAGGTGCCTCCCTCACCCGGGCCGATTTCCCCAAACTGGATCAGACCTGCCGTCCGGGTGACGGCGACGGTGATCTGTGCATGCCGGACGCCTTTCCCTACGCGAACGACATGCACGAAGCCGTGCGCGCCGCCGCGCGCGGGGACACCCTGGCCCGAACGAACTGGGACCGCTTCGCGCGTCCGCCCACGTACCGCAGGGCCGGCCCTCAGGCCAAGGGACGCCGCGCGATCATGGTGATCAGCGACACCGCGACCGCTGCGCGGTTCAACCTGCCGACCGCCCTGCTGCGCAACGCTAAGGGCCAGTTCGTCGCCCCGACCGCGCAGAGCATGAGCGCCGCCGTGGGTGCCATGAGCCGCACCGCTGCCGGCACCTTGGCGCCCAATCCCGCCGGCGCCCCGTCGAGCGCCTACCCGCTCACGATGATCAGCTACGGGGCCACCGTTCCCGCCGCACTGAGCGCGGTGCAGCGCCGGGCCTACACCGGCCTGATCTCCTACGCGGCCGGGAAGGGGCAGACGCCGGACTCGGTAGGCGGGCTGCCCGCCGGATACGCCCCATTGACCGCGCCGCTGCGCCAGGCCGCCACCTCCGCGGTCACCTCGATCATGAAGGCGACGACGCCGCCGGGAGCCGCACTCATCCCGCCCGGCCGGCCCCCGGTAGGTCCCGCAGTTCCCCCGGCGCTCGGTCCTGCGCCGGACGGCGCATCATCGTCTGGCGGCGCCGCGGCGCCGGCTGCCCCCACCCAGCCGGTTCTTGCCGAGCCACCAGGCCCGGCGATCCCCGCGACCCCCGCCGGCGATGGGCCTACCGATCCTCCGATTCAGGGGGCGAGCGGTACCGCGCAGGACACCCTGCGGCCCTCACTGAGCGTCGTCCCCCCCGCCGGCACACCACCGGCGCAGACCAACCCGACCGCCCAGGGGTTGCTCTGGATCCTCGTCGCTGCCCTGACCGCCTTCGCCTTGGCGCGTTCGCGCAGCGCCCTGCTCGGCCTTGCCGCCGCGTCGCGAATATCCCGCCGTCGCGGCCCGGGCACCGGGATGCGTCAGGGGGTGATGCCGGCGCCCCACCTGAGCACTCTGAAGCCCTAGTGAAGCAACGAGAGGACATCAAGGTGAGAAACAACAAGAGCACCATCGGCGCGGTTGTCGCCGCCGGCACCACCTTTACCATGGTAACGCTGTCGGGGATCGCATACGCCGACCCTGTTCCGGCAACGCCCGAGCGCGCCATCGCCATCGTCGGTTCTGAGACCACGACCCCGGTGATGAACGCGTTGGCCAACGACGCTGACGCCCTGGCGCTCGGCGGCGTGCGCCAGGTGGCGAGCTTCAACGCCTCCGGTTCGGCGCAGATCAACACCCACCCGAGCCTGGGCGGGGGAACCCTGTGCAACATCACGCGACCCAACGGCTCCACCGACGGACGGAACGGGTTGCTGCTCTCGGCGTCCGCGAACAGGGGGGCGGGCGACGGCTGCATCCTGGGTGCCCTATCCTCCTCCGCGGGGGGA
>JBQTII010000148.1:0-11399 GCA_052388275.1 Sporichthyaceae bacterium | reverse complement strand
TCCGGAGCCCGGGTTTCGACGGGAGGCGTTGGCGCAGTGATGGGATGAGCAGTGGTACCTCGGGGGCGGCGGCGTTGGTCAGTGGCGGGTTGGCGTTGGTGATGGCGGCGTATCCGCAGGCGTCGGGGAATCAGGTGATTCAGCACCTGATCCGTAACCCGGGTGGGCGGGTGGGTCCTTTGCGGGATCTCACCTTCGGTTTTGGGGTGATGTCGGTGACGAAGATGTTGGCCTCGGACCCGACCCAGTGGCCGGACGTGAACCCGTTGCTGCCGGGTAACGCCCCCGAGACGGCCGGGGCGGGCACGGACGCCGGGCCCGTCGCCGGTGCCGGGGCGGGCACGGACGCAGGTTCGGATGCTTCGGGGGCCGTGGCCGCGAACTCCGGTGACGGTGACAGCGGGGGTGGGGGTGGCGCCGGCCCGGTAGTGGCGCTGGGCGGGGTCGCCGCCCTGGCCGCGGCCGCCGCGGTGGTGGTGTTGGTGCGCCGGCGCCCCGGCTTCGGGGGCGCGCCCACCGGGCCGGGAACGCGCACGCCCGGGGTGGGGCCGTGACCGGCCCGCTCGGCGGGCCGCCCGTTATGCCCGAGGACAAGGGGTGGTGCCAGGAGCAGATGTGCGAGCTGCGCGACTACACCCTGATCTGTGAGATCGAGGCGCTGCCCGAACACTGGGAGGGTATCGCGCAGGCCTGGGGCGAACTCGCGGACCGGGTGTGCACCCCCTCAGGTTCCACCGGATTCGCCGAACACTGGAAGGGTGAGGCCGCCGCCGCCGCGACAGCCTCCTTGGGCCGGCTCGCGGCCGCGATCCGGGAGTTCACCGGCACCATGTCGCGGACGGCGCTCGCGATCGATGCCGGTGCGATGGCGCTGCGCACCGGGATCGAGCGGGCCAAGGACATGGACGATCTGGGCGCCGGTGACGTCGCCAAAGAGATCATCACCCTGGGTTTCGGCGGCAAGGACAAGGGCAAGATCGCCCGCGAGGGCTACCAGGAGATGGCCCCGCGGCTGGCTGGCAGCCACGACCAGATCGCCAGCATCTGCGGGGCCCCCTCGGGCGATGTCGGCAATTCGTCATACCGCACCACGGCGTTTCCTGGGGACCCCCCAGTGGTCGGCGCCGGCGCGCAGCCGCACCCCGGCGGCGCCGCGGCGGCGACCGCGGGGATGCACCCGAGCGCACCCGCCTCGAACCCGGCGCTCGTCGGCTCCTACCCACCGGGCAGCCCCAGCGCCCCGTCGTGGCCGGTTCCCGCCGGCGCCGGGGTGGGCTCACCGGTGAACGCGGACGGCACCCCGGCGGGGCAGGCCCCGACCGGTGCGCAGGGGCCGGGCCCGCAATCCGCCGGGCCCGGGGGTTCGGGTCCTGGCGCTTCGGCGATCGGCGGCGCCGCGGCGGCCGCGGGCGGGCTCGGGGCCGCCGCGCTGGCCGCTCGCCGGGGGGGCGGCCCGGGTATCGGCGGTTCGCTCGGAAGTGGGGTGCTGGGCCCAGCGGGCAACGCCGCCGGCGTGGCGGGCGTCGCGGGCGCGGCCGGTGCGCGCGCTCCGGGCCCAGGCATGGTGGGAGGCATCGGGGCGATGGGCGGCGGAGCAGGCACCGCAAGCTCCACCGCTGCCGCGGGTCCGCGGTATGGAAACGCGCCCCGGTTGGCTCCGCGGGATCGCCGCCGAAGCCGGCCCCTGAGTGCCGCACTGGGGGCCGGGTCCCGCGCGCCGGACGATGCCCAGCCCACCCCAGAGCAGCAGCGGGCCCGCCGCAAGGCCGCCGCGGCTAACGACGACTATGACGAGGACCAGGACAACCAGTAGCCAGGATTGGCCGCGGCGCACCTCGGAACGCCCTAGGGTCTGCCGGCTCGCCTGGGCGCCAAGATCGCGCGCTCGCCTGCCCCCGACCTCGGCGTCGGGAAAACCGCGGCGGTTCGGGCGCCCTCGCCACCGCCGAGTGCCCCAGGGATCATCCCCGGGAGTGAACGCGCAGGGCGCCCCACGACCGACGTGTGCGGCGCCGCGGGTACGGCACGTCACAGGGCCGGAGTCGCGGGTGCGCCGCGCATCCGGCCGGCGGCGGGAGGCGAGAGAATGTTCGCCCCGCCCACGCCCCGCCGCGCGGCCGAGCACCCACAGAGACCCGAGGACGATGACGCAGCCGACCACCACGCCCGCCCCGCCCCCGAGCGGAGCGGCCCCGACCGAGGCGCCGCCCTACCGCTACACCGCGAGCACCGCGGGCGCCCTTGAGCGGCGCTGGCAGGACCGTTGGGAGGCCGAGGGCACCTTCCACGCCTCGAACCCGGCCGGGCCGCTGGCCGAGCCGGGCAAGGTCGCCGGCCGCGACAAGCTCTTCGTGCTCGACATGTTTCCCTACCCGTCGGGCGCCGGCCTGCACGTCGGGCATCCGCTGGGCTACATCGCCACCGACGTGTTCGCCCGCTACCACCGCATGCAGGGCCGTAACGTGCTGCACGCCTTGGGCTATGACGCGTTCGGGCTGCCGGCCGAGCAGTACGCCGTGCAGAGCGGGCAGCACCCGCGCGTGACGACCGAGGCCAACGTCGCCAACATGCGCCGCCAGTTGCGGGCGTTGGGCCTGGCCCACGACGACCGCCGTTCGGTCGCCACCACCGACCCCGAGTTCTACCGGTGGACGCAGTGGATCTTCCTGCAGATCTTCAACTCCTGGTACGACCCGGATCTCGAGGGCGCGCGCCCGATCGCGGAGCTGATCGCCACCTACGCCGCGGGCACCCGAGCGACCCCGGACGGCCGGGCGTGGGACGCACTGGCTGAGCGTGAGCGCCGCGACATCGTCGACTCCCACCGCCTCGCGTTCCTCTCCCATGCGCCCGTCAACTGGTGCCCAGGGCTGGGTACCGTGCTGGCGAACGAGGAGATCACTGCCGACGGGCGCAGCGAGCGCGGCAACTTTCCGGTCTTCAAGCGCAACCTGCGCCAGTGGATGATGCGCATCACCGCCTACGCCGACCGCCTGATCGCCGACCTGGACGCCTTGGACTGGCCCGAACCGATCAAGTTGATGCAGCGCAACTGGATCGGGCGCTCCCAAGGCGCGCGGGTGAATTTCTCGGTGACCACGAACGCGGGCAACGACGCGGTGCTCACGGTGTTCACGACCCGCCCGGACACCCTGTTCGGGGCGACCTACATGGTGCTCGCCCCAGAGCACCCGATAGTCGACGATCTGACGCCGCATCAATGGCCGGCGGACGTGCCCGCGGCCTGGACGGGTGGCGCACCCACGCCGGCTACCGCAATCGCGGCCTACCGCACCGCGACGATGGCTCGCAGCGACGTCGATCGCCAGGCTGATGCGAAGGTCAAGACCGGGGTCTTCACCGGCGCGTACGCGCTCAACCCCGTCAACGGGGCATACATCCCGGTCTTCGTTGCCGACTACGTGCTGATGGGCTACGGCACCGGCGCGATCATGGCCGTGCCTGCCGAGGACGAGCGGGACTGGGCGTTCGCCGAAACCTTCGGCCTGCCGATCGTGCGCACCGTCGCCCCGCCCGCGGACTGGGCCGGGGGCGCGTGGACCGGTGAGGGCGCGACCATCAACTCCGCGAATGACGAGCTCTCCCTGAATGGGCTGGCGGTGAGAGAGGCCAAGGCGCTCATCACCGATTGGCTCCTCAGCAAGGGCATGGGCGAGAGCACGGCCGCGTACAAGCTGCGGGACTGGCTCTTCAGCCGCCAGCGCTACTGGGGTGAGCCATTCCCGGTCGTCTACGACGAACACGGTGTCGTGGCGCTGCCGGAGTCGATGCTGCCGGTCGAACTGCCCGAGGTGCAGGACTATTCCCCGCGCACCTTCGCCTTCGATGACGCAGACTCAGATCCAGAATCCCCGCTGGCCCGGGCCACCGAGTGGTCCAGCGTCACCTTGGATCTGGGGGAGGGACCGAAGCAGTACCGCCGGGAGACCAACACCATGCCGCAATGGGCCGGTTCGTGCTGGTATGAGCTGCGCTACCTGGACCCCACCAACACCGAGTGTTTCGTTGACCCCGAGGTCGAGCGGTACTGGATGGGCCCACGTCATGACGGTGACTGTGGCGGGGTGGACCTCTATGTCGGCGGCGTGGAGCATGCCGTCCTGCACCTGCTCTACGCCCGGTTCTGGCACAAGGTGCTCTTCGACCTCGGTCACGTCTCGAGCTCTGAGCCGTTCCGTCGTCTGTTCAACCAGGGTTACATCCAGGCGTTCGCCTACACCGACTCGCGGGGGGTGTACGTCCCGGCGGAGGAGGTCGTCGAATCTGACGGTGCGTATTTTTTCGGCGGCGAGTCGGTCGCTCGCGAATACGGAAAGATGGGGAAGTCCCTGAAGAACTCCGTCACCCCCGACGACATGTGCGCCGAGTACGGGGCGGACACCCTGCGCCTGTACGAGATGTCGATGGGCCCACTCGAGGTCTCCCGGCCCTGGGACACCCGGGCGGTCGTCGGTTCATTCCGGTTCCTGCAGCGGCTCTGGCGCAACATCGTGGACGAGGAGAGCGGCGAGCCCACCGTGAGGGACACCTCGCCCGATCCCGAGACCGCGCGGGTGCTGGCGCGCACCGTGGACGGTGTCGGGCGGGACATGGAAGCCCTGCGCTTCAACACCGCCATCGCCAAGCTCATTGAATGCAACAACCACCTCACCAAGGTGGTCGCGGCCACCGGCGGCCTGCCGCGCGAGGTCGCCGAGACGCTGACGTTGCTGCTCGCGCCGCTGACGCCGCACATCGCGGAGGAACTGTGGGCCAAACTCGGGCACCCGGCGTCGCTGACCTACGCGGGGTTCCCGGTTGCCGACCCCGCCCTGTTGATCCAGGGCACGGTCACCTGCGTACTGCAGGTTCAGGGCAAGGTGCGTGGGCGCTTGGAGGTTGCGGCCGACATCACCGAGGATGCGCTTCGCGCGCTCGCGCTGGCTGATGACGGTGTCGTGCGGGCCCTGGACGGCCGTCCGGTGCGCACCGTGGTGGTGCGGGCGCCCAAGCTGGTCAACATCGTCCCGGACTGACCGCCGGGGAGCTGTCTCCGGCTCTCTCATACGCCCAGTGACAGAACCGGTGGCGGTATGAGTTGTTTGTCCCGTCGCTGCGTATGGGAGCACCCTCTCAGCTCATTCATGAGCTGAGCAGTTGGCGCACCCGCCTGGCGACACTGCTCCAGCGGGCTCAGTGTTCGGCGCTTATCCACAACCTACGAAATGAAGCATCACTGTCCACAGATTGGGTTCGGGCCCTCGCGCCGGCCACGCCGGCTTCTTAGCGTCGCGGTGTGCGAATACGGGGGCGGGTCCGGGGGCAGAACGAGGCTGACGGCCGCAGCGATGCCGTCTCGGCGCGCTGGAACGTCTTGTGGTCAGGCGCCTCGGGGCAGGGCGTCGGATCACCCGGGCAGGGCGTCGGATCACCCGGGCAGGGTGCCTCACCCGGGCAGGGCGTCGGATCACCTGGGCAGGGTGCCGGATCACCCGGGCAGGGCGTCGGATCACCCGGGCAGGGTGCCGGATCACCCGGGCAGGGCGCCGGATCACCTGGGCAGGGCGCCGGATCACCCGGGCAGGGCGCCGGATCACCTGGGCAGGGCGCCGACCCACCGGTGCCGGTGACGCCGCTGCGGATCGGAATCCTGACCCGGGCGCGCTTCGCGCTGGACCTGCGGGCACTCGGGGCGCTGCTCGTCGTGGCCCTGCTCGGCGTGGCGTTCGCGGTGGTGGTGCTCCTGCGCTCGCGGCCCGCGGTGCTCGAGGTCGGGCCGGCCCGGGTGCAGGCAACGGGTCTTCCGCTATCCGGCGCCGTGACTTCCCTAGCCCCGAGTCTCGGGGTATCGCCGGAGCGGATCGTGGTCGACGTCCAGGGCCAGGTACGCCGGCCGGGATTGGTCCGGATCCCCGCCGGATCGCGGGTGCTCGACGCGCTGCGGGCGGCGGGCGGACCTCGGCGCGGTGTCGCGACGACGTCGGTGAACCTGGCGCGCCCGCTGGTGGACGGGGAGCAGATCGTTCTCGCGGCGGCTCCCGAGACTGCGCAGGCACCGGACGCGGGCGCCGCGGGCACGGGCCTCATTGATCTGAACACTGCCGACCTCGCCGCGCTGGACACCTTGCCCGGCGTCGGTCCGGTGCTTGCCCAACGGATCCTGGATTTTCGGGCGCGCAACGGCCGCTTCACCGCCGTCGAGGAACTCCAGGAGGTGCCGGGGATCGGCCCCGCAATCTACGCAAGTTTGCGCCCTAAGGTGCGCATCTGATGGCCGGAATCTGATGACAGGTCAGGTAACGGCGGTCCTGGCCGGGGCCGACGCCGGGGCGGTCGCACATCAGGTGGGCGCACCACCCGCACGTCTGGATCTTCGGCTGCTGCCGGCTGCGGTCGCCGCCTGGGTAGGTGCCTGGCTCGCTCCGGCCCTCGGCGACGGGTCGGGTCTGGCGCTGGGGTTGTTGCTCGGCGGTGGCGCCGGAGGGTGCCTGCTGGGTCGTCGCCGGCTCGCGCTCGGTCGGCGGGGTGTCGCGGTGGTGCTCGCGGCAGCGTTGGGCGTGGGGAGCGCGGCGGCCCTGGCGGCGAGCGCCCGAGTGGCCTCCCTGGAGTCCGGACCGCTGAGCGAGCTCGCGGCCGCGCAGGCCACGGCGCGCCTGGAGGTTCGCGTCGTGGGCGATCCGGTGGTGCGGATCGGCAGTGGGCGCGGGGGACCGCGCGAGGTGGTCGTGGTGGCGGTCCGGGCCTCGCGGGTGGTGGCGCGCGGGGTCGCCACGGCGGTGCGTAGCCCGGTGCGGATCCTCGCCGGCGACCCGGCCTGGGCCGCCTTGATCCCCGGGCAGGAGCTGAGCGTTGCCGGTCGGCTTGCCCCGGCCCGCCCGCGCACCCCGACCGTGGCAGTGCTGCGGGTGCACGGACCGCCCGAAAGCCCGGGGGTTGCGCCGGCGCCGGATCGGGCGGCTGCGGAGTTCCGGGCCGGGCTGCGGCGTTCCGCGGACGGCCTGCCGCCGGGGCCGCGGGGGCTGCTCCCCGCCCTGGTGCTGGGCGACACCTCGGGCCTCGATCCAGGCCTAGAGGCCGATTTTCGTACCGCCGGGCTGTCCCACGTGCTGGTCGTCTCCGGCGCCAACGTCGCGATCCTGCTCGCCGCGGTGCTCGCGCTGGCCCGGGCGGTGGGGGTGCGACTACGGGCGCTGCCGGTGCTCGGGGTGGTGACGATCGCGGCGTTCCTGCTGGTGGCGCGCCCGGAGCCGAGCCTGCTGCGGGCAGCCCTGATGGGCGCGATCGCGGTCATCGGGATGGCGCTGGGGCGCCGCAGCGCCGGGGTCCCGGCCCTGTGCGCCGCGGTGATCCTGCTGCTGTTGATGGATCCTTGGCTGGCACGGGCGCCGGGGTTCGCGTTGTCCGTGAGCGCGACCGCGGGGTTGCTGGTGCTCGCCCCGCGGTGGCGAGAGCGGTGGTCCCCGCGGCTGGGCGGACCGCTCGCCACCGCGCTCGCCGTTCCGTTGGCCGCGCAACTCGCGTGTTTGCCGGTGCTGGTGCTGTTCGCGGGGCAGATCAGCCTGATCGCCGTCGCCGCCAACGTCCTCGCGGTCCCGGCGGTGCCGATCGCGATGATCCTCGGGGTGCTCGCGGCGCTCAGTGCCCAGCTGAGCCCGCCGCTGGGCACGATGTTCGCCGAACTCGCAGGGATCCCAGCGTGGTGGATCGTGACCGTGGCGCGCCAGAGTGCGCAGGTCCCCGGGGCGAGCGTGCCGTGGCCTCTGGGCCTACGGGGCCTGGTGGCGGTCTTGGCCGCGGGAGTGGCGGTGGTCGCATTGAGCCGTCTCGGGCGGCGGCGCTCGGCCGGCGTCAGCGCCACAGTGGCCGCGCTGCTCGTGCTCGCGCTGGTGTGGCGAGGGGCGGTCCCGCCGCCCCTGCGGGGGATGCTCGCCGTCTCCTGGCCACCGGCAGGGTGGGTCTTCGTCGCCTGTGATGTCGGTCAGGGAGATGCGTTCGTCGCCCGGGCCGGCCCGCACAGCGCGGTCGTCATCGACGCCGGTCCGGATCCGGCGGCGGTGGACCGCTGCCTGCGCCGCCTCGGTATCCGGCACATCCCGTATCTGATGCTTACTCATTTTCATGCCGACCATGTCGGCGGCCTGCCCGGGGTACTGGCGGGGCGCCGGGTCGACGAGATCGCGGTGGCGGCCCTGGCCGACCCGCCCGAGTCGGCCGCAGCGGTGGCCGCGATAGCGCAGCAAGCCGCGATCAGGGTCTCCGTACCCACCGCCGGCGAGCAGCGGGTCCTCGGTGAGCTGCAGTGGCGCGTGCTCTGGCCGCGTCGCCTGATCGAGGCGGGCTCCGCCGCCAACAATGCCTCGATCGTGGCGCTGCTCGAGATCTCGGGTCTGCGGGTGCTGCTCACCGGCGACATCGAACCGCCCGCGCAGGCCGCCCTGCACCGGGCCGAGCCCGGTCTGCGGGCGGACGTGCTCAAGGTCCCGCACCATGGCAGCCGCTTTCAGGACCCGGCGTTGCTCAGCTCCCTCGGCGCCCGGGTCGCGATCGTCTCCGCCGGCGCCGGCAACGACTACGGCCATCCCGCCCAGGGCACCCTGGACCTGCTCACCAGTACCGGTGCGCTCGTCCTGCGCACCGACGAGCACGGCTCGGTGGCCGTGGTGCTGCGCGGAGGTGAACTTGGGTTGGCGGCCGAGCGGGGGCACTGACGCGGCCGCGGTGGGAGAGCCGTGGGATGCTCTCGCGGTGCCTGCTGCGCTGACCCTGGTGCTGGGGTCCGAGGAACTCCTCGCCGACCGGGCTGTGGCCGGGGTGAAGGCGGCGGTGCTGGCCGCGGACCCTGACGCGGACGTGCACGATCTCCCCGCGTCCTGCCTGGAGGCGGGTCTGCTCGCCGAGCTCACCAGCCCGTCGCTGTTCGCCACCCGCCGCCTGGTCATCCTGCGCGCCCTGCATGAGGCGCCCGCCTCGTGCGTCAAGGAGGTCGAGTCCTTGATCGCCGATCCGGGCGAGGACGTCACCCTCGTGCTGGTGCATCCGGGCGGGGTGAAGGGCAAGGCCCTGGTGGAGGCCGCCAAGCGGGCACACGCCGTCCTGGTCGACGCGGCAGAGGTCAAGAAGGCCGGGGACAGGCTGACATTCCTCTCCGCCGAGTTCCGCCTCGCCGGGCGCCGGATCGAGGCCGAGGCGGCGCGGGCACTGCTGGATGCCGTCGGCGGGGGGCTGCGCGAACTTGCCGCCGCCGTCTCCCAGCTCGTCGCGGACACCACCGGCGTCGTCGACGTGGCGACCGTGGCGCGCTACTACGAGGGCCGCGCCGAGGTCACCAGCTTCAAGGTCGCGGACCTGGCGATCGACGGCCGCACGGGGGAGGCCCTGGCCGCGCTGCGCTGGGCCCTGTCCTGCGGGGTGGAACCCCTCCAGCTCACCTCCGCGCTCGCAATGGGCGTGCGCAACCTCGCCAAGCTCGGCAGCGCCCCGCGAGGGATGGGCGTCGCCGACCTGGCCCGGGAGCTGGGCATGCCCACCTGGAAGATCGACCAGGTCCGCAGGCAGCTAAGCGGCTGGGACGGCGAGGGGGTGGCCCGGGCGCTGACCGCGATCGCCGCCGCCGACGCCGCGGTCAAGGGCGGGGCGGTCTCGGGCGGTTACGCCATCGAGAGCGCCGTGGTCGCGGTGGCCCGGGCTCGCCGAGGCTGAGGCCACGTGGGCCGGCGCCGCCCCTTCGCGCGGAGCCGTTGCGTCCGAGGAAGTGGCGGCTATAGCGACCACCCCTTCGGACGTCCGGGGTGTGGGCTGTGCGGAGCGCGTCAGCGGCCGGCCCGTCTGCTGTCGCGCGGAGCCGTTGCGTCCGAGGAAGTGGCGGCTATAGCGACCACGTCCTTCGGACGTCCGGGGTGAACGTGGGGAACTCGGGCGGGCTCAGCTCTTGATGAGGGCCTTGGCCATCGCGGACTTCTTGTTGGCGGCGGCGTTGGCGTGGATGACGCCCTTGCTCGCGGCCTTGTCCAGCGCCCGGGAGGCCGCCCGCAGCAGCGCGGGAGCCTCGGTGTCTGCGGCGGCGTTCGCCTCACGGAACTTGCGCACCGCGGTCTTCACCGACGAGCGGACGTCCTTGTTGCGCAGCCGGGCCTTCTCGTTGGTCTTATTGCGCTTGATCTGAGACTTGATGTTCGCCACGGAGCTGATCGCCTCGGTCTGTGAAGTGGAACGGGCCAGTGCCGGAAGGTGCAGGCACGCCGAGCGGCGCGCGCTGCGCGACCGCCGAGGCTACCAGCAGCACGCGCGGGCGCCAAAACGCTGTGGTTCGTTGAGCACGTCGACCTTAATGGCTGCGGATATCGCGATTCCCGGCCGATTTCGCGACCAGGACGACTGACAGGCGCGGTGGGCCTGGGCGGGATCGGATCTTCGGTGGCCGCGATGATGACCGGATCTTCGGCGGCCCCGGTACGGACCGCCTCCGCGGTGGCCCCGGCCCGGACCGGACCCGGCGGGACTTAGCCGCCCACGCGCCTGAGCCGGCGCACTCTGCGCGTTCATGTCGGCTGGGGATCAACGTGGTGACTGGTGAGGTGGGGCGCGCCGCTCCGACTGCCTCACCCTCGTCAACGTTGATCCTGGGCCGACGCGGGCGCCGACCCGAACGGACGGTGAGGAAAACTTCCGGTAACACGGCGGGCATAGTCTGCCGCGATGGGCGATCTGTTCCAGGACTACCCGCTGGGCAAGGCGTGGGACGAGATGTTCGACGCCGGGGCCAGGCCACGGGCCGCGGCCGAGGCCGTCTACGACGTGGTGCGCTCACTGCCCGGACTCGACCTGCGGGCCCGGGCCGACGCCCTCGCGCTGTCCTTCCTCGATCGCGGCGTCACCTTCGCCCTCGGCGGGGAAGACCGTCCGTGGCCGTTGGACATCGTCCCCCGGATCATCACCGCGCAGGAGTGGGTGCAGCTGTCCGCCGGGGTCGTGCAGCGGGTCCGCGCGCTGGAGGCGTTCCTGGCCGACGTCTATGACCGCGGGGAGATCTTCGCCGACGGTGTGGTGCCCAAGCGCCTGATCGCCACCAGCGCGCATTTTCACCGGGCCGCGGCCGACATCACGCCGGCGAACGGTGTCCGGGTGCTGGTCTCCGGGATCGATGTCATCCGCGATGAGGCCGGCCAGTTCCGGGTGTTGGAGGACAACATCCGCACCCCGTCCGGGGTGAGTTACGTCATCGAGAACCGCCGGGCCATGACGCACGGCCTGCCGGAGGCCTTCGCCGAGCACCGCATCATGCCGGTCTCGGACTATCCGCAGCGACTGCTCGCCGCAGCGCGCGCGGCGGCTCCCGACGGCGGCGCCGACGCGACCGTCGTCGTGCTCACCCCGGGCATCTACAACTCCGCGTACTTCGA
>JBQTII010000147.1:0-18293 GCA_052388275.1 Sporichthyaceae bacterium | reverse complement strand
TGCGGATGTCGGCCTCGATCATGGACTACATCTTCCGCCGCCTCGCGCTGGACTTCCTCGCCCCCGAGGACCGGGCGGCGCTGGGCATCTACACCGCGGACGAGCGCGCCCGGCAGCTGGAGACCGGATCCTACTTCGACGAGGCATCGATCGAGGACACCCTGGACGTGACGGCGCTGGCGCAATCGGCCCCGATCGAACAGGCCGACACCAGCATCGGTGGCGCCTCCGCCACCTGGGAAGCGCCGCGGTCCTCGATGGAACTGCTGGAGGCTCAGCAGGGCCGCACCGCCGACGCCCCGCTGTGCCTGTCCTGCGGGACCAAGATGCGCCCCGCCGGCTCCTGCTACGTGTGTGAGGGGTGTGGCTCCACCTCCGGCTGTAGCTGATCTGATGCGCTGACACGACGGCGGGGTGGCCCCTTGGCAGGGCCGCCCCGCTCTCGCGTGTCAACCTCGCCGCTTAGGCTGCAAGGCGGCGAAGGTGCTCATTCGGTGGCGGGAGTTCAGCGGTGAATCGCAACAGCTGGTCCCAGTTGTTCCTGGGCCGGTCCTCACCGGACGTGGTCCAGCGGGCAGCGGGCAGGCAGTGGTTGCGCTGGTGGGGGTGTGGGAGTGCGGCGGTGCTGGCCACGGTCGGCATTCCGTTACTGGTGATCGGGACCTACAACTACGACCAGCGCCTGCGCGATTTCGGACTGCCCCAGACGGTGACGGTCACCGAGGTCGACAGCAAGGGGGCCGGTTCCACCTTCACCTTCGAGGTCGCCGGCAAAGACGTCACGATCACCAACCCGGAGCTGGCACCGCGGGTGGGCGATGAGGTGGCGGTCGTGGTCGACCCCGAGGGCCGCGCCGTACTTGCCAGTGACGTCGGCTCCAAGGACAAGGCGATCGGCGACGCGGCATTCGGGGTCTTCATCGCTCTGGTCATCCTGATCGGCTTCGGGTGGGGTCCCGGGTTGGCGCCCTACCGCGCCCTCAAGGCGATCCGCCAGCCCGGCATCATCAGCCAGTCCGCGATCGTCAAGATCCGCGACCCCGAGCGCGTCACCCCGCCCCAGGGGCGGGCCTATCGGGCGTGGCGGCGGGGCACCGGTCACTACTACGACGTCGACCTCGTGATGGGTGACAAGCGGATCGTGCGTTGGTGCGGGCGCTTTGGTCGAGCCCCGGCAGACGGCGAGAAGGCGCGCCTGGTCGGCGGCGGCTTCCCGGGCGACTGGGTGGCGCTGGTGATCAACGTCAAAGGCAGCGACGACGAACTGGTCTGCTGGCCGGTGGCCCCCGTGGCGGATCCGGCACAGCCCTGAGCGGAGCACACCGACCGCGGTGCCCCGGCAGGTCAGGTACCGAGGTCGGCCCGCTCGAAGGAGGAACGCACCGGGTAGTAGTCCTCGAGAAACTCGCGAACGTCGGCTTCGGCCATCGGTTCAACACCGGGTTGCGGGTCGTCGTTGAGGCAGAACACGTCCCGGTTGCGGTACGCCAGCGCCGCCCGCAGACGAGGCAGGTCACTGGCCCGGCCCAGGCTGTAGTAGTCATAGCGCAGGGAACCGACCACCGCCTTGGCGGTGATCTGGGCGTAGTAGTGGAAGAGCTGGTCCGCCACGATGTCCTCGTGGTGGCGGAACCGGCTTGCGCAGGTGCGCCGGTAGACCTCGGCGAAGCGCTCCTCCATCTCCAGGTGCACGCTGCGCAGCTGCGGGTACGGGGTGTGCTTGATGGCCCGCGAGATCGTGATACCGAACTCGGCCTCGAGCAGGTCGCGCATGTTGCGCGTCAGGTTGATGTGCGGTTCGGATTTCGCACTCGCGGACCCGAACGGGCGCCGATTGTTCGCCGGCGAGACCCGGGCCAGCCCGCTCGGGGTGAAGAAGTGGTTGGGCCGCAGCGGTCGGCCGAGGAAGAAGTCGTCGTTGAAGTAGATGTAGTGCTCGCTCAGCCCGGGGACGTGGTGCAGCCGGGAGATGATCGCGTTGGAGTTGAACACCGGCAACACGGAGGAGTCCGCGAAGATGTCGCGATGGTCGATCACCGTGATCTTCGGATGCGTGGTGTCCAGCCACGCCGGGCACTGACGATCCGTGACCAGGTAGATGTGGCGGATCCAGGGAGCGAACATCTCCACTGAACGCAGGGAGTACCGCAGCTCGTCGCGTTGCAGGAAACGCTGGTCACCCTGGGACTGGGGGTGGTATTCCAGGCCCTGCTCGGCCGCCCGCGCCCGCGCCATCCGCTCCCGCCACGCGGGGTCAGCGCCGTCCACCCAGGTGTAGACGGCGTCGACGCCGAAGTCGACGTCGTCGATCATGCGCTGGGCGAAGACCTTGGCCGTCGGGTAGGCGCGGGCCGCCGCGGTCCCGGCGCCGACGGTGCCCTCCACCAGCGCAACGTCGTCAAGGGTCAGCTGGTCCGCGGCCACGTTGGGTCGCGGCGCGCTCACGGTCTTGGTCTTGGGGTGCGTGGTCCAGAACTCGATCTCCGCCCCGTAGGAGGCGCCGAGCACCAGGGAGCCGCGCTCGCTGCGGTAGCACCGCCACACCCGAACAACCCCTGCGGAGTTCAGGGCGGGTGAGAGTGGCGCGGCGCGTACCGGTAGCGCCAGCCCGTCGCTGCTGCTGGCCCGGATCAGCAGCTGGACGTAGACCGGTTCATCGCGCCAAGTCTGCGCGAGCGCAGCGAGCACCGCCTCACGGTGGGTGATGTCGACGGCGACCACATGGCGCGGTGAGGAGTCCTGGCGTACTGCAAAGGCGGGGATTCCGGCGGAGCGCAGGGCGGCGTCGACGACCTCGAAGTTGGCCAGCAGAACCTCCACCGGCATCCGGTCCTGCAGGGGCAGGCACCAGGACCGCTTGTCCCACGTCAGGTCTTCCCGGTCGGCGAAGGCCCGCCGGGCATGCAACGCGGTGCGGGCCACGGCGGCGTTCACCTCGGGGGATCCGCTCGAGGGATCGAGGGCGCGCGTCACCCGGTAGGTCTGGCGGATCCCGCGCAGGGTGGCGTTACGTGCCTTGACCGCAGTGCTGGTCGCCGTGCCGAACAGGCCCATGGATCGACGTGCTCCTTGCGCGAGGCCCCGGAGTGGCGCACCGGGGAAAGGACCGGACAGGTCCAGTATCGGGCTCGCGGTGCTCGATCAGCGCTTACGGCCCGTGACTCGCTGGGCCAGCACGATGACGAACGTGGCGACGAAGGCTCCGGCGGCGCCGGAGGGGGCCCGCAGGAACGGCAGCACCCCGAAGATGACGAAGACCAGGGCGGCCGAGACGGCGCCGGAGATCGCGGCGACCCGGGCGGAACTCTCCAGCCGCCCGGGGGGCTTGGCCGGTGGTGCGGCGGCGGGCTTGGCCCGCCCGCCGAGGCTCGCCTCGGTCTCGGCGAGTAGGCGTTCGATGTCGTCGTTCTTGGCCATGGGGACATCCTGTCACTGCGCCGCCTCGGCAGCATCCATCGCCTTGCGGATCCTCTTCTCCGATACCGGCGCCGGTGTCCCGAGGGACTGGGCGAACAGGCTGATTCGCAATTCCTCCAGCATCCAGCGGATCTCGACGACGTCGCAATCGCCGCGGCGGTAAGGCGCCAGCCTCGCCCGCAGCTGCGCGTACTCGCCGGCCAACGCCGTGACGGTGGCGGTGCGCGCCTGCTCGCGCACGGCGTCCTTGCCGAGCAACTCCAGTCGCCGGGCAATCCCGCGCAGGTAGCGGGGGAGGTGCCGAAGCCGCTGGGCGCCGGCCGCCGCGACGAAACCGGGGTGAATCAGGCCTGCGTACTGGGCGCGCATGTCCAGCACGGGTGGGGTCCCGGCGCTGCGGCTGAGCGTGGCGTCCACAGTCTGAGCCTGCCTCAGGACAGCGACGACATCGGTGAGCACCTCGCTCATCCGCACCGGGAGTTCGCGGCGCACCGCGGCTTCGAGCAACTCGAAACTCCCCGCGTCCCACACCGGCCCGCCGCGCGAGCGCACGATCGCGTCCACGCAGGCGCTGGCGCAGTCGGCGAACAAGGCCTTGCCATCGGCGTGCGGCGCCCCGGCCAGGGCGAGCTTGGCTGTGTTGGGCAGCGTCGCAAGGACCGCCTTGGTCGGCACGCTCGCCCGCGCGAGCAGCAGTGCTGTGGTCCCGGCGAGCATCTCGCGCTCGGCCAGGTGCGGATCCGCCAAGACGCGCAGTGCCACGGCGCCGCCTTCCACGACCAGGGCCGGATAACCGGTGACCTGTGCCCCTGCGCGGACCGTGTCGAAGCGCCGGGGAATCACGCCACCGCTGGTCTGCGGCCACGTGCGCAGCCCGGTCTGCTCCAGGGCGGCGGCTTGCGCCGAGATTGCCGCGGCGAGCTGCGGCGCGAGGGCGTCCTGCAGCGCCGCGAGGTCCTTGCCGGTGCCGAGCGGGCGGGCGTCGTTGTCCTGCACGGCGAAGGTGAAGCGCAGGTGCCCGGGTACCCGGGTCCACTCCCACACCCAGTCTGGCCGCGCCGGGCCGCTGCGGTCTTCCAGGGCGCGCTCGAGAGCGTCGGTGATCGAGGCACCGCCGGCGGGGTCCAGGCTCGATCGGACTGTCTGCGCCCAAGTCGGCGCAGGGGAGTACCCGCGCCGAATCGCCTTGGGCAGCGAACGGATCAAGGCGGTGAGCAGTTCGGAGCGCAAGCCGGGCACGCCCCAGCTGAAGTCCGCGGGGCGTAACTGGTGCAGGACTGCCAGTGGCACCGTGACCGTGATCCCGTCGCCGTCGGTGCCCGGGGAGAATCGGTAGGTCAGCTCCAGTTCGGTCCCGGCCGCGTTCCACGTGGGCGGGAAGTGCTCCGGATCGACCGCGGCCGCGGCGCTGTGCAGTTGGGCCTGCGCCAGGTTCAGCAACTCCGGTGTGGCTCGGCGCGCGCCCCTCCACCAGCGGTCGAAATGCCGGGCCGAGACCACCTCGAGGGGAACGCGTTCGTGGTAGAAGGCGAACAGCGCATCGTCGTCGATGGTGAGATCCCGGCGGCGGGCCCGCTCCGCCAGCTCACCGACTTCGGCCCGCAGCCGCTGATTGTGCGCAGCGAAGGCGTGGTGGGTGCGCCAATCCCCCTCGACCAGGGCGTGCCGGATGAAGAGCTCGCGGCCGAGCAGCGGATCGATGCGGGCGTAATCGACGCGGCGCCCGGTGACCAGCGGTACACCATGGAGCAGTACCCGCTCGGTGGCAACGACTGACCCGCGGGCGGCGTCCCACCGAGGCTCGGAGTAGCTGCGGGTAAGCAGGTGCCCGGCGAGGGGCTCGACCCACTCCGGTTCGATCCTGGCGACGGTGCGCGCCCACAGGCGCGAGGTCTCCACCAGCTCGGCCGCCATGACCGCCCGCGGCGGCGACTTCGCCAGCGCGGATCCTGGGAAGATCGCGAAGCGGGCACCACGCGTTCCCAGATACTCCCGCAGGGGCGTCTCGCGCCGTGATCGACGCTCGACGTCGGGGTCGATGATCCCGATGTTGGTGAGCAGCCCGCTCAGCAACGCCAGGTGCACCTTATGGGAATCAGCGGGCGAGCTGTTCCACCGCAGCCCGGCCTGACCCGCGGCCTGGCGAAGCTGGGCGACGAGGTCCTGCCACTCCCGAACGCGCAGGTAGTGCAGATACTCGCTGCGGCACAGTGTGCGGAACTTGTTCGAGGACAGTTCGTTCTGTTGCTCCCTCAGATAACCCCACAAGTTCAGATAACCGGCAAAGTCCGATTCCTTGTCAGCGAAGCGCGCGTGCTTGCCTCGCGCGGCCTCGCGGGCCTCGACGGGGTACTCGCGCGGATCCTGAATCGAGAGCGCTGCCGCGATGACGATGACCTCGCGCAAGGCGCCGTAGGTGTCGGCGGCAATGATCATTCGGCCCAGCCGTGGATCGACCGGCAGGGTGGCCAGGGTCCGCCCGATCGGCGTCAGTGTCCCGTCGGTGCCAAGTGCGCCAAGTTCGGAAAGCAGCGTCCTGCCGTCGGTGATCGCGCGACGGTCCGGCGGATCCAGGAACGGGAAGTCCTCGACCGCACCCAGGCCGATCGCCGCCATCGAGAGGATCACCGACGCCAGCGACGTGCGCGCGATCTCGGGGTCGGTGAAGGCCGGCCGGGAACCGAAGTCCTCCTCGGAATACAGCCGGATGCAGATGCCATCGGCGACCCGCCCGCATCGCCCTGCCCGCTGAGCCGCCGACGCGCGGGAGATCGCCTCGATCGGCAGCCGCTGCACCTTGCGCCGCGTGCTGTAGCGGGAGATGCGGGCGGTGCCGGCGTCGACGACGTAGCGGATGCCCGGCACGGTCAAGGAGGTTTCCGCGACGTTGGTCGCAAGCACCACCCGACGCGTGGAATGCGGGGCGAAAACCCGATGTTGCTCGGCAATGGAGAGCCGGGCGTACAGCGGCACGATGTCCACGGCCGACATACCTGACGATGCATCAGTGCGACGGCCGAGGCGCCCGCGCAGGGCATCGGTGGCGTCGCGGATCTCGCGTTCGCCGGACAGGAACACCAGGATGTCCCCGTTGCCGCAGGTCATCAACTCCTCGACGGCGTCGCAGATGCCGCGAAGCTGGTCCTCCGGTTCCGGTTCGGCCGCATCCGCCGCCTGGCGAGGGCGCTTCGCGGGTGCCGGCCGGGAGTTGCGACCGGCGCGGGATCTCCAGTCGCCGTCCACATCGTCCGGGTCGGCAACCTCCGCGTCGGGCACCAGCGGCCGGTAACGCAGTTCGACGGGGTATGTGCGCCCGGATACCTCGATGACCGGCGCCGGCGTGTCGCCGCGGGCGAAGTGCCGGGCGAAGCGATCGGTCTCGATCGTCGCCGAGGTGATGATCACCTTCAGGTCCGGGCGTCGCGGCAACAGCTGGTGGAGGTAGCCCAGCAGGAAGTCGATGTTCAGGCTGCGTTCGTGGGCCTCGTCGATGATGATCGTGTCGTAGGCGTGCAGGCTGCGATCTCGGCGCAGCTCGGCGAGCAGGATCCCGTCGGTCATCAGCTTGACCAGCGTGCTGGGTCCCACCCGGTCGCTGAACCGCACCGCGTACCCGACGCCCTCACCCAGTCCGGTGCCCAGCTCCTGTGCGATGCGCTCGGCGACGGTGCGGGCGGCGAGGCGGCGAGGCTGGGTGTGACCGATCATTGCCCGGACCCCGCGGCCGAGGTCGAGACAGATTTTGGGGAGCTGTGTGGTCTTGCCCGAGCCCGTCTCGCCGGCCACCACGACGACCTGATGCCCGGCGATGGCGGCGGCGATCTCCAGACGCCGGGCGGCGATCGGGAGCTCGTCCGGATAGTGGATCACGGGCACGCTCGCGGCGCGGGCGGCGAGCGCGTCGGGGGAGAATCTCGACCGCCTCGCCATGGCGGCTCAGGTTAGGCGAAGACGCGCCTCGGCGGCGGTGCCTGGTACTGCGATGTCCGGTATTGGGATGCCTGGTATTGCGGTGCCTGGTATTGCGATGTCCGGTCCTGAGACCAGGTGGGCAGCGAGCCCAGGTCGCGCTCGCGGCCGGTCGTGATGGCGGCGCGCGCGTTGGCCAGCGAGCCGCGGTGGACACGTTCGGAGAGCATGCTCAGCGAGACCCCCGCGGCCAGGCTGAAGGTGGAACTGAGCTGCGCTCGCTCTCGCTCGAACACGACGCGTCCTCCCCGATCGGCCGGTGCCTTCGCCGGCACCCTAGCTGCGAATTGCGGATGTGATGAGCGTCGCAGCCACCGATGGCGCAGCCGTCACAGGTAGATGAACGGCATGTGAGATCTGGCGCACGATCGCGGTGATTCGTGCCTCGGTCGGCCCAGCGATCTCACCCGTTGTGAACCCCGTCTGAGCGGATTGGTCCGCCTTGCGTGCCCTTGGGGGCGTGTCGCGATGACCCTGGGTATTTGCCCAGGTCACAGAATCAACACAGGGCTATGACCTATGCAACCGTTGGTCAAGTTGCCGCGTCTGAGGGAGAGCTCGCCCTCTCGGGCTGGCGTGCTCGCGCGCGGGAGGTAGGCGGTAGTGACCATGGGTTCGGCCGGCCGGCACCAGGTGCGTCGTTCGACGTCGCCTCGCCAGGACGAGCCTGCGGCCCAGGGTCCCAGCGCGGTGCGCAACCGCCGGGCGCGGATCGCCGCCTTGGTGCTGTGCCTGAGCGCGATAGGCGCCGCCCTGGCGGCCTGGGGCCCAGCCTTGCAGGCGAAGGCCCCCGGCGCGACCCAGCTGCCCTGGTGGGCCATGGTGGGCATGTTCGCCGTTGCCGAGATGGTCGTGCTCCACATCCAGGTGCGCCGGGAGGCACAAACGGTCTCGCTCTCGGAGATCCCGCTGGTCGTCGGCCTGTTCATGGCCGATCCGCTCGGCGTGATCGTGGGTCGGGCACTCGGGTCGTTCGTCATCTTTGCCGTGCACCGCCGCCAGTCCCCGATCAAGGTGCTGTTCAACACCTCGCTGGTCACCACCAGCAGCGTGCTCGCGCTGACCGTGTGGTCGCTGGCCTACAGCGGCACCGAGGTCGGTCCGCTTGCCTGGGCTGCGGCATTCGCCGCGCTGGTGGCCGCCGGTGCCTTCGAAGCAGCCTTCACGACCCTGGCGATCGCCTGCTACGAGGGCCGTGTCACCTTGCGCAATCTGGCCCGTTCGATCGCCAGCGCCGGCACCCTGTCCGCGTCGGTGGGCACTGTCGGGTTGGTCGCGGCGACCGCGGTCACCTACGACGTGCGCAGCGCCTTCATCGTCGAGGCAGCCGGGGCCATGTTGCTGCTCGGCTACCGCGCCTACGCCTCCCTGCGCGAGCGCCACGAGAGTCTGGAGCAGCTGTACCACTTCTCCGAGGTCGTCTCCGGCGCCCACGACGTCGACACCGTGCTGCGCAGCGTCCTGGGCCAGGCACGTCAGTTGCTGCGCAGTGACCGCGCCGAGTTCCTCGCCTACGACTTCCCGGGGAGCCTGGCCCCAGCCCGGATGAGCCTGCTCCCGACCGGGGTCGAGGTGATCCCGGTCGCCGAGGGCAGCCTCCCGGTTGACCCCGATCCGATCGTCGAGCGCGTGCGCCGCGAGCGGGGGTCCGTCTTGATCTCCCGCGTCACCAAGGACCCGGCCGGCCGGTCGTACCTGGCCGCCCACGACATCCGCGAGGCGATCGTCGTCCCGCTGCAGATGGACGGCGTCATCGTCGGCACCCTGTCGGTGGCCAACCGCCTCGGGGAGGTTCGTGGCTTCGACGGTGGAGACATCCGCCTGCTGGAGACCGTCGCCAACCACGCCGGGGTTGCGCTGAAGTCCGGATCGCTGATCGCGCGGCTGTTTCACGACGCCCACCACGACGCCCTCACCGCGCTGCCCAATCGTCACCTGCTCCAGCGCGAGCTCGAGCTCGCGGTCGCCGACATCCGAGCCGGACGCTCGGCGGGCTGCGCGGTGATGATCAGCGACCTCAACGGCTTCAAGGAGGTCAACGACACCCTCGGACACCAGTTCGGCGACGAGTTGCTGCGCGATGTCGCCCGGTGCTTCGTGGCCGCCGCCGGTCCGCACGCTCTGGTCGCCCGGCTGGGCGGGGACGAGTTCGCGGTGCTGCTCACCGATGTCAGCGACGCCGATGCTGCCGTCGCCCTCGCGAGGCGCCTGACCGACTCGCTGCACGGGGCCCGCCGCCTCGACGGGGTCAGCGTCGACGTCAGTGCCTCGATCGGGGTTGCGCTGGCACCCCGGCACGCGGAGGACGTGTCCGGCCTGCTCAAGCGAGCCGACGTCGCGATGTACGCCGCGAAGGCCAGCGGCGGCGGAGTGCGCCTCTACGACGAGGGCCTGCAGGAGGCCGCCAACCCGAGCCGGCTCGCGCTGGTCTCGGAGCTGCGCACCGCGATCCGCTCCGGGGAGATCGAGGCATGGGTGCAGCCCAAGGCGAGTCTGGTCGACGGCGTGATCACCGGCGTCGAGACCCTCGCCCGCTGGCGTCACCCTCTCGACGGGATCCGGATGCCGGCGCAATTCCTGCCGGTCGCCGAGGCCAACGGCATGATCGCCGCGCTCACCGACGCGATGCTGGACTCCTCGCTCTCGGCCTGCGCCCGGTGGCTGGTGGCCGGCGTCGAGGCAGGGGTTGCCGTCAACGTATCGCCGCGAAGCCTGAAGGAGCCGAGCTTCGTCGACACTGTGGCTGCGGCCCTGGCCCGCCACCAGGTGCCCGCCCAGTTGCTGACCCTGGAGATCACCGAGACCTCGCTGATGGCCGACAGCCCGGCTGCCCTCGACCTGCTCTGCCGCCTCGGCGCCCTCGGTGTTCGGCTGTCCATCGACGACTTCGGCACCGGCTATTCCTCGTTGGCCTACCTGCGGCGCCTACCCGTCAACGAGGTCAAGATCGACCGCGAGTTCACCTCCCGGATCATCGTCGACCCCAAGGTGGTGATGATCGTGCGCTCGATCGCCGACCTCTCGCGCAACATGGGCATGATCACGGTCGCCGAGGGCGTCGAGGACGAGCAGGTGTGGACGAGACTGACCGAACTCGGTGTGCAGTGCGCCCAGGGCTACCACCTGGGCCGGCCGATGCCCGCTGCAGATTTCCCGGGCTGGCTCTCGAACTACAACGCGACGCGCACCCCGGTGCCGCGGCTGCCCGGCGGCCGCCGCCGTCGCTCAGGTGTCGTCACGTAACCGCATCGGTAAGGACATTTCGTCCCGACACGCCGTTGCATGGGTGTGTCCGCTGGCATTGCGCCGATCGGGTCGGGCACTATGTCAGCACTGTCACCGGACTCACCTGGAGTCAATCGACGAGGTCGCTGGGGAAGGCGAATCTCGGCCGAAGTTCAACCAGGAGGAAACCGGTGTCGATCACTCGTGGGGTGCTGTACGTCCACTCCGCCCAGTCCGCCATGTGTCCGCATATCGAGTGGGCCGTGACCGGAGTTCTCGGTGTCCCGGTCACCTTCGACTGGACGCCGCAGCCCGCCGCGCCCAATCACTGGCGTGCGGAGCTTTCCTGGCAGGGCGAGCGCGGGACCGCTGCGCAGATCGCCTCGGCGCTTCGGTCCTGGAACCAGCTGCGCTACGAGGTCACCGAGGAACCGCTCGCCGGGCACGAGGGTGCGCGTTACAGCTGCACGCCCGGCCTGGGAATGTTCCATGCCACCATCGGGGTGCACGGCGACCTGATGATCTCCGAGGATCGGCTGCGCGCCGCGATGGCCCGGTGCACCGAGACCGAGGACTGCGAGCTCGCCGATGAGCTGGATCTGATGCTCGGTCAGCCCTGGGACGACGAGCTGGAGCCCTTCCGCTACGCCGGTGATGGCGCTCCGGTGCGCTGGCTGCACCAGGTGGGTTGAGCCGGCCCCGCAGACGTGGCCGCGCGGAGTCCGTGAGTCGGTGGGCCACCGGACCCGCGCCCGGCCACACCACGTGAAGGGGCGGGTGCGCCCGAGGGGGATGCACCCGCCCCTTCCGCACGTCCCCTTCCCAACTTCTGTATGCGTGTCGGGCCTTGCGCGCCCGTTTTAGGCCCGGGACACACGCAGAAGTTGGGTCAGGCGCTGGTGACGACCAGGCAGAGGTTGTGCCCGCCGAAGCCGAAGGAGTTGTTCAGCGCGGCGATGGGTCCGCTGCTCAGCGGGCGGGGCTCACCGCGCACGACATCGATGTCGACCTCGTCGTCGGGGTCATCGAGGTTGATCGTCGGGGGGGCTGTGCGTTCGTGGACGGCGAGGACCGTGGCGACCGTCTCCACCGCACCGGCGGCGCCGAGCAGGTGGCCGGTCATCGACTTGGTCGCCGAGAGCGCCACCTGGTCGGCGGCGCTGCCCAGCACGGTGCGCAGCGCGAGAATCTCCGCGACATCACCCTGCGGCGTCGAGGTCGCGTGGGCGTTGACATGGGTGATGTCGGCCGGGCTCAGGCCGGCGTCGGCGAGGGCGAAATCCAATGCCCGGGCAACTCCGGTGCCGTGCGGCTCGGGCTGGGCGATGTGGTGGGCGTCCGAGCTCATCCCGGCGCCGGCGATGACCGCGTAGATCCGGGCACCCCGGGCGCGGGCATGTGCTTCGGACTCCAGCACCAGCACCGCCGATCCCTCGCCGAGGACGAAGCCGTCGCGGGCCTTGTCGTAGGGGCGGGAAGCGCGCTCGGGTTCGTCGTTGCGGGTGGACATCGCCTTCATCGCCGCGAACGCGGCGATCGGCAGCGGGTGGATGCAGGCTTCGGTGCCGCCGGCCAGGACGACGTCCGCCCGGCCGGAGCGGATCATCTCCAGACCCACGGCGACACCCTCGGCGCCGGAGGCGCAGGCGCTGACCGGGGTGTGGACGCCGGCGCGGGCGCCGACCTCCAGGCCGATCGCCGCCGCGGGCCCATTCGGCATCAGCATCGGGATCGACAGCGGCGAGACGAAACGTGGCCCCTTGGTCTTGAGGACGTCATAGGCCCCGAGCAGGGTGGTGATCCCGCCGATCCCGGAGGCCACCGCCACCCCGAGACGCTCCGGGGCGACGCCGATCGCGTCGGCGCCGGCGTCAGCCCATGCCTCGCGGGCCGCCACCACGGCCAGTTGGCCGCCGCGGTCCAGGCGCCGGGCCGCCACCCGCTCCATCACCTCGGTGGGGTCCACGGCAACCCGGGCCGCGATCTGCACGCTCAGGTCGGCCGCCCACTCCTCGGTGAGCGAACGCACACCGCTGCGGCCGGCGAGCATGCCTGTCCACGTCGTGGCGACGTCCCCGCCCAGCGGGGTGGTCGCCCCGAGGCCGGTGACGACGACGGTGGTGGTGGCGGGCATGGCGGCTCCTCGCTCGGGCGCGCCCGGACGGCCCGATCGGGGCCGCCCGGGGGCGTGGATCAGGCGTTGGCGGCGATGAAGGAGACGGCGTCGCCGACGGTCTCGAGCTTCTTGACCTCGTCGTCGGGAATTTTCACACCGAACCGCTCCTCGGCGGCCACGACGACCTCGACCATCGACAGCGAGTCGATGTCCAGGTCGGCGATGAATGCCTTGTCCGGCTGGACGTCTTCGGCCGGAATGCCGACGATCTCGTTCACGATCTCGCCCAGGCCGGCGATGATCTCGGCCTCAGTCACTGCTGCCACGGGTGGGTCTCCTCGTTCTCATGGTGCACGGTTCTCACTGTTCTCGGTTCTCACGGTTCTCGGTTCTCACGGTGCACGGTTCTCATGGTGCACGGCTCTCACTGTGCTCGGTCTGCTGCGGGACTGACGATAGAGCGCGGGCGCAGGGGATTGCTGCGCAGGTTCGCCGGTCGCCCTCAGGGGATGGTCACCACCTGGGCGGCGAAGGAAAGCCCGGCTCCGAAACCGATGAGTAGCGCGGTGTCGCCGGAGCGGATCTCCCCGCGCTCGAGCATGGCCTCCATCGCCAGCGGTATCGAGGCTGCCGAGGTGTTGCCCGAGTCGGCGATATCGCGGGCGATCTTGACGTGCGCAGGCAACTTGAGGGCGCGCACCATTGCGTCGGTGATCCGCATGTTGGCCTGGTGCGGGATGAAGGCGTCCAGATCCTCCAGGGCCAAACCCGCGGCCTGGACCGCCCGGCGGGCAATGGGGGCCATCTCGAACGCGGCCCATCGGAATACCTGCTGACCGTTCATGCTCAGGAAGGGCTGGTGGCCCGCCCGCGCCGCATCCACCCAGTCCTCGTCCATGATGATCGCGTCGGCCTGAGCTCCGTCCGAGCCCCACACCACCGGGCCGATTCCAGGAACGTCGGACGGCCCGAGTACCGCGGCGCCGCTGCCGTCGCCGAAGATGAAGGCGATACCGCGATCGGTCGGGTCGATGATCGTGGAGAACTTCTCGGTCCCGATCACCAGTACGTACTTCGCGCTGCCGGTGCGGATCATGTCCGAGCCCACGGCCACGCCGTAACAGAAGCCGGCGCACGCGATGTTGATGTCGAAGGCGCCGGTGCTCGAGCAGCCGAGCCGGGTGGCGACCTCGGGGGCGGCGGCCGGGATTGGCAGCGTCGCCGTGCAGGAGGCGACCATCACCGCACCGATCTGCTCCGGGGCGATCCCGGCAGCCGCGATCGCCTTACCGCCGGCGGCCACCGACATGTCCTGGATGGTCTCGCTGGGCTCGGCGAAATGCCGCGTGATGATCCCCGAGCGGGTACGGATCCACTCATCGTTGGAGGCGATGTGAAGGCAGATCTCGTCGTTGGTCACCACGCGCGCCGGGCGGTACCCGCCGACGCCGAGGATCCGGCTGGCGGGGGCGCCGCTCGAGGGCTGGATGGCCTTACTCATGCCCGGACCCCGTGTTCGGCGATCAGGGCGCGAGCGGCGTCGAGGTCAGCGGGGGTCTTCACGGCTATCGACGCTACGCCGCGCAGGCCGCGCTTGGCGAGGCCGACCAGGGTTCCACCGGGGGTCAGCTCGATGATTCCCGTCACGCCGAGCTTGCCCAGGGTCTGCATGCACAGATCCCAACGGACCGCCTTCGCCACCTGGGAGACCAGGCGGCCCAGCACCAGCTGACCGTCAGTCAGTACCTCGCCGTCGGCGTTGGAGAGCAGGCGGATCGCCGGGTCCGAGGGGGTGAGGGTGGCGGCCAGGGCGGCGAGCTCTGCCTGGGCAGGGGCCATGTGGTGGGTGTGGAAGGCGCCGGCCACCGAGAGCGGGATCAGGCGGGCCTTGGGCGGCGGTGCGGCGGCGAAGGCATCGAGTTGGGCCAGGGTGCCGGCGGCGACGAGCTGGCCGGCCCCATTGTCGTTGGCCGGGGTCAGGCCATGCGTGGTCAGTGCCGCCAGGACCTGCTCCCGGTCCCCCCCGAGCACGGCCGTCATCCCGGTCGCGACGGCTGCGGAGGCTGCGGCCATCGCCCGGCCACGGGCCGCGACGAACCCCAGTGCGGCTTTGTCGTCCAGCACCCCGGCAGCGGTCGCGGCGGTGATCTCTCCGACGCTGTGGCCGGCCAGCACGTCGGCCCGGGCGCCGCCCTCGCGCAGGACGGCCAGGGTGGCCAGCCCCGCGGCGACCAGCAACGGCTGCGCGATCGCGGTGTCCTTGATCGTCTCGGCGTCGGCGCTGGTGCCCAGCCTCACCAGGTCCAGATCGGCGACGGCGCTCGCTGTGGCCAGCTGGGCGGCGAAGGCGGGCAGCTCCAGCCACGGCGCCAGGAAACCGGGAGTCTGGGCCCCCTGGCCGGGCGCGAGGATCGCGAGCATGGAACCTGCCTCCTGAGATCGTGACTGCCCGAAATCTACAGGTTGGGCCACGATGGGCGATGTGCCCGACGAGCCCGCCGAGTCCGCGATCACCGCGCTGGAGCAGATCGCGTTCCTGCTCGAACGCGCCCACGCTCCGACCTATCGGGTCAAGGCGTTCCGCGGGGCTTCGGCGCTGCTCGGCGCGATGGTGCCCGGCGAGCTCGCGTCCCGGCTGCGGGCCCAAAGTCTGCAGGAGCTGCCCGGGATCGGGGACACCACGGCCGCGGTGATCACGGCGGCGTGCGCCGGGGAGGTCCCCGACTACCTGGCCGCCCTGGCCGCAGCGGCGCCGGCCTCGGTCGCGACCGGGGGCGAAGCGATCCGCGCGGCGCTGCGCGGCGATCTGCACTGCCATTCGGACTGGTCCGACGGTGGATCCCCGATCGAGGTGATGGCGCGCACCGCGGCGGACGTCATCGGGCATTCCTACCTGGTACTCACCGACCACTCGCCCCGGCTGCGGGTCGCGAACGGCCTCACCGCGGACCGGCTACGGGCGCAGCTCGACGTCGTCGCCGAGCTCAACTCCCGGCTGGCCCCGTTCCGGCTGCTGACCGGTATCGAGGTGGACATTCTCGATGACGGGTCCCTCGATCAGGACGCGGATTTGCTCGCGTCGCTGGACGTCGTCGTGGCCAGCGTGCACTCGAACCTGCGCATGGACCACGACCAGATGACGCGCCGCCTGATCAACGCGGTCTCCAACCCGCACGTCGATGTCCTCGGGCACTGCACGGGCCGAATAGTCTCCCGCGATCCGGATAACAAGCGCGGGGGTGGAAAGGGCCGCCCGGAGTCCAGTTTCGACGCCGAGCTGGTGTTCGCCGCCTGTGCGCACTTCGACGTCGCGGTGGAGATCAACTCCCGCCCGGAGCGCCGTGACCCGCCCGGGCGATTGATCGTGCTGGCGGACGAGCTGGGGTGTCGCTTCGCGATCGACAGCGATGCCCATGCGCCGGGGCAGTTGGATTGGCAGCCCTACGGCTGCGCCCGGGCGCAGGAGCACGGCCTGCGCCCGGATCAGATCGTCAATACCTGGGCGCTGGACGAGCTCAGGGCGTGGACACGCCGGTAAGGGGCTCCGCAATAGCGGCCGGTTCGACGATCACGCTCAGCAGGGCGAACATCGCCAGCAACAGCACGGCCAGCAGGCTGACGGCGGCGTCGGCGCGGCGGGCAAGGCGCGGCGGGCGGGACATCGGCGGTGCCTTTCGTCGAGGGCGCACCGCCACGAGAGGTGGCTGGCGGCTGCATCGAGGCTAGGGCCTCTGTGACCCGACTCTTATCAAACTAGTGCGCACCTCCGGTCAGACGATCTGAGCGAGGGCGTCGCGTAGGTCGGGTGAGAGCGGGTCTTCGGCGATCAGGACCTGGTTGCCGGCGCGGATCTGGACGGTGCGGTAGCGCCGGGTGGTCTGCACGAACTTCTTGATCGACCACCCGGTGCGGGCCTCGATGAGTCTGGTGACCGCGAGAGCGGCGAACACGATCGCCAGGTGCGCGTCGATCGATTCCCGCTTGTGGTGGTAGATCGGGCGGGCCCGCAGGTCGTGCTTGGACATCCGGAACGACTTCTCGATCCGCCAGAGTTGGTGGTAGGCCCCGATCACGAACTCCGGGTTCGGGTTGGCGATGTTGGTCGTGTAGCCCTTCAGGCCGGCGAGCGCACGGGCCTTGGTCTCGAGCTCGCGGTTCACGCTCTTGGTCGCGCCGGTCAGGGTGATGAACCGGTTCCGCTTGACCGAGGTCTTCCCGGCGACGGCGTTCTCGGCCTTGGCGACCTGCTGGTCGATCCCGTGCAGGCTGCGCCGGGCCCGGTCAGCTCGGTATTGGTAGTAGATCGTCTGGTCCCGCCGACCGCGTTCCTTCTCCAGGCTGCTGGCCGGCCAGGGCTGGGTGAACACGTGCCCGTCCGGGATGTCCTCACCGGGGTGCTGGCGGTGCCAGGCTTTCACCACGTAGGGGATGTCGGGGATCTTGGTGCCCAGGATGAAGGAGAGCTTCGCCTCCTCGATCCCGACCTGGTTGGCCGCGGAGATCATCCCGGCGTCGGCGACCACGATCACATCTTTGATCTGATGGGCCCTCATGAACGAGGTGATCACCGGCAGCATCGTGTGCGTCTCGGCCTTGTTGCCCTCGAAGGCCTCCAGCATCAGCGGGAACCCGGTGGCGTCGGTGAGCAGCCCGATCGTGATCTGCGGATCCAGGCGCCGTTCTTTGGAGAACCCGGGCTCGCGGAACCCGTCCCCGGCGTCGATCTCGAAGTGCAGCGTGCTGACGTCGTAGAGGACCAGCGAGGCCGGTCCCAGCGCCGCCTTCGCCCCGCACGCGGCGGCCAGCGCAGCACGCCACGAGGGCTCGGCGTAAGCAGGCAGCCGGCGGTTCAGCGTCGGGTAGGACATCGCCGGGACCCCGACTTCGGCCAGCACCCGCAGCGCGTCCGCCTTACTGGTCGGCTCGATGATCCGGGCCAGCACCAAGTCCCGAAACACCTCATCACCGCCCGCGGCCTGGGCGAACCCGATCGCCTCGTAGGCCCGGCACAGCGCCTCCCACAGATGCCCCATCCGCGAGGCCACGATCTCCAGCGGACGTTCCGCCGTCCCGGCGGGCGCAAGTTCCAGCCCGAGATCGAGCTCGTCCTGGCCGGCCGCCAGGCGCGTGGCCGCGGCAGCCTTAAGCGCCGCGAGTTCCGCCTCGTCGTGCGCCGAACCCAAGTGCTCGATGTTGCGAGAACCCCGCCGGGAGGAGTGCACGATCTGAACCGCGGTGGCTCCCGAACTGGTCTTCACCGTCCGCACGTAGGCCACGACCGGACCCTACGAGCCGATGGCTAGTGCGCAGATTCCACCCTCGCCCCGCACGAATCCGCAGGTCCAGGACATGCAACCCGCCGACAGCTACACGGTGATAAGAGTCAGGTCCGAAGGGGTGGTCGCTATAGCGACCACCCCTTCGGACGCTACGCAGGGATCGTGCGGCGGCGGCGGTCCATCGCGGCGACGCCAAGGCCGGCGGCGGCGGCGATGGCGATGAAGCCGAATGGGAGAGCCCAACCGGGGAGGTCGTCGTCGGCGGAGTCGGGCTCGGCGGCGACGGC
>JBQTII010000146.1:0-11906 GCA_052388275.1 Sporichthyaceae bacterium | reverse complement strand
ATCCGCTGCGTTCGCTGTGGCACTACCACGCCGAGATCCTTACCTTTCACACCAAGCTGACCCAGGATCATCCTTACGAGTCCAGCCCCTGGGGGTGGACGATCCTGGCCCGGCCTGTCGCGTATTTTTCCGAAGGCTCCGAGGCCGGTGATCCCGGATGCGAGGCCGAGGCCTGCATCTCCGAGGTGCTGGGCATCGGCACCCCGGTGCTGTGGTGGGCGGCGACCGCGGTCCTGTTCTGGCTGGTGTGGCGCTGGGCCGGCGCCCGGGATTGGCGGGCCGGCGCCATCCTGGCCGGCGTTGCCGCCGGGTGGCTGCCGTGGCTGCGCTACGAGGACCGCCCGATCTTCTACTTCTACGCCATCGCGTTCCTGCCGTTCTTGATCCTGGGCGTGACGTTGGCGATCGGGGCACTGATCGGTCCGGCCCTGGAGGTGGATCCGCCCCCGCGAGCCCGGCGGCGCCGCACGATCGGGACCTGGGCCGCCGGTGCGCTGGTCGTCGCGGTCGTGCTCAACTTCTTCTTCCTGTATCCGGTGCTCACGGCCGAGACGCTGCCTCGCAGCGAGTGGATGCAGCGCATGTGGTTCCGCTCCTGGATCTGACCTAGGGGCAGACTGGGCGGATGAAGATCGCTGTCAATCCGGTGCACGCCGCCCGCGGTGTCCGATCAGCGATGGTCAACGCGGTGGAGATCGCCCAGTACGGGGGGCTGCGCACGGCCGAGGCGACCCGCGAATTCGAGGTGCTGGCGCGGCGGCCGATGTTCCGGCTGCGCCGCTACTTCCCCCCTGCTCCGGGGTCACCGGATCCCCCGAAGCCGCCGGTGGTGCTGATCCCACCGCTGATGATGAGCGCGGAGGTCTATGACGTCTCGGCAGCCACCAGTGGCGTGCGCATCCTGCACGAGGCGGGTCTGGATCCCTGGGTCGTGGACTTCGGCGCCCCCGAGCGCGAGGAGGGCGGACTGGCCCGCACCGTCGTCGATCATGTACTCGCGGTCGACGAGGCGGTCACCGAGGTCCGCGCCCGCACGGGGCGAGATGTCTACCTCGGCGGGTACTCCCAGGGCGGCATGTTCGCCTACCAGGTGGCCGCCTACCGGCGAAGCGAGGCGATCGCGGGTCTGCTCACCTTCGGCGCCCCGGTCGACTCGCGCGAGACCCGGATCTTCGGGGTCGTCGCCGAAGACGTCATCGCCGAGGTCATGACCCTGCTCGCCGAGCACGTGATAACTCATCTTCACCTGCCCGCCTGGGCTTCTCGCTTCGGCTTCCGGCTGCTGGACCCGGTAAAGTCCGTGCGCGGGCGTGTGGCGTTCCTCTCCCAACTGCACGATCGCGAGGCGCTCCTGCCCCGCGAGCGCCAGCGTCAGTTCCTGGACAACACCGGCTACGTCGCCTACCCCGGCCCAGCGATCGCGGAGTTCCTTACCCAGTTCCTGGCCGCAAACCGCATGCTCGCCGGTGGCCTGGTCATCGCCGACGTCCCGGTGACGTTGGCCGACATCACCTGCCCGATCCTGGCGGCCGTCGGCGGCCGTGACTCGATCGCGCCGCCGGCCTCGGTGCGCGCCATCCTGCGGGCGGCGCCCCGCGCGGAGGTCGACGAGCTCGTGCTGGACACCGGCCATTTCGGGATGGTCGTCGGCAGTGGGGCGTCGCAGCAGACCTGGCCGGTAGTTGCGGACTGGGTCAGCTGGCGGTCCGGACTCGGCCACCGGCCTTCGGCCGTCCGCCCCGCGGTCGAGCCGCCCGGCGGTTCAACCGCGCCAGCGGTCTCCGGCCTTGCCACGGTGGCAACCTCGCTGGTCCGCCTCGGCATCACACCGGCCCGCCGCGGGCTGCGGGTGCTCAGCCCGCTCACCGGTGACTTCGACTCGGCGCTGGCGCGACTGATCCGCTCGGAACGTCGCAGCGGAGAATCCAAGGTCGGTCTGGGCGCCCTGCTCGATGAACGAGCCGAGCGCTCCGGCGCCGACCACTTCTTCGTCTTCGACGGCCGCGCCCACACCTACGGCGGCGCCAAGGCCCGCATCGACGCCGTCGTGCGGGGGCTGCTGCTTCACGGCGTCACCCAGGGGGAGCATGTCGGGATCCTCATGGGGACCCGACCCAGCGCGGTGACGGCCGTCGCGGCCCTCAACCGCCTCGGGGCGGTCGCAGTGCTGCTGCGCCCAGGGGTGGACCTGTCCACCGAGATCGAACTCGGGCAGCCGCGCCACATCGTGAGCGATCCCGAGCATGCCGCGGCGGCGGCCCAGCGGGCCGCGGGGCCCCTGCTGGTTCTCGGCGCCGCCGGCCAGGCGCGCACGCTGCCGACCGGGGCCGTTGATCTGGAGGCGGTCGAGGCGGACCGGGTCCGGCTCCCCCGCGACTTCCTCGCCAACCCCGGGCGCGGCACCGACCTTGCCTGCCTGCTCTTTGACGGCACGGGGACCTCGACCCGCGCCGTGCCCGTCACCAACTCCCGCCTGGTCCGGGCCGCCTACGCCACCGCTCGCGGCACCGGCATAGGTCCACGTGACACGGTGCTCAGCCTGCTCCCGGTGCACCACCCGGCCGGGCTGCTCACCGGCGTCGGCGGCGCCGTCGCCGGCGGTGCCCGCCTCGCGATGAGCACAGCTTCGAGCCCGGCCGACTTCTGGGACGAGGTCCGCCGCTACGGCGTGAGCGTGGTCGCGTGCGCCCCACAGTGGCTCCAGGAACTTGTCGCGGCCGAGGCCGGGGTCGCCGAGCTCCACCACCCGGTCCGCCTCTTCGTTGGCACGGATCTATCCCCGGCGCTGACCCGGCGCACTCGCAACCGCTTCCCGGGAACTGACGTTGTGGAGGTCCCGGAGGTGGCCAACCTGCTGGCACCTGCCGCTCACGCCGGGTGAGTGCCCGACTCGCCGCTGTCACACGACCCACGGCAGGAGGGCCGAATCACTCTGAGGTGAAGCACCGCGGGACGGCAGGAGACCTGAGAATGAAAAAGGCAGAAATCTCGCTGACTCCTGGCCGCTGGGATCTGCGCCACAGTCGGCTAGGCTGTGCGCACCCAATTCGGGGTGATTCTGCCTGTTTCGGCATCGCCGCCTGCGTGGTGGCACCCGTCCTGGGCTCGGCGAGCCCACCGACACCGGAGAGTGGGGCGTCGTGGCAGTCATCTCGCGCGCGCCACTCCCCCGCGTTCGCCGCCTGCCGAGCGGCCTCACCCGCTTCAGCCGGGAGCTGGCGGCGATGCTCATCTTGTTCGCCGTCTACAAGTTCGGGCGCCTGCTGCACACCAGCGACATTTCCGTGGCCTATGAGAATGCCGACAAGGTGTGGGAGCTGGAGCGGCTCTTCAACATCCCCAGTGAGCTCAGCGCCCAACAGGCGCTGCTGTCTCTGGACTGGCTGGTGGAGTTCGTCAACGTGTACTACGCCGCGGTGCACCTGCCGGCGACCGGGGCGTTCCTGATCTGGCTGTACTTCCGCCGCCCCGCGCTGTACCCGCCCGTGCGCCGGGCGATCATCGCCATGACGGCGATCGCCCTCGTCGCCCACATCGTGTTCCCGCTGGCCCCGCCGCGGTTGATGCCGCACCTGGGATTCGTCGACACCGGTGCGATCTACGGCCCGCTCAACGTCTACAGCGACAACCCCGATCAGACCTCGCTGGTCAACCAGTACGCCGCGATGCCGAGCTTGCACGTCGGCTGGGCCATGCTGGTGGCGGCGGGTCTGATCGCAGCGTTCAGTTCGCCATGGCGGTGGCTGTGGTTACTGCACCCGACGATCACCGCGATCGCCGTAGTCGTCACCGCGAACCACTATTGGGTGGACAGCATTGCGGCCGCGATCCTGCTCACCGGCATCACCTTGATGCTCGGGCGCTACTCATCACCCCACCGTCGAGCCAGACGGGCCTGCCGGCAGGTAGCCCAGGCGTCCCCGGCGCCCGTGCACCTGCCGTTCGCCCCGGCCATCGCCGCGGAGCCGGACCTGCCTCGGCTCACCCTCCTGGACGCCAGCCTCCCCACGGAATTCGTGGCTCAGAAGGCGTGATCTGCCTCGCATCGGTGTGCTAGCGTCCCTCGTGGTTGCAGTGAGCAGATCCCGATGAACGTTCTTGAACGCCCACGGAGATTCCTTCCGCTGGGCGTTTTTTTATCCCACGGATCGCGAGCGGCGGCCGGGGCCTCAACCGAGTTCCCCAGTTCGTGCATCTGAAGGAGCACACCCAGCATGACCCAAGGCACCGTGAAGTGGTTCAACGCCGAAAAGGGCTTCGGCTTCATCGCGCAGGACAACGGCGGAGCGGACGTGTTCGTCCACTACTCGGCCATTCAGTCCAACGGCTACCGCACGCTTGAGGACAACCAGCGCGTGGAGTTCGAGATCACCCAGGGCGCCAAGGGCCCGCAGGCGGAGAACGTCCGCCCGATCTGAGCGTGAGCTGTGTTCCTTCGGGAACAGACCTGCATTAACCACAGAGGCCGCCACCCCACGGGTGACGGCCTCTGTGCGTGTCCTAAGCGTTCACCGGCAACCGGACTCCGTCCGGCTCGGCGTCGGCCTGCGCGAATGGCTTGGGCAAGAACAAGGTCGCGCCCCGAACCGCGATGGCACACAGGCCTATGGTCAGGAAGGTGGCCGCCCAGACGAAGGCGGTGTTGAAGTCCCCCTCGTCCAGGTGCAGCGCGATGATGATCGGGCTGCCGATGCCGAAGTTCACCCCGAACATCGTGATCGGGAAGGCGACCAACAGCGCGCTCAGACCCCACGCGGTCCGCACCCGACGCCAGATCTGCACAGCGAGCACGGTGAACAGCAGCGTCTGGGTGCCCTCTAGGACCCCGATGACGAATGGGTAGTTCACGATCCGCAGCTCGTAGGGTCCGTAGTAGGTGTAGACGTCGGTCGCGGTGCCGATGACCTCGAACACGCAGGACGTCAGGATTTCTGCGCCCCAGATCAGGTACAGGGCCTTGTGGCTCAGCGTGCCGTCGTACATCTTCTTGCCCGCGTAGAGCGCGATCATCGCGTACAGAATGATGTAGCCGCTGTGCGTCCAGTTCGGCTGCACGATGCCGAACGCGGAGAAGTGCGACTGCATCGCACCGGGGGTGCCGTCCGCGTTCGCGTCGTAGAACCACAGGTCGAAGGCGACGTCGTAGAGCGGTTCGGCGAAGGCACCGACCCCGGCCGCGAGGATCGCCAGGAGGAAAAACGGCGTGCGGTGCCGGCGGCCCAGTTGCATCGCGACCACGACCATCACCAGGACGATCGACCAGCTGGCGTAGGTGAAGACGTTCTGCCAGGCGGTGTCCAACTCCCGCCCTATGACTTCCTCGGGCATGCGTCCCATGGGGCTCCTTGAGATCGTGGTCGGCGGCCCGGCGCGCAGGCTGACCGCAAAAGCAGGCCCACCTTAATACGCCGAACGCTCGTTAGTCGCGCCTCGGCCGACAGGACACCGCGCAGGCACGCGTGATTCGGGCAGGCAGCGCAGCACCGTAAACGCCGCAGCGCGGTTGTGCTCTACTCGCGTGCATGAGTACCGACATCGTCATCTGTGAGCCGCTACGGACCGCCGTCGGCGCCTTCGGCGGCGGCCTGGCCGCGCTCGCGCCCCACGAACTGGCCGCGCAGGTGATCCGCGCCGTGGTCGAGCGTTCCGGCCTGCCATCCGAGCGGGTCGACGACGTGCTGCTGGGCAACTGCTATCCGAGCATGGACGCCCCGGCGATCGGGCGGGTCGCCGCGCTGGACGCGGGTCTGCCGGTCACCGCGACGGGGTTGCAGATCGATCGCCGCTGCGGCTCCGGGCTGCAGGCCGTGTTGTACGCCGCGATGCAGGTGGGCTCGGGGGCGTCCGAGGTCGTGCTGGCCGGCGGCGCCGAGTCGATGTCCAACGCCCCCTTCTACTCGACCTCGATGCGCTGGGGTGCCAAGGGCGCGGGCGGGGTGCTGCTGCACGACGCCCTCGCCCGCGGGCGGGTGACGGCCGGCGGCAAGGACTACCCGGTGCCCGGCGGGATGCTGGAGACCGCGGAGAACCTGCGCCGGGAGTACTCAATCGGGCGCGCAGAGCAGGACGAGTTCGCTCTCGAGAGCCACCGCCGGGCCGCGGCCGCGCGCGCGGCGGGCATCTTCGCCGGGGAGATCGTCCCGGTGAGGATCGCGGGCCGCAAGGGCGACACGATCGTCGAGGTCGATGAGCACATCCGTCCCGAGACCACACTGGAGTCGTTGTCCCGACTCAAGGCGGTGCTCGGCAAGGGCGACCCGGACGCCACGGTGACCGCCGGTAACGCCTCCGGCCAGAACGACGGCGCCGCGATCTGCATCGTCACCACCCGTTCCACCGCGGAAGAGCTCGGGCTGCGTCCCTTGGTCCGCCTGGTCTCCTGGGGTCTGGGCGGGGTGGCGCCGGCGACGATGGGGATCGGACCCGTCCCGGCCACCGCCAAGGCGCTGGCGATCGCCGGGCTCAAGCTCTCCGACATCGACCTGATCGAGCTCAACGAGGCCTTCGCCGCCCAGGTGCTCGCCTGCACCCGGGAGTGGGGCTTTGCCCCCGCCGACTTCGAGCGGATGAACGTGCACGGCTCCGGCATCTCGATGGGGCATCCGGTCGGCGCGACCGGCGGGCGCATCCTGGCGACCCTGTCCCGAGAGATGGTCCGCCGCCAGGCGCGCTACGGCCTGGAGACGATGTGCATCGGGGGCGGGCAGGGCCTGGCCGCGATCGTCGAACGCGTCGCCTGAGTTCGCGCGACCAACTGGGGCCACCTGCGGCGACTGCACAATCCGAGACAGCAGGTGTCCTAAAGTGTGTTCTACTGTGAGGATGATCGCTACAGGCCCTTGTTATTGCACGTAATGAGACAGGTAGCAGGTCAGCGGCGCTCGTACTCGGGAGAGGAATACTCGCGTGGCCGATGCGTCGGACGTGCTTTTCGCGGCTGACACCGACAACGCCGGCCGCCGGGCGTTTGCGCGCAGGGCCACCAGGGGCGAGTTGGCTCGGCTCACCGCCGGGGTTTACACGACCGAGGTTGGCGACCCCGAGGCCGCCGTGCGCCGACACTTGTGGAAGATCCTTGCCCACGAAATCCCCGGCGCTGTGATCACCGACAGGTCCGTCGCGGACGGGGGTATCGGCAGCGATGGCGTTCTCTGTGTCAGCGTCCCCAACCGGTCTCGTTCGCTGAGACTCCCCGGCATGCAGATCCTTCCGCGCCGAGGTGCGGGACCCGTGGAAGGAGACATGGCGCTACCGGACGGACTGTGGATGGCCGGCGAAGCGCGTGCTCTCCTCGACAACCTCGCCCCCGCCCGCGCCACCGCCGCCGCCGGCCTGACGTCGCGCGTCCTCGATCGCGCCGCAATCGAGGGGCGGCTCGACGAGATCTGCGCACGACGCGGGCCCGACGGGCTCAATCACGTTCGAGACCAAGCACGGGCCATTGCTTCGGCCCTCGGACGGACACGCGAACTCAAGACCCTCGACGCTCTCGTGGGCGCCGCGCTGAACACCCGCGCGGTCGAGATCCTCCTTTCCCCGCACCTGAAAGCCCGGGCGACGGGTACGCCGGTCGACAGCCGACGGATCGCTGTCTTCGAACGGCTCGCCGCGGCCCTGGCCGACCTGTCACCCGCACCGTTGGCGGCGATGCCGGTCGATGGGGCTCGTCGGGCGCTACTGCCGTTCTACGAGGCGTACTTCTCCAACTTCATCGAAGGCACCGAGTTCACCGTGGACGAGGCAGCCGAGATCGTGTTCGACGGCAACGTCCCCACCGACAGGCCAGCCGACGCTCACGACATCATCGGCACCTATCGCCTCACATCATCTATCGCCGAGATGTCGCGGGTACCCAGCGACGGGGCAGAGTTCGTCGGTCTTTTGAAGGAGCGCCACGCAGTCCTGTTGGGCGGACGACCCGAGGTTGTCCCTGGGCAGTTCAAGGTTCGAGCGAACCGAGCCGGCTCAACGCACTTCGTGGCCCCCGACCTGGTAGAGGGGACATTGCTTCGCGGATTCGACGTCACGGCAGGTCTGATCGACCCCTTTGCGCGGGCCGTCTTCATGATGTTCCTGGTCTCCGAGGTTCACCCCTTCAGCGATGGCAACGGCCGCATCGCTCGCATCTTCATGAACGCGGAGTTGGTGTCGGCCGATCAGGTCCGGATCGTGATTCCGACCGTGTACCGCGAGAACTACCTCGCCGGCCTACGGGCAGCGACCCACACCGCGGGCGACGCGAACTTGATCGCCGTGCTCGAGTTCGCCCGGCGGTGGACAGCGCGGGTTGATTGGAGCACTCGAACGACGTCGGAGGCAGACTTCGAAAGGACCAACGCGTTGCGGGCGGCTCGCGACGCCGAGGACGCAGGCGTGCGGCTCACCCTGCCTTAACCGGCTTCCGCGGCGCCGGACCGGGTGGCTCGCCCGAAGCCGGGTGACCCCGTGACCAGCGGATTCGATGCCATCGTCATCGGGGCGGGGCACAACGGGCTGGTAGCGGCGAACTACCTCGCCGACGCGGGACGACGAGTGCTGGTGGTCGAGGCCAACGCCGCCGTCGGCGGTTTCACCGCGTCGTCCTACGCAATTCCCGGCGCCCCCGAATATTTGACGCACCCTTACTCCTTCGACCCGTTCTTCTCGATCCTTCCCGCCCGCCAACGAGCTCCGGCTGGATCGGCACGGGCTACGGCGCGTGCGGGTGGACCCGGGCTTGGTCTACCTCGACATTGAGGTCGCCACCATCGGATTCTGGGAGGACCCGAGGGCGACGGCCGCGGAGATCGAACGGTGCTCGACCTCGCCCTCCAGGACCGGGGTGACACACGAGCCACAGACACGCGGGGAGCAGGACCACGGCACGCGACGTCGTGCTCAAGGAGAACATCGAGGGCCTGGCGGTCGGCAGGGGTCTGGAAGCTCTGCCCGCTGCGGCCCAGGACGAGCCCGAAGGGCCGGGTGTCGGTCAGGTCGATGACCGCGGCAGTGAAGGATTCGCGGTGCACGGCGTCGATCGGGTAGTCGAGCCGGGCCGCCTCCAGACCCAGGGAGTCCATGAACGCAACGGGGCCGCAGAGGTAGACCGTGGTGTCGTGCACCTCGACTGAACCGCCGCGACCACACTCCCACACAGTCAATTGGTTGCTCTCCCCATCCGGCAGCGGGCTCGCAGCCAGCTATCAGCTCGACGCGAATCGCCGCCTCGACCTGATCGAATCTGATGGGAAATCAACCGACTCCCTCCGGGGACCTTGACGCCATGTATGATCGTTTATATGAATGGATCCTTGGCGCGGGCGCTTCGAAGCGCGAGGTCGGAGGCAGAACTCCGCCAGCGGGAGGTCGCAGTTCGAGCCGAGATCGATCAGCCGATGGTGTCCCTCTACGAGCGCGGCAGACGCGAGCCGACCTGGCCGACCTTCGTGCGCCTGCTCAGCGCTTGCGGAGCTGCGGCTGACGTGCGGGTGGTCGCCCTCCCCACCGACCCGTCATCGCTGAGCATCGCGCAGTTGTCGAACCACCTCGCCAACCAGGGAACCGATGCCCAGCGTCGGCGCCTGGTGCTGGACTTCGTCGGTCGCTATGCCGACGCGGATCCCGCTCGACGCACAGCTCTGCTGCTGACCCGGCCCGCCGCGCTGGACGATCCGCAATGGGAAGCCCTGCTCGGGGCCCTGGCCGAACATCTCGCCTTCCACGACGCCGTCGACCCGCCGATGTGGTGCACCGAACCCCGGCGCTTTCTCGACCATCCCTGGTTCTGGGTCGATCTGCCCTCGGTACGGCGCCGAGCTCTCACCGGGGCACCGACCGCCTTCCGTCGCCGCAACGTGTGGGTCGATCGCTCGGATCTGCAGCGGATATGAACGCCGACCCGAGTGACGGCCCGCTGCTGTCCCGGCGCCGACTACTCGACGCGCTCGGGCGGCTGGGCGATTATCTGCGCGACGCCGGCGTCGTCGCTGACCTGCACATCGTGGGCGGCGCCGTCATGGTGACCGAGTACGGCGCCCGCGACGCAACAGCGGACGTCGACGCCTTCGACTATCAGCCGCACGGCGCGGTCCAGCGAGCGGCACATCAGGTCGCCGACGAGATGGGACTGCCGCGGTCCTGGCTGAACCAGCAGGCGAGTGTCTACGTGCCACGCGCCGCGCACTGGCGTCGCAGCCTCACGTTCGACCACCCGAATCTGCACCTGTACGCCATCGCACCCGAGCAGTTGCTGGCCATGAAGGTTCAGGCCGGTCGGCCGACCGATGCCGAGGACATCGAGACCTTGTGCCGCGAGCTCGCCATCATCAGCGCGGACGAGGTAAAGGCGTTGGTGCGGCGGGCCTACCCGGACGACGAACCGTCAGCTCGCGGCTTGGAGCTGGTCTGGGACATCCTCGGCCGCTAGCGATTGCCACGGCCGCAGACCCTGCAGGACACCCGAATCGTCGTCATCCAGGGTGCCCGTCAGGTGGGCAAGACGACCCTCATGCAGGAGATCGTCAACGAGCGCGGCGGTCGAGGAGTCAGCTTCGATGACGAGCCGACTCTGACGCTGGCTCAGAATGAACCGCTTGGCTTCCTCCAACACACGGACCACCTGCTGGCGATCGACGAGATCCAACTCGCCCCAGAAGTGGTGCTCGCGCTCAAGTACGTCGTTGACCGCGACACCCGCCCTGGCCGCTTCCTCGTGACCGGCTCTGCCGATCTGCTCAGGCTTCCTGCTGCCAAGGACAGCCTTGCCGGACGGATTGAGACGATCGAACTTCACGGCTTCAGCCAGGGAGAGCTGGCCGGCCACAAGGAACGCTTTGTCGACCGGCTGCTCCGTGGTGAGCAGTTCGCCAATCACGCCAGCACCTTGACACGACACCAGTATTTAGAGCGCGCGACGTCCGGCGGATACCCCGAGGCGCTGGCCCGCACCCCCGGTCCTCGCCGGACGGCGTGGCTCGACAGCTACCTCAACGGCATCGCGAAACGCGACGCTCGGGAGATCAGCGGATCGCACCGAACCGACCAGCTCCCTGCGATCCTCGGCGTGCTGGCTGCGCGCAACAGCGAAGAGCTCAATCTCGCCGACGTGGCGAAAGAGACCGGGGTGCCGGTGACCTCCCTTCGTCGCCTGCTGGAACTGCTGGAGACCATGTACCTGATTCAGCAACTCCCCGCCTGGTCGACGAACTTCGCGAAGCGGCCGGTCTCGAGGCCGAAGGCTTCTCTGCTCGACACTGGGCTCGCCGCCCGACTCCTCAATGTCTCGGCGGCAGGGGCAGGGCCAGATTCCTATGGCGAGATGGCCGGCCATCTCCTTGAAGGGTTCGTGGCCGGTGAGATTCGGCGACAGCGCGCGTGGTCGGAGGAGTCCTTTCGCCTCAGCCACTTCCGTGACCGCGCGGCCGGAGAGGTGGACCTGATTCTCGAAACGCCGGACGGCCGCGTCGCAGGTCTCGAAGTCAAGTCGAACTCACGGATCGGCGGCAACGACGCCAAGTGGCTCGCCCAACTCCGCGACAAGCTCGGGAAGCGCTTCATCGCCGGACTCGTCCTGCACACCGGCCCCACCGCTGGTCCGTTCGGCGACCGGATCACGGCGGTGCCGATGGACGTGCTCTGGACCTCATGACGCGCGGCATCGTCGCTCATGTTGCATGAATGGGTGGAGCTGTGGGTGTTGTGCGTCAGGACATAGGCGACACCTCTCTCAAGACATAGGCGACAGCACAGCGAGCCTGCAGTCGCGGCTTCCATGGCCGCCCGCAGGCTCACCGGCTGCCGACCCAGTCCACGGCCCGCCTGATTCTGACCGCCCTACTCATCGAGCACCGCCCCGTCGCCGAGATCGCCACCGCCTACGGTGTGCACCGCTCCTGGATCTACAAACTCAAGACCCGCTACGACGCCGA
>JBQTII010000145.1:0-22026 GCA_052388275.1 Sporichthyaceae bacterium | reverse complement strand
CCGGGTCAGCACCCCGGCGGCGCCGATCGTGAACAGGATCGCCGAGAGATATAGGTAGTTCGCCGGGTTCACGCTGGCGCCTCCGTGCCCTGCGCGCGCTCGGTCTCGTCGGCGACGTCGAGCTGGGAGGCCCCCTCGTGCCGGGCCTGCGAGATCGCGCCGACGTCTCCGCGGGCCCGCAGCACGCGCGAGAGCGAGAGCTCGGACGCTGTCCCGTCGGGCAGCAGGGCCGGGGTGTCGACCGAGTTGGAGCGTGCGTAGACCCCCGGCGCCGGCAGCGGCGTGACGATCTGCCCGCTCTTGAACCGCTCGATCGAGAGCTCGCGTTGGGTGACTTTCTCCCCGATGCGTTCGCGGTGAGCGAGCACCATCGCACCCAGGGCCGCGGTGATCAGCAGTGCGCTGGTGGCCTCGAAGGCGAACACGTAGCGGGTGAAGAGCAACTCGGCGATGCCTTCAACGTTGCCGCCGGAATTGGCGTCGGTGAGCCCGTTGAAACCCGACACCGAGGCGTTGCCGATCCCGACGAGTACCAGGATCCCGAAGCCCGTCCCCGCCAGGATCGCGGCGATGCGCTGCCCACGAATTGTCTCGATCAGGGAATCGGCCGAGTCGACGCCGATCAGCATCAGCACGAAGAGGAACAGCATCATGACCGCACCGGTGTAGACGACCACCTGCACCACGGCGAGGAACGGTGCCGACTGCACTGCGAAGAACATCGCGAGGCAGACCATCACCGTGGCCAGCATCAACGCCGAGTGCACGGCCTTCTTGGTGCCGACCACGCCGAGGGCGGCCAGGACAGCGATCGGGGACAGCAGCCAGAACAGCACTGCCTCGCCGGTGGATGTCTCATCCATCAGGTCTCACCCGTTCCGGTCGCGATACGCAGCAGAGCGGGGTCGGCCCCGGTCACCACGCCGCGGTAATAGTCGGTGTCCGTGCTGCCGGGGTACATCGGGTGCGGGGCAGCCACAATGGCCTCGGTGAGTGGACCGAGCAGTTCGGCCTGGGTGAAGATGAGGCTTTCCCGGCTGGAATCGGCGAGCTCGAACTCGTGCGTCATGGTCAGGGCCCGCGTGGGGCAGGCCTCAATGCACAGCCCGCAGAAGATGCAGCGCAGGTAGTTGATCTGGTAGACGCGCCCGTAGCGCTCACCCGGGGAGAACCGCTCGCCGGCGGCGTCGTCGTTGTCGGCGCCTTCGACGTAGATCGCGTCGGCCGGGCAGGCCCAGGCGCACAGCTCGCAACCGATGCACTTCTCCAACCCATCCGGGTGCCGGTTGAGCTGATGGCGCCCGTGAAAGCGCGGCGAGATCGGCGGACCGCCCGCGGTCCCCTTCTTCTGCTCGGGGTAGAACTCGGTGTTGGCCTTGCGGAACATCGCGGCGAACGTGACGCCGAAGCCGGCGATGGCATCGGTGATCCTAGGCATTGCCCTCTCCCTTCGGCTCGCTCTCGCGCCCCGGTGCGTCAGCACCGGCCGGCACGCTCACCGGCACGCTCACCGCCGCGGCCGCGGCGACGGCCCGCGGTAGTGCCTGACCGGGCATCGGGGGCACCGGGAAACCGCCGGCGAAGGGGTCGAACGGGGCCGGGGCCTCGGAGCTCTCCGCTTGTGCGGTCTTGGCCCGGATCGCATCCCACAACGCGGTCACGATCAGCAGCGCCACCAGCGCCCCGGCCACCACGAAGATCACGTTGCGGACCTCGTAGCCTTCGTTGCGCATCGCCTGGATGGTGGCGACGAGCATGATCCATCCCAGCGAGACCGGGATCAGGACCTTCCAGCCGAACGCCATGAATTGGTCGTAACGCATCCGGGGCAGGGTTCCGCGCAGCCAGATGAAGACGAAGATCAGCGCGAGCAGCTTGCCCAGGAACCACAGCACCGGCCACCAGTTCTCGTTGGCGCCGGGCCAGATCGGGCCGCCGAGCGGCCACGGAGCCATCCAGCCCCCGAGGAACAGCGTCACCGCGAGCGCGGCGACCGTGGTCATCGCGATGTACTCCCCGAGGAAGAACAGCGCGAACTTGATGGAGGAGTATTCGGTGTGGAAACCGCCGACCAGCTCACCCTCGGCCTCGGGCCGGTCGAACGGCGCGCGGTTGGTCTCACCGACCATGGCGATCAGGTAGACCACGAAGGAAGGCAGCAGCGCAATGCCGAACCAGAGGTTCTCCTGCGCCGCGACGATCTCCGAGGTCGACATCGACCCCGCGTACAGGAACACGGCGACGAAACTGAGCGACATCGCCAGTTCGTAGGAGATCATCTGCGCGGTCGAGCGCAGGCCGCCGAGCAGGGGGTAGGTCGAGCCCGAGGACCAGCCGGCGAGCACGATGCCGTAGATCGCCGAGGACGCCGCCGCGAGGATGAACAGCACCGCGATGGGTGAGTCCGTCACCTGCAGGACCGTGCGCTCACCGAAGATCGAGACCTCGGGGCCGACCGGGATCACCGCGAAGGCCAGGAATGCTCCCGTCGCCGAGATGATCGGCGCGGCGATGAAGATCGCCTTGTCCGCCGCCCGGGGGACGATGTCCTCCTTCAGCATCAGCTTGACGCCGTCGGCCAGGGACTGCAGCGAGCCCTGCGGGCCCACCCGGTTGGGACCGACCCGTTGCTGCATCCAGGAGACCGCGCGCCGTTCGAACAGGATGTTGAACAGCGTGATGAGCATCAGGAAGACGAAGACCACGACGACCTTGGTCAGCATGATCCACCAGACGTCGTTGCCGAACTGGGCCAGGTTGGACCCGTCGGCCTCGGCGAGAAGCAGATCCGGTGCGCTGGTCGCCCCCTGCATCACGATGTCCCTCCCGCGTGCAGGCGCACGACGGCGCCGGGGCCGACGCCGAGATCACGGCACATCGCGCTGCCCGGGGACTTGGTCGGGAGCCAGACCACCCGGTCCGGCATGTCGGTGATCACCAGCGGCAGGCTCACCGTGCCGCGTTCGCCGGTGACGACGACCAGAGCGCCCGCCGTGGCACCGATCTCCGCGGCGGTGGCCGCGGACAGCCGCACTACCGGTCGCCGTGCCGTGCGGGCAAGGTGCGGCTCACCGTCCTGCAACCGGCCCAGGTCCAGCAGCATGCGCCAACTCGCGAGCACCGCCTCGCCGGCGCGCGTGGCCGGCGTGGTCGGGGATGGCACGGGCGGGGGCGGGTCGGTACGCGGACCACCCCAGCGTCCCAGCGCGGCCAGTTCCGCCGACGCGGCGCGGTGATCGCGCAACCCCAGCGGGCGGTCCATCTCCTCCGCGATCGCGGACAGGATCCGCAGGTCGGTCATCACCGGGCTGCCGCTGATCGCCTGGGCGAACGGCCGCATTCGGCCCTCCCAGTTCAGGAACGTGCCGGCCCGCTCCGCGACCGGCGGCACCGGGAAGACAACCGCGGCGCGTTCGGTGACCTCACTGGCCCGGATCTCAAAGCTGACCAGGAAGTCCACCAGGCTCAGGGCGATGAGGGCGCTCTGGGGGTCGGGCAGGTCATCGGGATCGACGCCGGCCACGATCAGGGACCGCACCTCGCCGCTCGCCGCGGCGGCCAGGATCTGCGAGGTGTCGCGGCCGGGCAGGGCCGGCAGGGTCGGCACACCCCAGAAGTCGGCGACCTCGGCGCGGGCTGCGGCGTCATCGACCGGACGCGCGCCCGGCAGCAGGTTCGGCATGGCACCTGCCTCCACGGCCCCCCGGTCACCGCTGCGCCGCGGGATCCACGCGAGATTCGCGCCGGTGGCGGCGGCAAGGCGCGCCGCGGCGTCAAAACCCCCGGCAGCGGTGGCCAGGCGCTCGCCGACCAGGATCACCGCGCCGGGCATGGCGAGCAGTGCCGCGATCGCGGCATCACCGGCCAGGGCGTCGAGCATCGCGGCCTCGGTCCCCGGAACGGTGGGGATCAGCGTGCCGCCGCACTTTGCCAGCCCATTGGAGGCGAACGCCGCCAGGGACAGCACGCGCTGGCCCCGCTTGAGATGGGCCTTGCGCAGCCGCAGGAAGATGGCGGCGGCCTCCTCCTCCGGCTCGAGGGCGATCAGCAGCACCGCAGGCGCAGCCTCGATCGCCGCGTGGGTCACCGCGGGGGTGCCGGCGAACAGACCTTTTCCCGCAACGTGGGCCGCGAGGAAAGCCGCCTCGGCCGCGGAGTGCGCGCGCGCCCGGAAGTCGATGTCGTTGGTGTCCAGGGCCACGCGCGCGAACTTGGCGTACGCGTAGTTGTCCTCCAGCGTCAGCCGACCTCCGGTCAGCAAGGCGACGCTGCCGCGGTCAGCTTCCCACCGGGCGGCGACCACCGAGAGGGCTTCGGGCCAGGACGCCGGCAGCAGGGTGCCGTCGGCGCCGCGGATCAGCGGATGGCTCAGGCGATCCGGGCGGGTCGCATAGGCAAAGGCGAAGCGGCCCTTGTCGCAGTTCCACTCCTCGTTGACCTCGGGGTCCTCACCGGCGAGGCGGCGCAGGACCTTGCCGCGGCGGTGGTCGGTGCGCAGCGAGCAGCCACCCGAGCAGTGCTCGCACACGCTCGGGCTGGAGACCAGATCGAAGGGGCGCGAGCGGAAGCGGTAGGCGGCGGAGGTGAGCGCCCCGACCGGGCAGATCTGGATGGTGTTGCCGGAGAAGTAGGACTCGAACGGCGCATTCTCATAAATCGCCACCTGCTGGAGCGCGCCACGTTCGAACATGTCGATGAACGGGTCCCCGGCGATCTGTTTGGAGAACCGCGTGCACCGGGCACACAGCACGCACCGCTCGCGGTCGAGAAGCACCTGCGCGGAGATGCTGACCGGCTTGGGGAAGGTGCGCTTGGCCTCGGTGAAGCGGCTGTCCGTGCGCCCGTTGGACATCGCCTGGTTCTGCAGCGGGCACTCCCCGCCCTTGTCGCAGACCGGGCAGTCCAGCGGATGGTTGATCAGCAGCAGCTCCATGACGCCTTGCTGCGCCTTGTCCGCGACCGGCGAGGACACCTGAGTCAGCACGACCATCCCCGGGGACACCGTCGTGGTGCAGGAGGCGAACGGCTTGCGCTGGCCCTGCACCTCGACCAGGCACTGCCGGCAGGCACCGACTGGCTCCAGGAGGGGATGGTCGCAGAATCGCGGGATCTGGATACCGATCTGCTCGGCGGCCCGGATCACCAGAGTGCCCTTGGGGACGCTGACCTCGATTGAGTCGATGGTCAGCGTGACCAGCTCCACCGGGGTCGCCACTGCGCCGCCGGAACTTGCGGTGATGGTCATGCATTCACTCCGTCGAACAGGGTGGAGGCCGCGGGATCGAACGGGGAACCGCCCGCTTCGATGCAGGCGACGAACTCCTCGCGGAAGTACTCGATGGCCGAGGTGATCGGGCTGGTGGCGCCGTCGCCGAGGGCGCAGAACGAGCGGCCGAGGATGTTGTCGGACAGGTCAAGCAGGATGTCGATGTCCTCCATCCGGCCCTCGCCGTGCAGGATCCGGCGCAGCGTCTTCACCGCCCAGTAGGTGCCTTCGCGGCAGGGGGTGCACTTGCCGCAGGATTCGTGCGCGTAGAACTCGGTCCAGCGCAGCACCGCGCGCACCACGCAGGTGGTGTCGTCGAAGATCTGCAAGGCCTTCGTGCCCAGCATCGATCCTGCCGCTGCCACGCCTTCGTAATCGAGGGGCACATCCAGGTGTGCGTCAGTGAGCAACGGCGTCGACGAGCCCCCCGGGGTCCAGAACTTCAGCTTCCGGCCGGGCCGCATACCGCCGGACAGCTCAAGTAGCTGACGTAGCGTCACACCCAGGGGTGCCTCGAACTGGCCCGGGTTGGCGACGTGCCCGGACAGCGAATAGAGCGTGTAGCCCTTGGACTTCTCGGTCCCCATCGAGGCGAACCAGTCGACCCCGCCGGCGACGATCGAGGGGACCGAGGCGATCGATTCGACGTTGTTGATGACGGTGGGGCACCCGTAGAGCCCGGCAACCGCGGGGAACGGCGGGCGCAGGCGCGGCTGGCCACGGCGCCCTTCCAGCGAGTCCAGCAGCGCCGTCTCCTCGCCGCAGATGTACGCGCCGGCCCCGGCGTGCACCACGATCTCCAGGTCGTACGTCGAGCCGAACAGGCCCTTGCCGGCATACCCGGCGGCGTAGGCCTCGGCCACGGCCGCCTGCATGCGGCGGATCACGTGCAGCACCTCGCCGCGGATGTAGATGAAGGCGTGGGTGGCACGAATGGCGTAGGAGGCGATGATGACGCCCTCCACCAGAACGTGCGGGTTGGCCATCATCAACGGGATGTCCTTGCACGTGCCCGGCTCGGACTCGTCCGCGTTGATGACCAGGTAGTGCGGCTTACCGTCGTTCTGGGGAATGAAGCTCCACTTCATGCCCGTGGGGAATCCCGCGCCGCCACGTCCGCGCAGACCGGAGTCCTTGACCAGGGAGATCAGCGCGTCGGGATCCATCGAGGTGACGGCCCGGCGGGCGGCGTTGTAACCACCGTGACGCTGGTAGCCGCGAATGGTGAACGAGTCGGCCTCGTCCCAATGCGCGGAGAGAACTGGCGTCAACACTTACACACCACCCCCCGGCATGGCGGGCGCGGACTCGCCGCGCGCCTTGGCGTACTCCAGCCCGAGCAGGGAAGGCGGGCCCGCCGGGGGTCCTTCGCCGGCGCGGCCGTCGGGGAACCCGGCGAGGACCCGCGAGGCTTGTTTCCACGTGCACACCGGGCCGGCGCCCCGGGTAGGTGAGGGCACGTCACCACTGCGCAGGCGGTCGACCAGCTCCTGGGCGGAGGCGATGGTCTGGTTGTCGAAGAACTCCCAGTTCACCGTCATTACCGGGGCGTAGTCACACGCCGCGTTGCACTCGATGTGCTCGAGGGTGACCTTGCCGTCCGGGGTGGTCTCGTCGTTGCCGATACCGAGGTGCCTCTTGAGCGCGGCGAGGATGGCGTCGCCGCCCATGATCGCGCACAACGTGTTGGTGCACACCCCGACGTGGTACTCACCGACCGGGCGGCGCTTGTACATCGTGTAGAACGTCGCGACCGCGCCCACCTCGGCGACGGTGAGTCCGAGTTCCTGCGCGCACATCGCCACACCCTGCGGGGAGACGTAACCCTCCTCGGCCTGGCACAGGTGCAGCATCGGCAGCAGCGCCGAACGCGGCTGCGGGTAGCGGGCGATGATCTCGCGCATCTGCTCGCGGGTGCGCTCGTCCAAACTCATCGCGTCACCGCCACGGACTTCGTCCTCGCGGGGCCGCATTCGGTGTTCATGGTGAACTCGCTTCGCTCGTTCATCGGTCGACGCCTCCCATCACGGGGTCGATGGAGGCGACGGCGGCGATGACGTCGGCGACCAGACTTCCTTCGCTCATGGCAGCCACCGACTGCAGGTTCACGAAAGACGGGTCGCGGAAATGCACCCGGTAGGGCCGGGTACCGCCATCGGAGACCATGTGCACGCCGAGCTCACCGCGCGGGGACTCGATCGCCTGGTACACCTGACCGGCGGGGACCCGGAAACCCTCCGTGACCAGCTTGAAGTGGTGGATCAGGGACTCCATCGACTCGCCCATGATCTTCCTGATATGGGCGAGTGAGTTGCCCTGACCGTCGGAGGAGACCGAGAGCTGCGCGGGCCAGGCGATCTTGCGGTCCTCCACCATGACCGGGCCGGGCTTGCGCAGCCGGTCGGCACACTGGGCGATGATTCGGATCGACTCGTTCATCTCGCGCTGACGGATCAGGAAACGCGCCCAGGCATCACAGGTGTCATGGGTGACGACCTCGAAGTCATAGGTCTCATACCCGCAGTAAGGCTGGGACTTGCGCAGGTCGTGTGGCAGCCCGGTCGCCCGCAGAACCGGGCCGGTCACGCCCAGCGCCATACAACCCGTCAGATCCAGGTAGCCCACACCCTCGGTGCGGCCCTTCCAGATCGGCTGGCCGTTGAGCACCTTGACGTAGTCCTTCGCTCGGCTCGGCCACACCTGCACGAGGTCCGCGATCTTCGTCAGCGCTGAGTCCGGCACGTCCTGGGCGAGACCACCCGGGCGGATAAACGCCTGATTCATCCGCAGCCCGGTGATCTCCTCAAAGATGTCCAGCACCATCTCGCGCTCACGGAAGCCGAACATCATCGGCGCGAAGGCGCCGAGTTCAAGGCCTCCGGTCGCCAACGCCACCAGGTGCGAGGAGATGCGGTTGAGCTCCATCAGCAGGACCCGCACGACACTGGCCCGCTCGGGTACCTGCTCGGTGATGCCGAGCAGCTTCTCGGTGGCCAGGCAGTACCCGGTCTCGGAGTAGAACGAGGACAGGTAGTCCATGCGCGTCACGAACGTGACGCCCTGGGTGAACGAGCGGTACTCGCAGTTCTTCTCGATTCCGGTGTGCAGGTACCCGATGCCGCAGCGGGCCTCGGTGACCGTCTCGCCGTCGAGCTCGAGAATGAGGCGGAGCACCCCGTGGGTGGAGGGGTGCTGCGGGCCCATGTTCACCACGATGCGTTCTTCGGGGGCTTCCCCGAGGTCGGCGATCATCTGGTCCCAGTCGCCGCCGGTGACGTTGAAGATCCGGCCCTGCGTGGTCTCGGTCGCCGCCGCATACGGGTCAGTCTCGCCAGCGGTCATGGTGTAGGTCTCATTCGCCATCAGCTGTAGGACCGCCTCTCGTCCGGCGGCGGGATGGTGGCGCCTTTGTACTCCACGGGAATGCCACCCAGCGGGTAGTCCTTGCGCTGCGGGTGACCCGGCCAGTCGTCCGGCATCTGAATGCGCGTCAGGGCGGGGTGTCCGTCGAAAATGATTCCGAAGAAGTCGTAGGTTTCGCGTTCGTGCCAGTCGCAGGTCGGGTAGATGCTGAACACCGAGGGCAGGTGCGGGTCGGCATCCGGGACCGCAACCTCGAGCCGGACCCGCCGGTTGTGCGTGATCGAGAGCAGGTGATAGACCGCGTGCAGTTCCCGGCCCGCCAGCTCCGGGTAGTGCACCCCGGACACCCCGCTGCACATCTCGAAGCGCAGTGACGCGTCATCACGCAGCGCCTTCGCAACCGCCAGAATGGATTCGCGGCGCACGTAGAAGGTGAGCTCACCGCGGTCAACGACCACGGCTTCGACTGCCTCGCTGTACACCACCCCGTTCATCGCGAGCGCATGACGCAGGTTGTCGGCCAGCTCGTCGAAGTAGCCACCGTAGGGGGCGGGTGAGTTCGCCGGCAGCGCGATGGTGCGCACCAGACCCGAGTAACCCGAGGTGTCTCCCGTGCCCTCGACGCCGAACATGCCGCGGCGCACTTCCACCGTGACGGCCGCAGGCGCCGGCGGTCCGGGCAGATTCTCCGGCACAGTGACCGCCGGTTGTTCCACGACCGCCGGCACCGCGGCGGCCGCCCCGGGGGTGGCGACCTGCTGGCCGGTACGACGGGGTGGGACCTCGGTCATCGAGTCACCGCTGCGGACTTCGTCCTGTCGGGGACCGATTCTGTGCTCATCGTGAGCTCGGTGCGCTCGCTCATCGAAGCAGCCCCTTCATCTCCGACGTCGGAACTGCCGACAGCGCCGCCTGCTCGAGCCGGATCTGCTCCGCGGCGGCATGCGGACCGAGCTTGGTGTGCTGGATCTGATCGTGCAGCTTCAGGATCGCGTCGAGCAGCATCTCCGGCCGGGGTGGGCACCCGGGCAGGTAGATGTCCACCGGAACGATGTGGTCGACGCCCTGCACGATCGCGTAGTTGTTGAACATCCCGCCCGAGGACGAGCAGGCGCCCATCGCCAGGACCCATGTCGGGTTGGCCATCTGGTCGTAGATCTGGCGCACCACCGGAGCCATCTTGGTGCTCACCCGGCCGGCGACGATCATCAGGTCGGCCTGGCGGGGCGAAGCACGGAACGCCTCCATACCGAACCGGGCGATGTCGTAGCGCCCGGTGCCGGTCGCCATCATCTCGATCGCGCAGCAGGCGAGCCCAAAGGTGGCCGGCCAGAGCGAGCTCTTGCGCATGTAGCCGACCAGGCCCTCGACCGTGCTCAGCAGAACTCCGCTCGGGAGTTTCTCCTCGATCCCCACCTCAGTACCTCAGTCCCATTCCAGGCCGCCGCGGCGCCAGACGTAGATGAAGGGGACGAAGACCGCCACGATGAACAGCATCATCTCGGCGAGGATGAAGATCCCGAAGTCGTCGAAGGTCACCGCCCACGGGTACAGGAAGATGACCTCGACGTCGAAGATGATGAACAACATGGCGGTCAGGAAGTACTTGACCGGGAAGCGGCCGCCGCCGACCGGCTGCGGGGTCGGTTCGATACCGCACTCATATGCGTCGAGCTTGGCCCGGTTATAGCGCTTGGGCCCGGTCAGCATTCCGCTGATGACCGAGAACGCGGCGAAGCCGAACGCCAACGCCGCGAGTACGGCAATGGGGATGTAGACGTTTCCGTCCATGCCGTCCTCCTTCGTCTGCGGTGCGGTGCGGTGCGGTGTGTGGGAGAAGTTCTGGCGGGTACTCAGGCGGCGGGTGCGATCCGGGACAGACCATTGATGACACGGTCCATCGCGTCGCCTCCGCGGGGGTCTGTCAGGTTCGCCAGCAACTTGAGCGTGAAGCGCATCAGGGTGGGGCGCGAGAGGCTGTGCTTGGTTGCGTACTGCATGAACGTGGGGTTGCCGATCATCTTCACAAAGACCCGGCCGAGCGTGTAATAGCCGCCGTAAGCCTGCTTGAGCGCCACCGGATAACCCTCGAGCGCGCGTTCGCGTGCGGGTCCGGTGCGGGCCAGCGCCTGCGTCACCACCTCGGCGGCCAAGGCGCCGGACTCCATCGCATAGGCGATGCCTTCCCCGTTGAACGGGTTGACCATCCCGCCGGCGTCGCCGAGTAATAGCACGCCGCGGGTGTAGTGCGGGGTGCGGTTGAAGCCCATGGGCAGGGCAGCGCCCAGGATCGGCCCGACGCGGTTCTCCTCACGGAAGCCCCATTCCTCGGGGGTCGAGGCCACCCAGTCCTTGAGCATCGCCCGATAGTCGGTCTTCCCGAACGCGGCGCTGGTGTTCAGCGCGCCGAGGCCGACGTTGCAGGTGCCATCACCGACCCCGAACACCCAGCCATAACCCGGCAGCAGGCGCGGGGTCGAGGTGGAGTTGTCCCACAGCTCCAGCCACGACTCCAGCCAGTCGTCGTTGTGGCGGGGCGAGGTGTAGTACGTGCGCACTGCCACACCCATCGGGCGGTCGTCCCGCTTGCGCAGCCCGAGTGCGAGGGAGAGCCGCGTGGAGTTGCCGTCAGCTGCGAGGACGATCGGGGCCCGGAAGATGGTCTCGACCCCGTCGGCCAGTTTGGCCGTCACACCGATCACCCGGCCCGTGCTTGGGTCCAGCACCGGACCGGTGACGTTGGTCTGCTCGTGCAGGCGGGCGCCGGCCTTCGCGGCATGCCGGGCCAGGGTCTCGTCGAAATCCATCCGGGTGCGCACGAGGCCGTAGTCGGGGAAGCTCGCCAGGTCCGGCCAGGGCACCTCGGCCGTGACGCCGCCGCCGATGATGCGCAGCCCCTTGTTGGTGATCCAGCCGTCTTGGGCCTCGGTGGGAATGCCCATCGAGATCAGTGCCTTAACCGCGCGCGGGGTCAGTCCGTCGCCACAGACCTTCTCGCGAGGGAACTTGGTCTTCTCCAGCAAGAGCACGTCCAGCCCGGCCCGCGCCAGGTGGAAGGCGGCGGTCGCACCCGAGGGGCCGGCGCCGACGACGATGACGTCCGCGTCCGTGCGCATGAGGGACCTGCCTTCTGCCGTGGTGCTTCCCGGGGCGCGGGGTCGGGCTCCCACATCACCGGTCGGGCATTGCCGACGTGCCCTTGTGAATGCCTTCACGAGAGAACGCCGGAGGCAGTCTACGGCGTCGGAGCACAGCCGATGACAGCGCCCGGGCGACCCACTGCGGGCCGATTCATCGCGCCGTCACCCGGTCTGCTCAGGACGACTAACGCGGCTTGGCCGCCTTCAGCAGTCGGCTGATCTGCTCGGGCGAGCAGCCGGCTTCGGCCAGGATCTGCCTACTGTGTTCCCCCACCGCCGGGGGCTGTCGCAACGGCGCCGCCCGGGCACCGTCCATCGGCAGGCGCAGCTGCTTCAGACCAGTGATCCGCCCGGGGTCGGCCTCGGCCAGCAGGGCGCGTTCGACCGTGAGCGGATCCGCGAGCGCCGCCGCCAGGTCCTGCACGGGCCCGGCAGGGACGCCGGCGGCCCACAGGGCGTCGAGCCACGCCCCCGCGCTCCGGCTGAGCAGACGTTCCCCGATCAGGTCGGCCAGCTCATAGCGCCTGGCCAGCCGGTCAGGCATGGTCACAAACCGCGGGTCGGTGGCCAGGTCCGCCGCCCCGATCACCTCACACAAGCTCGCGTAGGTGCGGTCGGTCGAGGTGGCGATCATGATCGGCGCGGTCGCGGTCGGCCACACCTGGTACGGCGCCGCGCTCGGGGCCTGCGAGCCGAGGCGGCCCGGGAAGGTGCCCGACCCGAGGTAGCCCATGATCTGGTGGCTCATCAGGAACAGCCCGGTGTCGACGAGCGTGGCCTCCAGCTGCTGGGGTCCTGGGGTGCTCTCGGCCCGCGCGAGCGCGGCCATGATCGACATCGCCGCCCACATCCCCGTGCTCATGTCGATGATCGACGGCGAGGCCCGGCAGGGTCCGCCGTCCGGTTCCCCGGTGGATTCCAGGATCCCGGCGTAGGCCTGGATCAAGGCGTCGTAACCGGCTCGGTCGTGCCCGAGCGGGCCCGTCCCGAAGGCGCTGATCGCGCAGTGGATCACTGCCGAATTCGTGCTCGCAAAGTCTTCGAAATCGAGGCCCAGACGCCGCGCGACCCCGGGCCGGAAGGACTCGATGACGACCTCCGCGCCCCAGCGCAGTACCGCCTCTCGGGCCTCCAGCTCCCGCAGGTCGAGGGCCAGACTGCGCTTGTTGCGGTTGAAACCCAGGAAGACGGTGCTCTCCGAGGCGTCCGCGCTGGCCCAGCGCGGCGGGAGGCTGCGGGTTGCCTCGCCGACTCCCGGCCGTTCGACCTTGACGACGTCAGCGCCGAGGTCCGCCAGCACCATGGCCGCCAGTGGCCCGGCGATGTTCTCGCTCAGGTCCAGAACCCGCAGCCCCGCGTACGTCTGAGCGAATGTCACCGGTGCTCTCCTCGCCGCTATGCATCGGGCCTGCCGCCCACCCGGGGGCGTCCGACGACCCGAGCGCTAGAGGACCCATCTGGTCGGACGCTACGGGTATGGGTGCGCAAATCGCGTGGTGCAGGCATGATGGTATCCAGTACAACAACCGTTCGTTTGTTTCCTCATCGGAGGCCCGCCATGAGTGCCGTCTACGTCGCGGGCGCCGCGATGACGCCTTTCGGCAAGAGCACCGGCACGATCTCCGATCTGGCCGGCGCGGCAGTGCGGGACGCCCTCGCGGACGCGGGCATCGAGCCACGCGAGGTACAGCAGGTCTTCTTCGGTAACTCCGGCGCCGGGCTGCTGCAGGGCCAGGAGATGATCCGCGGTCAGGTGTACCTGCACGACACCGGGCTGCTCGGCTCCGCGATCTTCAACATCGAGAACGCCTGCGCGGCCTCCTCGTCGGCCTTCGCCCTGGCCTGCGCCGCAGTGCTGTCCGGTCAGGCCGACATAGCCTTAGCCGTCGGCGCCGAACGGCTCATCGTGGCGGACAAGACCCGCGCCTTCGCCGCCCTCGCCTCGGCCACCGACACCGAGCGCCGTCCCGAGATGCGCTCCATGGTCTGGGATCTGGCGCTGGGCGGCAGTGCGGATCCGCAGTTCCCCGCCAGCTCACCGCTGATGGAGAACTACGCCGCCAAGGGCGCCGCCTACCTGGAGAAGACCGGGGGAACGGCCCGCGACCTGGCTGCGCTGGTGGTCAAGAGCCGGCTCTACGGATCGAGGAACCCCCGCGCGCACTTCCGCAAGACCACCACGGTCGAGGAGGTGTTGGCAGGGCGCCTGATCAGCCACCCGCTGCACATGGCGATGTGTTCCCCGCTCTCGGACGGCGCGGCCGCGCTGGTCGTGATGAGTGAGCGCGCCGCCCGGGCGCGCGGCAAGGCGGCGGTCCGGGTCCTGGCGACCTCGATCGTCTCCAACGACCCCGCGCAGGCGCCCCCGACGGTGCGCGCGGCCGCGCAGGCGTACGAGCGGGCGGGCATCGGTCCGGGCGACGTGGACGTGGTCGAGGTGCATGACGCCGCAGCCCCGGCCGAGCTGATCGCGATTGAGGAACTCGGCCTGACCCCGCCGGGAACCGCGATCAAGCTGCTGCGCGACGGCGCGACGGGACCGGGCGGATCGCTGCCGGTCAACCCCGATGGCGGGCTGCTCTCGCGCGGGCACCCGATCGGGGCGACCGGAGCGGCGCAGCTTGTGGAGCTCGTCGATCACCTGCTCCGACGCGCCGGGACCCGTCAGGTGAGCGACGCGCGGATCGGCCTGGCTCAGAATGCCGGAGGGGTCTTCCACGGCGACGAGGCGACGGTCAGCGTCACGATTCTCCAGGCGACCGGGTCCGCAGGGGCCTGACCGCACCGCCGCAGCACGAGAAGGAGGACGGATGGCGAGCGCGAGCAACTCCCGCGCGAGCGCCCGCGAGAGCTCCTCGCGGCCCGTCGTGCCCGAGGTCATCGTGCGCGAGGCCATCCGGCTCTTCGGCGAACGCAGCTACCCGGTCGTCGGCATGCGGGACCTGAGCAAGGCCGTCGGCATTCAGCCCGGCAGCCTGTATGCGCATATCAGCAGCAAGGAGGCCCTGCTGCTGATGATCGTCGAGCAGGGCATCACCAATTACATCGACGAGATCTCGGCGGTCGCCTCCACCGGGGAGCGCGCAGACGTCCGCCTGCGCAACGCGATCCGGGCGCACATGCGGGTACTGTCCGCCACCGTCGAGCAGACCAAGGTCACCTTCGCACAGTGGCACTACCTGGGTGAGGAGAACCGGGCCCGGGTCATCGCACTGCGCCAGCAGTACGAGGACCTCTTCCTGACGATCGCGCAGGACGGCATCCGGGACGGCGAGATCCGCCCGGTTCCGCACCTGAAGGCCACCCTGCTGTCCATGATCGGTGGCCTGAACTTCGCCGCCGAGTGGTACTCCCCCTCGAAGTCGGACACCCCCGAGGCCCTCGCCGATGCGATCACCGACACCCTGCTCTACGGGCTGGCCGCCCCGCGTTCGTAGCGGATCCGTCGGCCCCGGATCAACGTTGTCACTGCTGAGGCGGCTTTCGGCGCAACCGGGTGAACTGCCGCCACAACGTTGATCTCCAACCGACACCTGGGCGAGCAGGCGGTTCGCGAATTCGAGTCCTCCCGGACCTCCTGGTCGCCGCACACACGTCTGTGCACTCGCGCGGGTCGGGTACAGCGCGTAATCTTCGTTCACTGACCCGACGATGGGGAGCAATTGCCATGTGCACCGGATGCGTGACGACTGTCGATGCGATCGGGCTCTCGGCCCTGGGTGCCTGGGCGATGGCAGGGACGGCAATGCGACGCATTCGCCGCGCCCTCGGCCGAGACACCGGCGGGGCGATCACGGCGATGGCACTCACGGCGGAACCGGCCGGCCCGTGGGTCAAGGAACACCCGCCGCAGCCTGTGACGTCCGGCTGCCGCACGCGCATGCCGAGACAGCGGCCCGCGCACGCGTGCTCGCGCCACCGCGCCACCGCGCTACCTCCCACCAGGGCTCCCCCGTGGACGCCACCTGCGCGGCGACCACCTCGACCCTGCGGTAGGTCTCCCAATCCCAATAGGCGGCGCGGATCGGCGCCCGCATACCGTCTAGCCGGCTGAATCAGCCGGTGACCACCGCGATCTCCCGGCGCGCGGTCGGGTCGGCGGCGAGTTTGAGGTCGATGACGGCCTCGACGTACCAGCGCAGGGTGCAATCCGGGGTGGTGAAGGAGGGTCGAGCGTCCGCCGGCACCTCGATGACGAAGTCCAGGGTGATGGGCGTGTTCGCCGCGATGGTGCCCACGTCGATGACGCAGGGTTCGCCGGTGTGGCTCTGGTCCGGTCCGAGGGGCTCCACCTGTCGGCCGAACATCCGTACCCGGACTTCGCGCGGGGTGAGGTCCTCGCGCGGGGTGATGTCCACGGTTCCGGCCACCTTGTCACCGACCTGAACCGAGGTCTGGTCGATGTTGATGGTGATGGCGGCGTCCCCCGAGGCGACCGTCTGGGGCTCGATGTACATCGACTCGACGTCGGTGTTGGAGGCGATGGTCAGCGCGACCGATTGGTGCGCGTCCCGGGCGCCCTTGCGGTCCAGACTCGCCACGAGATTCCACTCGACCTCCCCCGCCACACTCGGCGTGGTGTGCTCGGGAACCACCAACATGGCCGTCTGCGCACCAGCCGCCGTAGGGTCGAGGTCCACACCGGCCACCTCGGCCTGAACGGGCCGTACCGCGCCCACCAGGCCCGCCTTGTTCGACCTGACCAACGCAACCCGCAGCCCGCGGGCCTTCTCGTCCGAGCCGCTCAGGGTCACCGTCGCAGTAATCGTGTCTCCGGGGCGCACGTCGGTGGCGTCGACGCTCAGTTCCAGTTCGTTACTCATGGTGAGCTCCTGCTTTCTCGATCGGTCGGGTCATCACGGACCCTCGTCGCTACCTTCGATGCCGCGAGCAGGTGCCGAAGTTCCCGCAACAAGGAGGAAATCGCCCAGATACGCGCCCGCCGCTAATCGAGGCCAAGGTTGAACCGCGGTGGTCGCTTGTCGAGGAAGGCCTGCACTGCTTCGAGCAGATCCGGCTGCCGGTGCAGGGCGTCGGTGACCTGGTAGCTGGTGTTCATCGCAGTCGGGAAGTCCTGCGTCCAGGACGCGCGCAGCGCGTGCTTGGTGGCCTCCAGCGCCCGCCAGGGCTTGCCGGCGATCCTCGCGGCGAGCTCCAGGGCGGTCGGCAGCAGCGCGTCCGGCTCGACCACCCGGGACACCAGCCCCAGCTCGAGCGCGCGCTGGGCGTCCACGACATCACCGGTCAGCGCGAGCTCGGCGGCGATGCCGGAGCCGACCAGCTTGGGCAGCAGCCAGCTGCCGCCGTTGCCCGGGGCCAGACCCAGGTTGATGTAGGTCTCGCCGAGCCTGGCCTGCGTGGAGGCGATCCGCAGGTCGCAGGCCAGCGCGAAGTCCAGGCCACCGGCCGTCGCTCCGCCGTTGATCGCCGCCAGGAAGATCAGGCGCGAGGCGGTGATGCGCTGCGTCAGCGGAAAGAGCGCGCGCGCGTTGAACGGTTCGTTGCGCACCGCCAGCTCGTTGATCAAGTACTCGCGCATGGCCACCAGGTCGGCGCCTGCGGAGAATTGCTTGCCGGCGCCGGTGAGCACCACGACGCGGACGGACGGGTCGGGCTCCCACTCGTCGAGCACGGCGAACAGGTCTCGGACCAGCTCGACCACCACGCCGTTGCCGCGCTCAGGCCGGTTCAGCGTTACCACTGCCACACCGGGAGACGGCCGCTCGTAATAGAGAGTCTCCAGCTCGACCCGCTCGCATTCGCTCACTGCACTATCCCCGCAACGTCCGAAGAACAGCGTCCGGTGGGCGACGAATCTTCGGACGTTACGATCACAGCTTCGCCCCCCCGGCGATGGCGCGCTCGGTGCTCCAGTACGACGCGCGGACCTCGCGGCGCAGGATCTTGCCATAGGCGCTGGTCGGCAGGGCATCGACGAAGTCCACATTCTTGGGCTTCTTGTACCCGGCCATGAAACCGGCACAGAAGTCGATGAGTTCCTGCGCGGTGGGGGACGCGCCGGGCTCGGGGACGACCACCGCGTGCACGGCTTCGCCCCAGTAGTCGTCCGGGATGCCGACGACGCACACGCCCGCGACCGACGGGTGCGTGATCAGGACCTCTTCGACCTCGCGGGGGTACACGTTGTTGCCGCCGGAGATGATCATGTCCTTGCTGCGGTCGAGCAGGAACAGGTAGCCCCCGTCGTCGAACTGGCCGATATCGCCGGTGTGCAGCCAGCCACCGCGCATCGCCTCGGCGGTGGCCTCGGGGTTGTTCCAGTACCCGGCCATCACGATGTCGCCCCGGACCACGATCTCCCCCGAGACGCCGGGCGGGCACTCGACATCGTGGGAATCAAAAATCTTCACCTCGACGTCGGTCCGGACGTACCCGGCCGAGCCCAGGCGCGGATCGTCGTTCTTGACCATCTCCAGGTGCTCGGCGGCCGGCAGGGTGGTGGCGGTCATCGGGCATTCGCCCTGGCCGTAGATCTGCACGAACACCGGGCCGAAGGTCTCGACGGCCTTCTTCAGGTGCTCGACGTAGATCGGCGCCCCGCCGTAACAGACGGCCTTCCACGAGCGCAGGTCGTACCGGTCCGGCTCGAACTCCTCCAGGCATTTGACGATCATCGTCGGCGCCATGAACGCGATGTGCGTGACGCCGTGACGCTCGACGTCACGGAAAGTCGAGTCCGGGGAGAAGCTCGGCGAGTCGGAGATGATCTGGCTGGCGCCGCGAGCGATCGCGGGCAGCGCAATGAAACCGCCGCCGTGCGAGAGCGGCGCCACGTGCAGCATCACGTCCTCGCCGGTGATGTTGTAGCAATCGGCCAGGTAGTTCATCACCCCGACCCGCAGGACGCGGTGGGTCAAGGTCGCGCCCTTGGGCTTGCCGGTGGTGCCTGAGGTGTAGAAGAGCCAGCACGGATCGGCGGCGTCCACGTCGAGGGGGGCCGCCAACGCTCGATCACTGTCGACCAACTCGCAGTAGTCGGCGAGGCGGTCCGAGGCATCCACCCCAAACCGCAACTCGACACCCTCGAAGGATCCCCAATGTTCGTTGAGGGGCTGCTCGAATTCCCCGGTGTGGATCAGCGCCCGCGCACCTGAGTTCTCGACCAGGTAGGCCATCTCCAGCGGATGCAGCCGCGCGTTCATCGGCACCACCACCAGGCCCGCGGCGAAGCAGCCGAAGATGACTTCGAGGATCTCGGGGCGGTTGCTCATCGCGAACGCGACGCGATCGCCCTTGCGCAGACCACGCGCGAGCAGCTCCCCCCCGAGCGCGAGCGAACGCGCCGCGAACTGCGCGTAGGTACTCTCCTGCTTCCCCTGCCGCAGCGCCACCCGGTCGGGGAAGCGGATAGCGGATTTGGTCAGGAACGTGGCGGCGTTCATCAAACCCCTCGAATCTGAATGAGCGTCAGGCGGCAGTGAACCAGGCAGCGGCGCGCTCGGCGATCTCGGCCGCGTCGGCGGGAACGAAGGCAACGCGCTGATCGCACACGTAGTGGTCCCAGGTGCCGTCCGCACCCGGGTGCAGGCGGCACATCAGCTGCGGGCCCTCGTCGAGCTTGACGATGCCGATGCAGTACGGCGCCTCGACCGCGAACGAGCTCGGCGGGCCGTAGCGCAGGATCGTGAACGTCTGCAACTGACCCGCGCCGCAGACCTGCTGCCAGCCGAGGTCGCCACTGAAGCAACGAGGGCAGCGGTACTTCGGGTACATGATGAGCTCGCCGCAGGCGTTGCACTTCTGCACGACCAGCTTGCCGTCGGCGAGCGCCGCGGCGAACGGCTCGGTGAGTTCAAGGTCGTTCTGGATGAAACCAGCTTCAACACTCATGGTTATCTCCTCGCCCTCTCCAACATCATGATCTGGGAGTCCATGTAGCTGCCGCCGGTCCCGCCGACGATGCAGCGCTGCGCGTTCGGCACCTGACGGTCACCCGCGCGGTGCAGCAGCTGGCGGATGCCCTCGATCAGCAGCGCCGTACCGCCACCAACACCGGTGTGCCCGGCCGAGAGCAGGCCGCCGTTGGTGTTCAGCGGGAACGCACCGCCCGGTGAGAAGCGACCCTTGTGGAACTCCCGGGCGGCCTCACCCTTGGGCGAGATCGCCAGACCTTCGAGCGCGATCGCGAGCACCGCGGCGTAGGAGTCGTAGACCTCGCCGAGGTCCGCGTCCTGCGGCCCCCAACTCGCGGCCTCGTACGCCTCTTCCGCGGCCTTGACCCAACCGAGCACGCCGAGGTCTTCGTCCTGACCGGCGGAGTAGTGCGAGACGCACCCGCCGGAGCCGCCGATGCGAACCCAGGCATCCTGCTTCTTCGCGGCCTCTGTAGCCGAGGTCATGACGAACGCACCCGCGCCATCGGCGAGGAACGGGCACTCGAAGGCGTGGATCGGGTCGGAGATCATCTTGGAGCCCAAGATCTTCTCGATCGTCAGCTTCTTTTCGTAGTACATCGCCATCGGGTTCAGGTTCGCCCAGTCCCGCAGGGCGACGCAGATCGCCGCCATCTCCTCGGCGGTGGAACCCGATTGGTGCATGTATCGCTGAGTGATCAGGCCACCGATGGCGTTGAACTGCAGGCCGGTCGGGGCCTCCCACTCCCGCGGAATGCCGTTCACCGAGAGCATGTCGATCATGTCTTGCAGGTCCGCGGAACCCCAGCGCTCGGAGTAGACCACCAGTACGTTGCGAGCCTGGCCCGACGCGATCAGGCCGGCTGCCATCCGAGTGGCATTGTCCGAGGTGGATCCACCGGAGTGCACCATCACCGAGCTCTTGACCCGCCCGTGCAGGCCCAGTTCCTCGGCCACCCGGCTGAAGATCAGGTCGGCCTGGTCCGGGATGCCGTGCAGGCAGGGGATCAGCACGATCTGGTCGATGTCGGTGTGCGCCAGTTGCGCGTCCTTGATGGCGCGGGCCGAGGCCTCGACGATCTGAGCCATGAAGCCACGCTCGCGGTAGACGCCGGACGGGATCTCGCCGACGCCGATGAACGCGGCGTCATTCGCGCTTCCCGGCACCGGATAAGGCGGGGTCCACGCCGCGAGGCGAGCCTGCGAGTCCGAGCGGTCATGTGACTGTTCAGGCATTCGGAATCTCCAAGGGCGTGCGGCGGCGGGCCAGCATGACCCAGTGGAAGTTCATCACGGACTCGTCCTTCTGATTGATCACGTCGTAGCCGACGTGCAGTACCCCGTACTTGGGGCTCTTGTGGTCCGCGGTCTCCAGCACGGTGGCACGTACCCGCAGCGTGTCTCCGGAACGCACGGGTGCCGTGGCGCGCATGGTGCGGCATTCGAGGAGCGCCTCGATGCAATCGCCGTACCAGCCCGAAAGCGCGACCAGTCCGACGGCGACGCTGAACGTCAGCGGGCCGTGCGCGATGCGCTCACCGAAGCGGCCCTGCTCGGCCCACATCGCGTTGACGTGCAGCGGGTAGTTGTCGCCGGTGAGCCCGGCGAACAGGTTGATGTCCGCCTGATCGACGGTTCGTCCGCCGGTGAGGATCGCCTCGCCGACCTCGTAGTCCTCGAACGCCCGCGCGGGCGGGGGCCAGTTAGCCATCGGTGCTCATTGTTCGCTCATGCTCCTCGCTGGTTCCTCGCTCGCTCGCATCGCGAACCTCAGAGGCCCATGTGACGTGCGATCACGGTCTTCTGAATCTCGTTCGCGCCGCCGCCGACCATGCCGTGCTTGGCCTCGCGGAAGTAGCGCTCCATGTCGTACTCGGCGAGCTGGGCATAGCCGCCGTAGGCCTGCATGCCGTTGAAGGCGATCCGGAACGCGGTCTCGATCGCGAACACCTTGGCCATCGAGACCTCCTTGGAGGCCTTCTCCCCGCGCAGCATCTTGCTGGCGGCGTTGTAGACCAGCAATCGGGCGGCGGTCAACGAGGTCTCGTCCTCGGCCATGCGGTGCTTGAGGACCTGCAGCGAAGCGAGCGGGCGCCCGAAGGCGTGCCGATCCTTGGTGTAGGCGATCGTGTCGTCCAGCGCGGTCCGGGCGTTGCCGACGTAGGACGCGGCGAGGCCGAGGCGTTCGTAGTCCAGGTGCTCGGCCATGTAGCCCCAGCCCTTGCCGATCTCCCCGATGACGTTGGTGACCGGAACGCGCACGTCGGTCAGGAAGATCTCGGTGGTGCCCAGACTGCGCCGCACCAGCGTCGGCATCTTGCGGAGGTCCAGGCCCGGGGCGGTGTTCGGCATCGAGAACAGGCTCAGGCCGGCGTGGCGTTCC
>JBQTII010000144.1:0-12459 GCA_052388275.1 Sporichthyaceae bacterium | reverse complement strand
CCCCACCACGGCACCCCCCATCCCCGCCCCTGGGACGGTGCTGGACTCCGCCGCCTCAATCGCCACCACCACCGGCGGCACGCTGGCGACGAACACAGCGGCGTCCGTGCTGGACCCGATCGGGACCTCCGTCACAGTGCCCGCCGGTCTACTCGCCGGGCCCGTGTCGATCAACGAGAGCACCGCACCCTCGGACCCGACCCCGGCAGGTTTCACGTTCATCGGCAGGCAGGTCGTCATCGAGGCTCCGGCCGCGACGGTGGCGAATCCGCTGCGCCTGACCTTCCTCCTCGACAACTCTCTGGTCGGGATGCGGGGCAACCCGACCGTCTACCGCAACGGGGTCGCGGTAGCGCCGTGCGCGAGCAGAACCGCCGCCGCAGCCGACCCCAACCCCTGCGTGGAGTCGATCGTGCCCGCCGACGGGGGCGACGTGCTGATCAACGTGCGCACCGCGACCGCGAGCCGCTGGGCCTTCGCGCAACCCCTCAGCCCGCCCGCCCCGCCGACCATCGGCTCCGTCTGCGCGGCCGGCAGCCCCGCCCCCACCGGCTACGCCCTGCAGGAAGGCACCGCCCGCGATGACGTCCTGGTCGGCACCGCCGGCCCGGACCTGCTCCGTGGCCTGGGCGGAAACGACATCCTGATCGGCCTCGAGGGCAACGACATCCTCTGTGGCGGCAGCGGGCGTGACCTCATGTCCGGCGGCAACGGCAATGACCTGCTCAGCGGGGAGGCCGGGATCGACGTGGGCTACGGCGGAGCCGGGAACGACCTGATCGTCGGCGGCACCGGCAACGACTTCCTGCGCGGCGGCAACGACAACGACCGAATCCTCGGCGACGAGGGCGATGACTGGCTCTTCGGCGACAACGGCAACGACCTGCTCGTCGGCGGACCGGGCAACGACCGGATCAGCGGTGGCCTCGGCAACGACCGGGTGATCCCCAGCGCTAGGCGCGAGTGAGTGATGACCGCCCTGGATGCCCACCCGGGCCGGGCGCCATCGCGGCGGCCGACCAGCACCCCGCACCGTCATGATCGGGAAAGGATCGCCATGACTCACCCGGCGAAGCGGCGCACACGAGGCGCCCTCAGCGCGACGGCGATCATCACCGCCGCCGCGACAATGTTGCTGCTACCCGCGCTCGGGTCCGGGCAGGCCCACGCCGCGGTGTTGGGCCAACTACGGCTCACCCCCGCCACCGGTCAGGCCGCCTCCACGGCCACGATCGCCTTCTCCACCTCCGCGCCCTGCCCCGCCACCTCCACCGCCTTCGCCATCACGATGAGCGGTGCGGGCCTGCCCGAGGGAATCAACGCCCTCGGGAACACCGAACTCCCCGAGCAGGCGCTAGGCGCGCCGCTGCTGGACTACCCCCTGGCCAGGACCTGGAACGACGTCGTGACCTCCCAGGGTGGCAGCGTGCCCATCGACGGCGTGGTGACCCTGACCATGGTGTGCGCCGGCCCGGGCGGCAACGAAGGCGAGTTCACCACCACCCTCACCTTCGTCAAGGCCGCCACCGGCGTCGACTCCACCTTCACCGCGGCCTCGTCCGCTCCCGCGCCCACAGCCGCACCCACCGCCTCACCTCCAGCCGGCAGCCCTCCCGAGGCAGCACCGACCCCGTCGTCGGAGCCCTCCCCTGATCCCGCACCCGAGGCCTCGACGCCTCCCTCCGCGGAGCCGGCCGAAGACACCCGCGGGGACACTCCACCGGAGTGTGTACCCGAGCCCGCCGGGTCCGGAGACACCGCCGGGGCCGAGGACTCCATCACCGAGGCGAGCCCCGCGGTCGATGACGTGCAACCGCCCGCGCCGATCGAGGCACTGCGCGCGCCGGCAGCCGAGGGCGCCGTCACCGAGCCCGACCCCACCGACGGATCCGTCGCCGCCCTCGCCGCGACAAACGACACGGCCACCGACACGGCTACCGACACGGCTACCGACACCACCTCGGACACGGGCACAACCACAACCACAACCACGGCCACCGACACCGACACCGACACCGACACCGAGGCTGCCGCCGACTCCCAGGAGGACTGCGTCGTTCCGGTGAACGCGGACAACCCATCTGACACCGGAAGTTCATCCGGCGATTCCCTGCCCGACACAGGGGCGGACAACCCGAGCCAGATGCTCCTGACCGCGGGGCTGTTCGCGATCGCGGGGTTCCTGCTGCTGATGTTCGAGGCGGCCACTCGCGTTCGACACGGGCGTCGTGGTGACCCCGAGGTGCTCACGTGACCCGGCTGCAAGTCCCCTACCGCCCAAGCTCGCCCCGACCTCGTCGATCCGGAAGGACCGTCATGCCTGGCAAGACTGCCGCCGTACTCCTCGCGTGTGTGCTGGCCACGCTCGCGCTCGCGCCCGGTGCCGCCGCCGACGAACTCGACCCCGCCGCGCCCTCGACGGTGACCAGCGACGGCACCGGCACAGACACCACCGGCGCCGATCCGTCCACCATCGACCTGTCCGGAGTGAACACCTCCGAGAGCCCGATCGTGGGCACGGAGAGCAGTTCGGGCGTGGAGGCCGAGTGCGACACAACCGCCGGCTCCGGCTCGGCGAGCACGGAGCCCTTGGTGCCCGACCCCGCCAGTGCCGACCCCGCCAGTGCCGACCCCACCGGCGCAGGCGCGGGCGCAACCGTTGCCGACCCCGCCGACCCAGCTACGACGAACACCGGCACCGGGTCAGCCGGCACCGGCGCCACCACGGGCGCCGAGACAACGGCGATCAACCCGGCGAGCGCAACCGCCGGCCTGGAGATCACCCCGGCAGCCCTGGACACGGTCGATGACCCTGCCCAGACCTCGCCCGGCACAACCGAGAGCAGCGAACTGAGCGTTCCCACCGACCCGACGCTGCTCGATCCCGCCCTGTCCGAGACCGCTCTGACCGAGACCGCCGACTGCACCGCCACCACCGCCGCGATCAGCGCCGAAGACGAGGGCCTGCCGGACACCGGTGCCAACTCTCCGATGCCGATCCTGTTGCTCGCGGGGATGCTCGCGATCATCGGCGCGATGGTGATGGCGTTCGAAGGCGCGACCCGCGAGCGCATCCGCGGGGCGGCCGGCGCCGGTGATGCGCTCGGGTGAACCAGCTACGAGCAGGGTCGGCGGCGCCTTGCAGAACCGACACGCATGAAAGCGACGTGATGACGAGCACCGCACCGCCGCCGGCTCCGCCGGCGCCCGCCCCCTCCCGGGGTCCTCGGGCACCGATCGGCCCGAGCGCACGACTGCGCGACTGGCTGGAAGGAACACAGCGGCGACCCAAGTCCACCGACGAACGCGCGGTGCTCATCGCCACCAGCATGTCCATCCTGGCCGCGCTGCTGTTCGGCTTCCTGGCACAGGTTTCCGTGCTGGGCACCCTCAAGCACAACCGAGACCAGCAGATCGCCTACGACGATCTACGCCTCACGTTGGCCGAAGGGACAGCCCCGGTCGGTCCGGCGGCGGGCAGGCCGATAGCCAAGGGCGCACCGATCGCGCGGATCTCGATCGCCTCGGTGGGGATCAAGGAGGTGGTCCTCGCCGGCACCACCGCCGAGGTGCTGCGCAGCGGCATCGGGCACCGGCGCGACACCGTCCTGCCCGGCCAATCCGGCCTCAGTGTTCTGATGGGGCGTCGGATGGCCTACGGCGGACCGTTCAGCCAGTTGGGCTTCCTGGTCCGCGGCGACGAGGTCCGCATCGTCACCGGACAGGGCGAGGCGGTGTACGCCGTGGTCGGGATCCGCCTCGCGGGTGATCCACAGTCCGCACCCCATCCCGCGCGGCTGACCCTGATCACCACGGCCGGTCCCCGGTTCGCTCCCTCAGACGCCCTTCGGGTGGACGCCGACCTGGTCTCGGCGCCATTTCCTACCGCTACACCCGCCTTCACCGCCCGCAACCTTCCCGCCGACGAACGCGCCATGGCCTCAGAACCCGATGCGCTCGCCGACGTCGGCGCGTGGGGGATTCTGCTCGTCGCCGCCGCCATAGCCGTCACCTGGCTTCGGCTCATCTGGGGGCGCTGGCAGGCGTGGCTGGTCGGGGTCCCCATCCTGGGCTGGCTCGGCACCGCCGTCAGCGACAACGCCGCCCGGCTCCTGCCCAATCTCCTGTAGTCCCCGCTCCACCGCAGGTTGATCACCCCGGATCAGCGCGTGCACACCGAACGAGACGAGACACGATGACCGTCCCCGCCGCCCCAGGGCCGAGCTACCACGACTGGACCTACCTCGACGACGAGGCCGAGGACGCCGCAGCGACGCCGCCGCGCCACCTCGAGCTGGCCCCGCCCCCGCCTGCCCAGGCCGGGATCCGTTTCACTATGCGTGCCGCCCCGGTGGCAGCGCCGGCTCCGCCGCCACCAGCGGTCCTGCCGGCCTTGGCCTTTGAGCCGCCCACACCCCAGTCCCAGGCGCCGGAGCCACCCGCCGCACCCAGGCCGGACCCGTTCGCGGGATCCGAGCTGATGTCCTGGCTCGCCGAACCCGATCCCGAGCCCGACGACGCGCTGCCCGCGCCCGCTGCCACCCCTGCGATGCCCGCACAGGCGATCGCGTTCGCGCTCGCCGATACCACCGTGCTGGCGCCGGCGTCGCCCGTCAGCCACCGCACGACCGGGCCGCACGACACCGCGGTGCTGCCGGTCTTCCCGGGGGGCATGGCCCCGTCCTTCCCGCCGCTGACGGCGCCTCACCTTCCACCGATCGACATCACTCCGCCCGCGGCGCTGCGGGTGGACGAAGGGGCTCCGGCGGCACAGCTGCCGGCGGCGATGCGCAGCGCTGCCGGGCCTGACCAGGGCCTGGCGAGCCTGGACGCCGTCGGCATCTCGGCCTGGTTCGGCGATCGCAAGGTGCTCGACCGGGTCTCCCTCACGATGCCGGCCGGCGAGGCGACCGCGCTGATCGGGCCGTCCGGGTGCGGGAAGTCGACGTTCCTGCGCATCCTCAACCGGATGCATGAGCTGATCCCGTCCGCCAGCCTCGCGGGCGAGGTGTACCTCGACGGCGCGGATCTCTACGACCGCAACCGACGGCTCACCGACGCCCGGCGGCAGGTCGGCATGGTGTTCCAGAAACCCAACCCGTTTCCGGCGATGTCGATCTACGACAACGTCGTGTCCGGGCTCAAGCTCACCGGCCAGCGCGTGAGCACCGACGCCAAGGACGCCCTGGTGGAGTCCTGCCTGACCAAGGCGGGCCTGTGGAAGGAGGTCAAGGAGCGCCTGCGCCAGCCGGGGGGCGCGCTCTCCGGTGGGCAACAGCAGCGCCTGTGCATCGCCCGCTCCCTCGCCGTGCAGCCCCGAGTGCTGTTGATGGACGAGCCGTGCTCCGCCCTGGACCCGACCTCGACCCGGCGCATCGAGGAGACGATCCGCGAACTCGTCACCGAGGTCACCATCGTGATCGTCACCCACAACATGCAGCAGGCGGCCCGGGTGTCCAATAAGTGTGCGTTCTTCCTCGCCGAAGCCGGGACGCCCGGTGTGATCGTCGAGCACGGCGACACCGAGGTCATGTTCGCCGATCCCCAGGATCCGCGCACCCTCGACTACGTGAACGGCCGCTTCGGCTGACCACGGCGGGCTGCTTAACCGCTGCCCCGTCCGGCGTTCACATTCGGGCCCGCCGCCTTCCACCTCGCCCCGCCACACTCGCTCCCGACACACACCCCGCGCTCGCGTCCACCCGTCTGGGAGCCCCTGATGCCCCGTAAGTTCGCCCACCGCCGCCTGCGGCCCGCCGTCGCCGCCGCCTTGAGTTGCGGCCTCCTCGGAACCAGCATGGTCGGGGTCTCCGCCCTGGGGATGAACTCCGCCGCCGCGGCGTGCAGCAGCCCCACCGCGTCGCCTGAGGGCACCAAGGTGCCGATGCCTCCCGAGTTCGGGATGAGCGCCACGGACTGGTTCGCGATGACGCGGGGACTGCTGGGCGCTGCCGCCCCGCTGTGCACCATCGACGATGTGGCGATCGTCGAACCGGCGCCGATGGATGTCGCCCCGGCACTGTCTGCACCCGAGCCGATCAGCGACCTGGAGACGATGCCCGCGGGCGACGACGCGATCATGACGACGCCTGACGTGATGGACATCGCGGACGACGAGCTGGTCGATGACGGCTCCGATCCCGACATGGCCCTCGACCCGATGCCGCCGATGATCGACCTGGGCGCCACCGAGCCGGCAATGAGCGATCCGGCCCCCATCGCCGCGGCGCCCGAGCCTGTCACCGCACCGGTCGCTCCGGTCGCTCCGGTGTCCCGACCGGTGGCGCCGGCCGAGACGCCCGTCGAGCCGGACTTCGCCTCGACCGTCCCGTTCCCCGACATGACGGACGACGATGACGACGATGACGACGACGATGACGATGACGACGATGACGACGATGAGATGGCCCCGCCGGCGCCCGCCCCGGTAACTCCGGCACTCCCGCCCCCTCCCGCGATGCCCATCGCTCCCGTCGTCGAATCTCCCCAGAACCCCCCGCCGACGGCGGTTGTGCGGCGCTCGGTGTCGTTCCGGCCGAACTGGGCCACCCCGGGGCGTTCGGGCACGATCACCCGCGCCGAGGCGATCGCCAAGGCGATCAGCTGGGTCGTGCAGAAGGTCCCCTACAGCCAGAGCCGGTGGTGGACCGACGGCAACGGCAGCTTCCGCCAGGACTGCTCCGGGTTCGTGTCGATGGCGTGGCGCACCGATCAACGGGTGAACTACTGGACCGGAAACCTCAAGACGATCTCCGACCGTATCCCGTCCAGCGCTCTGAAGCCCGGGGACATCCTCAACCTCGCGGGCAAGCACGTGGTGCTCTTCGCCGGCTGGTCGGATGAGTCCAAGACGCGCTTCGATTTCTTCGAGCAGTACGCCACCGGGGCTACCCCCCGATTCGTGCGTGGCGCCTCCCTGCGGTACTACCTCAACCAGGGCTACGGCGCGCTGAAGTACCGCGGGATGCGCGACGTCGCGGTTCCGGTCCCGGCGACCCCGCCACTGACTCCCCCGGTGGCGCCGCCGAGCGAGGGCATTCCCATGCCGACGTCGCCCGAGCCGCAGGTGATCCTCCCGGAGCTCACCGTTCCAGGCGTGCCGATGGTGGAGGACCTCGACACCATCAGACTGGCCGCGGCGTACACCGAGTGGAATCCCGACGATGCGCTTGCGCTGCTGCCCGGGATACCGTGGAGCCCGGAGCTGGCCGCGCAGGTCGAGGGCGAAGGCCCGATGGCTGCCCTGGATCCCAGTTCGGACACGCTCTCCCAGGACCTCACGGTGACCTCGGTCGAGGTGGCGCGTGCGGAGCAGCGCGAGATCGACGCTGCGGCGATGAGTCAGGAGTTGCTCGCCGACAGGCTTACCGCCAACGTGGAGCAGACCTCGCCGGCCGGAACCATCCTGATCGCCGGACTGGGACTGCTCTTCGTCGCCCTCGGGCTGGGCACCAGCGCGCGTCGTGGCGTCTTCAGCCCGCACCAAGGCGTCGCCGGCCAGGTGATTCCGGGCGCCGGGCCCGTTCCCGGTGAGCAGGAATGAGGCTGGTCTTCGGTCACCACCTGCTCCGCGCGCAGCCGCGACGCACCCAGCGACTGCGTCGGCTCGCCGGCAGCTGCCTCACCGTCGGGGCGCTGCTGGCCACGTCGGTGGTCCTGCTCGCCGGTAAGGCGCAGGCCGGCCCCACCGACGCCGTGCGCTACCCGGCGGGGGCCTCGTCCACCCGGTTCAGCGGCCTGGCCTTCGACGTCTGCGACGCACCGACGACCGCGACCATGGCGGCCTGGCGCGAGTCCCCCTACCGGGCCATCGGCATTTACATCAGCGGCGAGCACCGGGCCTGCGAGCAACGCAACCTCACCGCCGACTGGGTGCGTGCGGTCTCGCTGCAAGGCTGGAAACTCATCCCGCTCGACGTCGGCAAACAGGCCCCCTGCGCGGACAACAGGCGGTTGCGCGGATTCAGCCGGGACCCCGCGACGGCGCGCAGCCAGGGCCGGCGGGCCGGCGCCGAGTCGGTGGCGGCAGCACGGAGCCTCGGAATAGCACCGGGCCGCGCGCTGTACTCCGACATTGAGTCCTTCCGACTCGCCGACATCGAGTGCGCGCACGCCGTACGCTCCTATTTGAGCGGGTGGACCGGTGCGTTGCACCAGGAGGGTTACCTCGCCGGCGCCTACGGCAATCTCCACTCCCTGGTGCGGGACCTGTCGAGCACTCACGGGGCACCCGACTACCTGCGCCTGGACGCGATCTGGAGCGCGCAGTGGGACCGCTCGCCCAACCTGAGTGGATGGTCGGGAGTGCCCGACGAGCATTGGCCGCTCGGGCAGCGGATCAAGCAGTTCGTGGGCGATCACCGCGAGACCCACGGCGGGCGAACGTTGCTGATCGACAGCAATATCGTCAACGCGCCGGTGGCCACGGTCGCCTGGGCGCACCTGGTCGCCACGGCATTCCCGGCCAGCACGACCAGCGCCCCGAGCGTCACCTCCGCCATCACCGGATCCTTGCCGCCGCAAACCCGGGTGGAGGTGATCTGTCGCCTGCTGACCACCACGGGTACCTGGCACAAGCTCGTCGGCGGTTCCTATGTGCCCGGCGCAGCGCTCGCATCGGTGGGCGGCACTCCCGCGATCCCGCCGTGCACGGTGGCCTTCCAGGTCCGCCCCAGGGCCGCCTTTCACCGCCTCAGCGCTGACGCCACCTCACCCATCGTGCGCAGGATTCCGGCCGGCACGCTGATCTGGATCGACTGCGAGCGGGCCGGGATGACGCGTGGGCGCCCCGGCTACTGGGGACGGCTCGGCGGCGCGGGGTGGATGTCGGGCGCGATCCTCGCCCGCCCGGAGCCCTTTGGTCGCACCGCTGCGGTACCCGCCTGCAACAGTTGACTCTCTCGGACAGCCCCGGAACATCAGAGCGTCAGGTTCTGAAGGTCCGTCAGGTCGGCGTCCGCCCAGTGAATTGCAACCGCCTGGACACCGCCGCATGCCGGGCAAGAATCTCCGGCAGCGCCGGGTCGACGGGGCGGTAGTCCTCGACGAGCACCCGCCCAGCCACGATCGTGTACCGCGCGGCGGTGGGCCCGCAGCGCAGCCAGGCCTCGATCGGGTCGGTGTGCGCCCCGGCGAAAGCCGGACCAGTCTGGTCCCAGACCGCCAGATCCCCTGCCGCGCCGACGCTCAGCTGGCCGATCTCCCCCTCGCGCCCCAGACACCGGGCGCCACCGCGGGTAGCCATCCACAGCACGTCCCGGGCGCTCAGCGCGCCGGCGCCGCCGAGCTGACGACCCATCAATAGCGCCATCCGAGCCTCCTGCCACAGCGAGGCCGAATCGTTGGACGACGACCCGTCACATCCCAGCCCGACCGGTGAGCCGCCCGCCGCCAGGGCCCGCACCGGGGCGATCCCGCCGCCGCCGAGCAGCGCGTTGGAGCTCGGGCAGTGCGCGACGCCGACCCCGGCGGCGCCGAGCCGGGCGATCTCGGCCGCGTTCGGGTGGATGCAGTGCGCTACCCAGGTGCGCTCGGACAGCCAGCCGAGGTCGGCGAGCACCTGAACCGGGCGTGCCCCGAAGCGTTCGAGGCAGAACGCCTCCTCGTCGGGGTCCTCGGCGAGGTGGGTGTGCAGGCGCACATCCAGGCGCTGGGCCAGTTCTGCACTCTCGCGCATCAGGTAGGGGCTGACGTTGAACGGCGCGCAGGGCGCCAGGGCGAGGCGGGTCATCGCGAGCGGGCTGCGGTCGTGGTGCGCGGCGACGAGGCGCTCGCAGTCGGCGAGTACCTCGTCGTCGTCCTGCACCAACTCCTCCGGGGGCAGGCCGCCGTCCTTGATGCTCATCGTCATCGAGCCGCGGGTCGCGTGAAAGCGCAGCCCGACCTCGGCGGCCGCCGCGATCTGGGCCGCGAACAGGTCCCCGCCGCCGCGCGGGGCGATATAGAGGTGATCGCTGGAGGTCGTCGCGCCGCCGAGGGCCAATTCCACCGCCCCCACCCAGGTCGCCAGGTAGGAGGCCTCGGCGTCGATTCCGGTCCAGTGCGGATACAGGGTGCTGAGCCAGCCGAACAGGCCCAGGCCGGTCGCCGGTGCGAAAGCGCGGGTGAGGTTCTGGAACAGGTGATGGTGGGTGTTCACCAGCCCTGGGGTCACCAGGGCTGCGCCGGCATCGATCGTCCGCCTGGCCGGCGGCGGTTCACTCTGGGCGCCGAGGCCGCTGATCGCCCCGGCGGTGATGGCGACCCAGCCGCCGCGCAGCTCCCGGCCACCGTCATCACAGGTGGCCACCAACCGGGCGTTGCGCACGACGAGATCGGCCACGACGGGCTGCGGCGGTGGTTCGGTGGGCATCAAGGCGACGCTACCGGGCGCGCGTGACTAGGCCGAACGTGGGAACACCGGCCTGTCCCTTGTGCCCCAATCTGTGGTGTTTCCGCAGGTCAGCGGCCTATCCCGAGCCGTTTTCCACGGTGTGTCGACCTTGATCCTCAGCGCCGGGCCTGTCTACATTCGGCACTGTCGCGGGCAGGTGGGGGTCTCGTGCGACGCGGTGCAATCCGTGTCGGCCTTGCATCTGACGTCCGCGCGGAAGGCGGCGTCGATGTCCAAGCACACCCTCCCCCGCGAGCGCGGCAGCGGTCTCCCCCGCGGCGCCCGGGCGCTCGCGCTGGGCACCGCCGCCGGTCTGGCCGGCTCCCTCGCGCTCGTCCTGGCGGCCACCCCCGCCAGCGCGGTAGACACGGCGTTCTTCGTGAGCCCCTCGGGCTCCGGGAACGCGTGCTCCTCAGCCAGCCCCTGCGCCTTCGTCGGGCGCGCGCTGACGGCCGCCGCGAACCGGCCCGCCGGGGAGAACATCACGATCAACGTGGCGCCGGGGGTCTACACCGAAAGCGCCACCTCGACCGATGGGCTGCTCATCTCCTTGGCCAACAGCCCGGCATCGCTGACCATCAGGGGGACCGCGGCCAACCAGGTCACGATCCGTCCCGGCACCGACCGCAGGGTCGCGCGGCTCACCGGCAGCTTCCCGGTCCGCTTCGAGCGCCTCACCCTCACCGGCGGCAACCTCGCCGCGGCCTCCGTCGGCATGGCGGGGGCAGCCGGGGGCGGGATCCTGGTCACCGGCTCTGGCCCGCTGACCATCGCCCAGTCCGTGGTGACCTCCAACCGCGCCGGGGCCGGCGGGCGGGGCGGCGATGGCGCCAACGGCGCCTCGGGCAGTTCCTCCGGCACGGTGGCCGCAGCCAACGGCGGCAACGCACCGCTCGCGCCGCCCAACGGTCCCACCGTGGGCGGCGCCGGCGGGCTGGGCGGCGGGATCGCCGTGACCGGGTCCGCCGACCTGACGATCATCGAGAGCACGATCTCCGCCAACACAGCCGGGACCGGCGGTATCGGCGGTCTGGGCGGGCGCGGCGGTGACGGTGCCCGCAACACCGTCACCCCGGCTACCGGGGCCGGCGGCAACGGCGCCCCCGGCGCGGTCGGCGGCGCCGGCGGGGCCGCGGGCGGCATCGCCTTCGCGGGCGGCACGCTGACCATCACCACCACCACCAACGCCAATAACACCGCCGGAACCGGCGGTGTCGGCGGTGAGGGCGGACGCGGAGGCGCGGGCGCCGACGGGAACATCGTGGTCAAGCCCGCCGGTAACGGCGGCAACGGCGCGGCCGGCGGCGTGGCCGGCGCCGCGGGGGACTTCGGCGGTATCTCCATCACCGGCGGGCGCGCGACCCTGACCCACACGACCGTGGTGGGGAACTCGGGTGGCCTGGCCGGCGCTCCGGGAATGGGAGGAGCCGCGGGGGCTGCCGGGATCCCCTTCCCCGGCAACCTCGTCGACCCGGTCCCGGCCCCGCCCCCCGCTCCCATGGCGGGTATGGCGGGACCTGCGGGCGCAGCGGGCGCCGCGTCCACCGTCAACGGGGTGCGCCTGGCCGCGACCGCGATCAGCGCCGAACTGCGCGCCTCGCTGCTGGCCAACCAGGCGGGCGCCCGGGCGAACTGTGCGGGGGCGCTCACCAGCTCCACCACCACCGCGAGCGACGCGAGCTGCGCGGGCGCCACGAACAACCCCGCAGTCGCGACCAACCTGACGGTGTTGACCGACAACGGCGGGACCACGACCACGATCGGCTTCACCGGGGTCAACCCGGCGATCAACTCCGTGCCGATCGCGTCCTGCCTGGCGAGCGACCAACGCGTGTTGCCGCGGCCAGGGTTCACCGGCCTGGTCACCTGCACCGCCGGGGCGTTCGAACCGCAGATGCCGGGTAACCCGTCGAACCCGACGATCACGGCGGTCGAGACCAGCGCGGTCGCGAAGTCCGCGTTCGGCTTCTACCGTGCCGATGTGCGCGTCACCTTCACCTGCACCCCGGGCAGCACCCCGGGCAGCGGCACGATCGTGCGCTGCCCCGCGGCGGTGACCTTCACAGCGAACGGGCTGGGCCAGGGCG
>JBQTII010000143.1:0-5269 GCA_052388275.1 Sporichthyaceae bacterium | reverse complement strand
GCAGTTCGGGCAGCCCCCGCTGTACGTCCAGCCCCCGGCTTACGGGCATCCCCCGCAGTACGGCCATCCCCCGCAGTACGGCCAACCCCCGCAGTACGGCCAACCCCCCGCGTACGGCCAACCGCCGGCTTACGGGCAGCCACCGCAGGCAGGCGGCGGGACGGGTGGCCCGCTCGGCAAGGTCCGGTCGAAAGGGACCTGCGTCGGGCTCGCCATCATCACCCTGGGCATCTACAACCTTGTCTGGTACGTGATGGTATTCAGCGAGATGAAGCGGCACACCGGAAACGGGCTGGGCAAGGGACCGGCGATCGGCCTTGCGGTGCTGATCCTGCCGATCATCGCCTTTCCCTGGCTGATCTCGGACGAGATCGGAAAGATGTACACCGCGCGCGGGGCACATCCCCCACTGACCGCGGTGAGTGGCTGCTGGGCTCTGATCCCCTACGTCGGCATCGTTATCTTGTGGGTCAAGGCGCAGAACGCGCTCAACGAGTACTGGCAACGCAGTGCGCTGGGCTCGCCGCCCGCGCCCGTGCCTGCAGGGTGAGCAGTCCTGATCGTGTGCCCGCCGCGCTGGCGGGCGTGCCGGAGACGACGTTGTGGACGCTGTACGCCCGGGCGCGAGATTCCCAACGTCCCGGCTCCCAGCTGCGCGATCCGATGGCGGTGGAGTTGGTCGCGCGCATCGACTTCGATTTCGCCGGGCGGTTCGGGCGCCGGGCCACCGGGTTGGCGGGCTGGATCGGGCAGCGGGCGCTGGCCTTCGACGCCGAGGTGACCTCGGTGCTGGCAACCGATCCGGATGCCATGGTGGTCGTCCTGGGCGAGGGGCTGGAGACCCAGTTCTGGCGGGTGGATAACGGCCGGGTCCGCTGGTTCAGCGTCGAACTGCCCGAGACCGCAGCGGTGCGCCGCGCCGCCCTCGGGGAGGATCCCCCGCGTCGGCGGCTCTACGCCGGATCGGCGCTGGACTCGGAGTGGCTTCAGGTGCTCGGCGCCACTTCGACCGATCGCGTCGTGGTGGTGGCGCAGGGGTTGTTGATGTACCTGCCGCCGGCGCAGGTGCGCGCTCTGATCGTGCGCTGCGCGCGGCGCTTCCCAGGCGGGGTGATGGTCTTCGACACCGTGCCGCGGTGGGCCAGCGCGCTGACGACCCGAGGATGGCTGCGCGCGCCCAGTGGCTACACCCCTCCCCCGATGCCGTGGGGTTGCAACGTGGGCGAGCACCTGCGCCTGAGCACTCTGGATCCGGCGATCACCCGCGCCCGGGTGCTCACTCTGCCGCCGATGCCCGGGATGCTGACCGCGCGGGCAATGCCGCTGGGCCGTCGCATCCCCGGCATTCGAGCAGGACTGCCAGCGGTGATCCGGCTGGATTTCAGGGACTGAGCAGCGGCCGGCCCCCGGCTCGCCGCCCTAGCCGCTGTAGCTGGTGATCGCGGCCATCGACAGGCCGAAGGACTTGAGCACACCATGCAGTTCGCGGTGCCCGAACGCCTGGCACGCCGACGCGAAGCCCACCCGGCGCGGAGCCTCGTGGAGCACCTGCGCTGCGGACCAGGCCTGCAACAGCCCGGTCTGCTTGTAGTTGCAGTTGCCGTAGATCACCGTGTGCGCGCGGGCCAGGGGACCGCTGGCGTGGACCGAGTCGATGGAGATGTTGATCCGCGGGTTCTCCCGCGGCGGATAGGTGTTGTTCACCTGGGCGGCGACGCCCGCCAGGATCGCCCGCGTTTCTTCCAGCGACTTGCCCGCCGTGAGTTCGAGCATCTGCGCGACCAGGCCGGGAACGGCCTCCATCAAGGGCCGGTTGATGACTCCGCCGAGCACCCGGCAGGTGGCGACTCGCGGGTCCTGCTGGAACCAGATCGGTGAGGAGGTGCCACCCCAGGGCAGGGCCAGACCGAGTTCGTGCTGGCCCGGCACGTTCAGGCTGTAGAGACCGGCGTCGGCCGGCCACTCCACGAGCTGGTTGTTCTCGAGGAAGTAGGCCTTGGACAGCACCGCGTTCGCCACGATCGTCGCGGTGGAGGCGACGGTGGGCTGGCCCTTCCAGAACACCGCCATGTCCAGGGTGTCCAGGCCGGGGTTCTCCAGGCAGTAGTTCGCGGCGATCTCGCCCGTCGTGTACATCTGCGCGATACCCGGGGACAGCAGGAGCCCCTTCGACGCGAACTTCGCACCGAAGTCATCCCGACACCAGATCATCCAGTCCTGCTCGCCGGTGGTGTCCAGGTAGTGGACCCCGGCGTTGTGAGCGGCCTCGGCGGTGGCCGGACCGAACTCCGCGAACGGGCCGACCATGTTGCACACCGCGCGTGCCCCGGTGAAGAGCTTGGTCAGCGCCGGGACGCTGTGCTCGGTCTCGGCGATCTCGTACTCGGCGGTCTCCAGGCCGGGGACGGTGTCCAGGCCCGCCTGCAGCCGGCCCTTGTCGCGGCCGGCGGCGATGAACGGCACGTTGAGCTCACGCAGGTACTCACAGACCAGGCGCCCGGTGTATCCGGAGGCGCCGTAGACCACGACCGGCTTGCTGTCCATGGGAAATCCTTCGTGGGGGACGAGGTGGGTGGGGAAAGTGACGCTGGATCAGGTGCCCATACCGCCGTCGACGGGAATCCCGGCGCCGGTGATGAAACGCGCCGCATCGCTCGCGAGAAACACCACGACGTCCGCCATGTCGCCGACCTCGCCAAGGCGTCCGAGCGGGGTCTGCTCCACGACCATGGCGATGGCTGCGGGAACGTCTGGCGCGAGCCCGATCTCGACGATGTCCATGGCCAGCTTGGTACCCATCTCGGTCGGGACGAGCCCGGGATATACGCAGTTCACCCGGACCCCGAAGCCGAGTTTTCCGGACTCCACCGCGGCTATGCGAGTGAGTCTGTCCACGGCGGATTTGCTAGCTGAGTAGCCCGCGATCGCGGGGAAGGCGATCGTCGCTGCCACTGAGGCGATGTTGATCACCGATCCCCCGCTGCCCGCCGCGCCACCGGGACGCATGGCCCGGAACGCGTGCTTGATTCCCAGGGCGGTTCCGACGACGTTAACGTCGAACATCTGGCGCAGGTCGTTGGGGTCGAGGTCGGTGACCAGGCTGGAGATCTCGATCCCGGCGTTGTTGACCAGGATGTCGAAGCCACCCAGCGAAGAGACCGTCGCGGTGACGGCGGCCTCCCAGGACGATTCGCTGGTGACGTCGAGCGCAATGAACTCCGCGCTGGCACCCGTTGCCCGCAGTTCCTCGACGGTGGTCTTTCCGAGGTCCTCGCGGATATCACCGATCGCGACGGCAGCGCCGGCCGCGGCGAGCGCACTGGCCATGCCGGCGCCCAGGCCGCGGGCTCCACCGGTGACCAGAGCCTTGCGTCCTGCCAGGTCAACGATGCTCATGGTCTGACCTCGCTGCGCTCGTTCATGATGGCCCTCCTGCGTTGCCGACGTGATCCGCGCCATAGCCAATCTCGTACCTGGACACTCGTCAAGACTTTTCTGGGCAATTGTCCAAATATTCTGGCGCAAGCAACCTCTCACCTGGTTTCATGACGGCATGTCAGCACCCGCCGCCGCCGCGAGGGTGCCCGCGGCGCGCTCGCTGCGCCGCCCGGTGGACAAGTTCGACGCTCGCCGCGATGAGTTGGCCGCCGCTACCCGCACCACCCTGGCCGAGCTCGGTTACGCGCAGACCAGCCTGCGGGAGATCGCCGCCAACACCGACTATTCCCACGGAGTGCTGCACTACTACTTCCGCGACAAGGTCGACCTGATCACCCACAGCGTGCGCCAGTACAAGGCCGAGTGCGTCACGCGCTATGACGCCCTGGTGGCCGACGCGGTCGATGCCGATGGCCTGGCCCGGGCGTTCGGCGCGGCGATGGCCGAGACCGCCGTCGTTGATGCCGATATGCATCGGCTCTGGTACGACCTGCGCAACCAGGCCATGTTCACCCCGGCCTTCATCGACGATGTCCGCGCGATCGACGCGGGTCTGCAGGCGATGATCTCCCGGGTCGTGGGCCGCTACAGCGAGCTGTGCGGCGCACCGTCGCAACTCCCCGAGGCCACCACCTACGCGCTCTTCGATGGGCTGTTCCTGCAGGCCCTGGGCCGGGTGTCGACCGAACCTGGTGCGCCGGCTTCCGACCTGGCGGCCTCGGTCGCGGCCGTCCTGCGCTGCGTCGTCGCCTGAGGTTCGCGCGCGAGCCTCACGGGCCGCGCAGGATCGGCGGCGGCGGGCTAGTGCTGGTGACCGCGGTGAGCGAGAGCGCCTCACCGCCGGGTGCGCACGCCGGATCGATCTGCGGGAATCCAGGCGTGCCGGCGATGATGATCACCTCGCCGGTGGCGGTGAAACCCGTCCCATTCAGGATTCTGACGCCCTCGGCAGGCTCGACTCCGGCGGCGGCGCCGGTGAGGGGCCGGGATCCGCGGGGCCAGGCCAGGACCCGGGTGCCATCGGTGAAACATCGCTCGGCGGGAAGGTAACGGGCGGTGCCCCTGACTGCGACCCCGGGCCCGGCCACGGCGCGTGGCGTGGTGTTGGTGATCAGCTGCGTTTCGTCGTCGGCGCCCACGGTGAACCACAACGGTCCGCCGTACTCGCGCGGCGGCGCCGGGGCCGGGGCGGAGGTGGCGATGTCCGGCTCGGATTCCCAGATGCCGGCGGTGCCCGCCAGCACCGCAACTGAGGCGGCCGCGAAGGCAAGGATCGCCACCGGGATCCAGCGGGGGTTCAGTGGCCCGGGACCGCCCGCTCCGAGCGCACCCCCGTCGCCGGTGTTGTTGTTGTCGTAGCCGCCCACGCTCGCCCCCTTCTTGTGTGCCGTGCGAGCCATTGTGGGTCATCCGTGCTTGCCGTGACCGGCTCGCCGCCGACGCTCCGGCATGATCGCCCTCATGGTCCGCATCGTGGTGGTCGTGGTGTTCGTGCTCTCGTTCCTGCGTCGGCTCAAGCAGGGCCGCCGCCGGGGTAAGGGTCTGGGGGTCATCGCGACCGCCGCCCTCGGGATGGCCGGGGCCGTCGTGGGCGGCCTGCTCGGCGACCTGGCGGTGGGCAGATCCGGCGTGGCGCGTGATCTCGTCGCCGGGCTGACGGCAGTGCTGGGAGCGGTGGCCTTCGTCGCGGCCGGGGAGGTGCTGGCCCGGCGCCGAGCGCGCGACGCCCGGCGCTGAATCCGGTCGCGGGATGCCGGTCCGAGAACGGTGCTAGACGCAGGACCCTAGGCCTGCCACGCCGGGTCGTCTCCGTCCGCGTCAAGCCGGTCCG
>JBQTII010000142.1:0-8236 GCA_052388275.1 Sporichthyaceae bacterium | reverse complement strand
ACCCCGGAAGTACTTCGTGGTGACGATGTTGGCGGCGTTCACCGACCAGGAGGACGGGAACTCCACGCCCTTCTGGTCGAAGATGACCGAGCCGTCGCGCCAGTTGGTCATGACGACGTCGCGACGCTCCCAGTTCACCTCGTCATAGGGGTGCACTCCGGCGGTGGTGAAGATGCGCTCCATCCGCAGGCCCGCCCCCGTACGCCCCTTGCCACTGTTCTTGGTCCGTTGCCCCCCGGGCACGGCCTGGATGTCGCCGTTCACCGTCTCCGTCACGTCATGTCCTCCTGTAAGACCCAACACCTGGCGAGGCCAGGTCATGCCGGGCTGGTTCTGGGTTTCTTCCCCAATTGCTGTACGTGTTGCGGTACGTGCCTGTGTTGCTGTACGTGCCTGTGTTGCTGGTCATCCGGTACTGGTCATCCCATGCTGGTCAGCTCACCGCGACGCGCTCGGCGCGCAGCAGTGCGATCTCGGCCTCGAAATCGGCCATCGAGTCAAAGTTGCGGTACACGCTCGCGAAGCGCAGGTAGGCCACCTCATCCAGGCAGCGCAAGGGACCCAGGATCGCCAGACCCACCTCGTGAGCCCGAACCTCGGGACTGCCCAGACCGCGCACGCTCTCCTCGACCCGGTGCGCCAGGACCGCGAGCGCGTCGTCGTCGACGGGGCGGCCCTGGCAGGCCTTGCGGACCCCGGCCAGGACCTTGTCCCGGCTGAAAGGCTCTGCGGCCCCGCTGCGCTTGAGGACACTCAGGCTGGCCACCTCCACGGTGGTGAAACGGCGCTCGCAGGTCTCGCACTGGCGACGCCGTCGGTTCGCGGCGCCGTCCTCGGCGGTCCGGGTATCGATGACCCGGGTGTCCGAGACTCGGCAGTACGGGCAGTTCACCAGCGTGCTCCCAGCGCGAGATTCGCACCGCTGCACTCGTCGCGACGATGTGCTTCGAGCGGCAGCGGTGTGGATGAGGTGTGTACGTCATGTGGAGGGCTTGCGCACAACCTGTGGACGACTTACATCGGTGTAACTACTACATGTAGGGAAGGTAGGACCCCGGAGGTGACGACGCAAGGCGGCGCAGGTGCCCGCCCGCGTGTCGGAGCAGTCCCGGGTGCGTTCGGGCAGGTCAGCAACCCGCGGCCCGCGAAAAATCGTCCGCGCACGGCGTGTCCGGACTGCTCCGAGTGGGTGGGGGTGGGCCGGATGGGTGCGGGGCCGGCGAGTGGGCGTCATGGCAGGGCAATGCGGGCACCGGCCTGCAGGGTCGTGCCACGCAGGTCATTGAGGCTGATGATCTCCTCGATCACGGCCCGGGGATCGGTGCCCGGCGCGGTGGCCTGCGCGATCCCCCATAGCGTCTGACCCGGCTGCACCACCAGGTACTGCGCCGGCCTGCCCGCCGCGCCGCTCGCGCGGCTGGGCTCGGAGCCCAGGGTCATCCCCAGGCCGAGCATCGCCACCACGAGGACCACCAGTGCGACGAACCGCCCGCGCCTGGTCAGGCGGGCACCGGTAGGCCGGCGAACCGGGCGGTCGGGTTGGTGGACGGGGACGTAAGGCCGATCAGGGGTGGTGACCAGCTGCAAGTGCGCGGTGGCGGGCATGGGTCCTCCTGGGTATTCGAACATCCGCACGAACTTCGAACACACATTCGATTCGAATGCATGGTGACGTTCTACACCCGCGGTCCGACACTTTCCAGATTCTTTCGAACATGTGTTTGATCGCGTCGCGTCGGCGCGCTACCGTCGCGGCACCGCCAGGTCCACTTGGTAAGGACCACGAGGAGGCACGTGATGGCTCGCACCCGCAAACCTGAGAGCCCGACGGTGAAGGCGCCGCTGGACCCTGCCACCGACGTCCATGCCCTTCCCGACGGCCCAGCGGACTCCGCCGGGCTGACCCCGCGCCAACGCAAGGTGCTCGAGGTCATCCGAGACGCCGTCGAGCGTCGGGGCTACCCGCCCTCGATGCGCGAGATAGGCGAGGCCGTCGGTCTGACCTCGACCTCCTCGGTCTCGCACCAGTTGATGACGCTCGAGCGCAAGGGCTACCTGCGCCGCGACCCCAACCGGCCGCGCGCCCTGGAGGTCCGGCTTCCGGAGGGCGTCGAGCCAGCGGGCCTGCAGGACGACACCGAGGCCGTGCGGGCCGCACGCCCGGCCGCGGCCTACGTTCCGGTGCTGGGCAGGATCGCCGCCGGTGGCCCGATCCTGGCCGAACAGGCGGTGGAGTCGGTGTTCCCGCTACCACGCGAGCTCGTCGGCGACGGGACCCTGTTCCTGCTCAAGGTCAGCGGGGACTCCATGGTCGAGGCCGCGATCTGCGACGGGGACTGGGTGGTGGTCCGTCAGCAACCCGTCGCCGAACCCGGTGACATCGTCGCCGCGATGATCGACGGCGAGGCCACCGTCAAGACCTTCAAGCGCAAGGGCGGTCACGTCTACTTGATGCCGCACAACCCGGCCTACGAGCCGATCCTGGGCGACGAGGCGACCATTCTCGGCCGGATCGTGAGCGTGCTGCGCCGGGTCTAACGGATCATCAGTTCGCGTCTGCCGGTTTCAGCCGACGTAGTGCGCCGAGGGCGACCGCACGGTCGGTGGTGAACCACAGGGGCGGCAGGGTCGCACGCAGGAACGAGGAGTACCGGGCGGTCGCCAGGCGCGCATCCAGCACCGCGACCATCCCGCGGTCGGAGTCGGAGCGGATCAGCCGCCCCGCCCCCTGGGCGAGCTTGACCGCCGCCTGGGCGGCCGAGACCGACATGAAGCCGTTACCCCCGGCGGCATCCGCGGCCGCCGAGCGCGCCGCCGAGAGCGGGTCATCCGGGCGCGGAAACGGGATCCGGTCGACCACGACGAGCCGGCACGCATCGCCGGGAACATCCACGCCCTGCCATAAGGACAGCGTCCCGAACAAGCACGAGGTGGTGTCGTTGCGGAATTCCTCGACGAGTTCGTTGAGCGGCCTGTCCCCCTGGGCCAGGATCGCCATGCTCAGGCGCCGACGCAGCTCCAGCGCCGCCTGCTCGGCGGCCCGCCGGGAGGAGAAGAGCCCCAGAGTTGCGCCACCCGCTGCATCGATCAACGCCGTGAGCTCGTCCAGAAGCGCGGGTGAGAGTCCGTCACGTCCCGGGGGAGGAAGGTGTCGGGCCACGTAGAGAATGCCCTGACGCCGATAGTCGAAGGGCGAACCGACGTCGAGCCCGCGCCAACGCGCCGGCGCATCATCGTCTTGCGCATCGTCTTCGTCTTCGGCATCGGCATCGGCATCGGCATCGGCAACGCCGTCGGCATCATCAGCGCCGTCGGCATCGTGCGCAGCGGCTTCGCCGTCCGCTGACGCCGGCGCCGTGTCCCGCTCAGGCTCGGGGTCGGAGCGGGGCCTGATCTCCTCGAGCGGACTCAAACCAAGCGAACGCGCGGTGGCCTCGAACGCGCCACCGACGGCCAAGGTGGCAGAGGTCAGGATGACCGTGCGCGAACCGAACAGCGCCGCGCGAAGCAGGCCGGCCACCGTCAGTGGGGCCACTCGCAGCACCCGGCCGCGGCGCTCCTCCACGGCGAGCCAGGCAACGTCGTGCACGCTCGGGGTGCCCAGCCGGATCGCGGTAGCGACGATCTCCTCCAGCGCCGTGCGCGCGATCCGCTTGGCGAGGGCAACGTCGGGCTCGTCTTCCTTGGACGTGGAGATGGAGACCTGGGCGCCGCGTGCCGCATCGGCCACCGCGGCCAGTTCAGCCGCCAGCAGCGGCGGCGGCGGGTTCAGCCGGCCCGGTTCCACCGTGGCCAGCGTCGCCCCCAGGCCCTCGGCGACGCCGGCCAGGATGCCCACCGCACGCTCGTCGCCGACCCGGGAACTGGCCCGCACGGCCCGCTCAATGGCGGCAACGGTGAGTTCGGCGGTGGCCACAGCGGAAACCCGGTCGAGGAGTTCGTGCGCCTCGTCGACGATGACGACCTTGTGCTCGGGCAGCACCGGGATGTTCTCCAGCGCGTCGATCGCCAGCAGCGCATGGTTGGTGACCACCACGTCCGCCTCGCCCGCGGTGATCCGCGCGAGCTCGGCGAAGCAGGCCTCGCCCTGCGGGCAGCGTGTTGCCCCCAGGCACTCGCGCGAGGACACCGAGACCTGCGCCCACGCCCGATCCCCGACGCCAGGGGACAGGTCGTCGCGGTCCCCGGTCTCGGTGGTCGCGGCCCATTCTCGGGCGCGGACCACCTCGCGGCCCAGCGGGCTGGTCGGCAGTTCGACCTCGGCTCCCCCGAACAGGGTGTCGCCCTGGTCCAACGAGCCGCCCCCCGTGCGGTGCAGACACACGTAGTTGCTGCGGCCCTTGAGGATCGCGAAGCGCGGCTTGCGGCCCAAGACCGGCGTTGCCGCCGCGACCAGGCGCGGGAGGTCCCGGCGGGTCAGTTGGGCCTGCAGGGCCAGGGTCGCGGTGGCGATCACCACGGTGCGCCCGTGCAGCAGCGCCGGGACCAGGTAGGCCAGCGACTTTCCGGTGCCGGTGCCGGCCTGCACGAGCAGGTGATCCCCGCTCGCCATCGCGCTGCTGACCGCACGCGCCATCTGGAGTTGGCCGGGACGCTCGACGCCCTCGATGTCCCCGACGGCCGCCGCCAGCAGGTCTTGCACGCTCGCCTTGGGCACCGGCGCAGACTACCGAGCCTGGGGTGGACGTCGGCCCGCGATCAACGTTGAGGCCGGTGCGGTGCCCGCGGGTAGCTCGGCTTCCCCGTGACGGAGCCTGCCCGGCCCGGATCCCGCTCCAGCGCAGTGCCGGCGAACTGCGCCAGTTCGGCGGCGAGGGCAGCTCCGACCCGGGCGTGCAAACGGGTGCCGTCGGGGGTGTGCTCCTCGGTGAGGATGTCGCCGCCTGAGTGCACCTTGGAGACCAGGTCGCCGCGACCGTAGGGCAGCAGGACGTCGACCTCGACCTGCGGGCGCGGGATCGCGGCAGCGACCGCGTCGATCAGGTTCTCGATGCCGGCGCCGGAGCGGGCGGAGACCACGACCGCGGTGCGCTCGCGGCGGACCAGACGCTCCAGCACGTAGGGATCGGCGGCGTCGGACTTGTTGACCACCACGATTTCGGGGACGTTCTTCGCGTCGATCTCGGCCAAGACTGCTCGGACGGCGCAGAGCTGAGACTCGGGCTCGGGGTCGGAGCCGTCGACGACGTGCAGGATCAGGTCGGCGGCCGAGATCTCCTCCAGCGTCGAGCGGAACGCCTCCACCAGTTGGTGGGGCAGGTGGCGCACGAAACCCACGGTGTCGGTGAGGGTGAACGCGCGTCCGTCGGGGGTGAGCGCTTGACGCACCGTCGGGTCCAGCGTCGCGAACAGCGCATCCTCAACGAGGACCCCGGCGCCGGTGAGACGGTTGAGCAGCGAGGACTTGCCGGCGTTGGTGTACCCGACGATGGCCACCGAGGCGACATCGCTGCGGCGGCGTTCCCCGCGCTGTGTCGCGCGCGAGGTACCCATCGCGGCGAGCTCGCGCCGCAGCTTGGCCATCTTGGTGCGGATGCGCCGACGGTCGGTCTCGATCTTGGTCTCACCCGGGCCGCGGCCACCGATGCCCACACCACCGGCGGCCTGGCCGCCGCCCTGGCGCGACATGGACGCGCCCCAGCCCCGCAGGCGCGGCAGCATGTAGGCCATCTGGGCGAGGGTGACCTGCGCCTTGCCCTCCCGCGAGCGTGCGTGCTGGGCGAAGATGTCCAGAATCAACGCCGTGCGGTCGATCACCTTGACCTTGACGACGTCCTCGAGCTTCACCAACTGAGAGGGCGTCAGTTCACCGTCGCAGATCAGGGTGTCGGCGCCTTCGGCGAGGATCGCCTCGCGCAGTTCCTTGGCCTTGCCCGAACCCACATAGGTCGCCGGATCCGGGGAGTCCCGGCGCTGGATGAAACCGTCGAGCACGAGCGCGCCCGCGGTCTCGGCCAGGCGCCGCAGCTCCAGCATCGAGTTCTCCGCCTCGGCGACGGTGCCCTCGGTCCACACCCCGACCAGCACCACGCGCTCCAGGCGCAGCTGGCGGTACTCGACGATCGAGACGTCAGCGAGCTCGGTGGAGAGCCCTTGGACGCGGCGCAGCGCCGCGCGCTCCTCCCGCTCGTACTGATCCCCGTCAAACTCATCCACCGCTGCGACCGCCTCCGCGACCTCGTCCAGTTGCCCCCGCGAGGGCGCAGGATCTGCAGGTTCGGAGAAGGCAGCGGGGTTCGTCATGGACGTCCTTGGTCGGGGGAACCGGTGGCGACGCCGACACCGGCCGGCGCAGGTCCAGCCTCGCACGCCTGCGGTCCCGCGTTCGAGCCGATATCAAGGGGCAGGTCGATCTCGCCGTGCGCGACGAGCACCGCAGGCCCGCTCATCTCGACCCGACCGTCGGCGTCCTGGCTGATCAGCAACCGCCCACCCGCAACGTCGACGGTGTAGGTGACCGGGCGCGCCGCACCATCCCGGCGAGCGGCCGCCACCATCACCGCGCACGCGCCGGTACCGCAGGACCGGGTCTCCCCCACCCCCCGCTCATGCACACGCATCGCCACGTGGCGCGGGCCGCGGGCGACGACGAACTCCACATTGACGCCGTCGGGGAAGGCCCCGGGGGTGATGGCGGGCGCGCTGCGCAGGTCCCCGGCCTCGGCCAGATCATCGACGAAGACCACCGCATGGGGATTGGGAATCGTGATCGCGTGCGCCGGCCAACTGCGCCCGCCCACCCTGACCTGCACCCCAGCCAGGTCGGGGAACTGGGGCGCGCCCATATCGACGCTGACATCACCGGCGGCGGGTGCCCCCACCCTGCGGATCCCCCCGCGCGTGGCGATCGCCAGCTCGCCCGCCGGAGCCAGGGCGGCATCGACGAGGTACCGCGCGAAGACCCGGATCCCGTTGCCGCACATCTGCGCCTTGGACCCGTCGGCGTTGCGATAGTCCATGAAGTACTCGGCCGCCCCGGCGTACTCGGCGGCATCCGCCGCAGCGTCGACGCGAACGACCCGCAGGATCCCGTCGGCGCCGATCCCGGCCCGGCGATCACAGATCGCGGCGACCTCGGCGTCGCTCAGCGCCAGGTTGCCGGCGAGGTCAGGCAGGATCACGAAGTCGTTCTCGGTCCCGTGACCCTTGACGAAGCGCACCCGGCTCATGGCTCCAGGGTACGGATCGCGGGGTGGCGCCGCGGCAGCCCCGCTTTTGGCCGCAGCCACCCACTTACCGCACGTACTGGCGGGGCCCGGTTGGTGTGGGGCGCTGTTCGGGGTGCGGGTGCGGGCGCGTGTCGTGGTCGGGGGCGGCAGTCTTGGCCCACCTTGGCCGTGGAGGGCTCCGAAGAACACGACCGCCCGGCGAGAAGCGGGGCGGGGCAGGAACACCCCGCCGGCACGATCAAGTTTACGCGGTCGTGTTCTCCCTCCACGACCAAGGACACCGGGTCAACACTGCCCGCAACGGTGGAATGCGGGCGCGGATCGGAGGGGGAATCGGGGCGGGAAGGACCGTTCCGGTGTGCCCCCGAATCCGAGTTGATTGAGCGTCAGAAAATAGGTACCCGTGGGGTCAATGAGGCGGCGAAAACAGGGCCTGACCAGTACAAATGTCGGTGAGCTCGGGTAGAATCCTGGGTATGGCGGACAGCGTGCTCACCCCGGAACTCGAGGCCTTCGCGGGCCTGGAGGTTGCGGTCGATGATGCGCTGAAACTCCTCGGGGAACAGGCGTGGCGGCAGTCCGAGCCGGACGTGCTGGACCTGCTTGCCCGCACCCACGTGCTCGGCTCGAAGCTTGCGGCGTTGCAGCTGTCGCTGGTCCGGGAGGTCCAGGCGCGGGGGATGGCCGCGAGTAACGCCGCGACCTCGGACACAGCGTTCCTGGCGACCCTGTTGCGGATGTCACCGGGTGCGGCGAAGGCCACGTGTGCGCTGGCGGAGGGGTTGCATACCCGGTTCCCGGACACCCGCGCCGCGTTGGCGGCGGGTGAGGTGTCGGTGGAGCAGACGCGGGCGGTCACCGAGACCGTCACCGCCCTCCCCAAAGACACCGCGGTCGAGGACAGCGTGTGGGCGGAAGCGTTCCTGCTCACCCAGGCCCGGGTGTTGGATTCATCGAACCTGCGCAAGCTCGCCAAGCGGATCTCCTACTGCATCGACCCCGACGGTTCCTTGGATCATGACGAGGCCGCGAAACGGCGCCGGGAACTGGTGATCAAGGACAACCAC
>JBQTII010000141.1:0-9578 GCA_052388275.1 Sporichthyaceae bacterium | reverse complement strand
AGCCCACGCGCCGAGTGGGCGCGCTCATGGAGGAGCGGGGCGGCGCCGCAGCGACGCAGCGGCGCAGCGTCGCCGGGGCGCGCACGCCCGGTCGGCTGCCGGCGGGGGGGCAGCACGCCGCCTTGATCTACGACATCGGAGCCCATAGCGGTGACGACACCGATTTTTACCTCGGGAAGGGTTTCCGCGTGGTGGCCGTCGAGGCCAACCCGGCCTTGGCCGACCGGCTGCGCGCCCGGTTCCCGGACCATCTTCGCGAGGAACGACTGATCGTGCTGGATCGCGTCATCGGTGTCGACCTGCCACCCGAGGTGAACTTCTACGTCAACCACGCCAAGGACGATTGGTCGGCCCTGGATCGGGAGGTGGCCTCCAAGGGCGTGCACCAGGTGAGCGAGGTCCGGGTGGGCACCACGACGCTTCGCGAGCTGTTCGCGCGGCACGGCGTCCCGTACTACCTCAAGGTCGACATCGAAGGGGGCGACCTCGGGGTGGCGGAGGCATTGCTGGCGCAGCCGCATCGCCCGGAGTACGTCTCCTTCGAGTGGCATGAAGACGCCTTGGCCTCCGTGCTGGATGCAGCCGGGTATCGCTCATTCCAGCTCGTCAACCAGTTCGTCAAGGGCATCTCGCAGCACCGGGTCAAGCCCGCTCGGGAGGGAGGCAACTACTGGCCCGGACCGCCGACCGGGACCTCTTCCGGTCTGTTCGGCCGTGAGCTCGGAGAATCGGACTGGGTCGATCTACAGGGGATTCTTGACCAGCGACTGGCTTACCAGCCACTGCTCAAGACGCCCGACCTGCGGGGGAGCTGGTTCGACCTGCACGCGCGCCTGTTCTGAGCGGGCCGCCGGAGCGCCGCGCCGTGGCGTCTCGCCGAAGGTGTTTCCGACCCGGCCGGGGAACAGCGACGGCAGCCGGCATAGTCAATTGATCAAGTCGAAGCTACAGCGAGGCCCACTCGCCGAGGCCAGTTTGCCATCGCAGGTGATCAGCGGGCCCGCAAGCTTTTCGGCGAGTGCGACGTAGGCCGCGTCGTAGGCGCTGAGGTTGTTGCGTAGCTCCCAGATTCGTCCGAGGAGCGGTGCCAACGGCATCCGTCGCATCGGAAACCCTGCCAGGTGTCGCAGCGCTGCTGGCGCGGCGATTTCCAGCGCCTGGTTCGACCGAGCCAGGCCGCGCAGCGCGGAGACCACTTCGGCGTCGAGGTGCGCGGGCGCGTACAAGGCGTCGCCGAGCGCAAGGCGGGCGACGATGTCTGTCCGCCGCGGATCGTCGGTCACGTAAAAGCCAACCAGGGCAGACGCGTCGACGACGGCGAGGGTCACGACGCTTCGCGAACCTCTCGCACCGCGGCGACTGCGTCCTCGAGGCTCACCCCACTGCCGTGTGGCGGTTCGTAGGCGGAGAGGTGTTCGCCGAGCCGCGTGGCCTGCGCGACCTCGGCAAGTCGGTCCACCACGAAAGCGGACAACGACTGGCGCTTTGCCGCCGCCGCTTCGGCCAGTGCGATGTACACGTCGTCTGGCACGTCTCGCAGGTTCATTCGCTTCATGGTGCCAGTGTGGCACCACATGCTTCGGCGGAACAGGGTGCGTGGCGACCCGGCCCGAATGGTCCACGTTGCGCGCCCTCGACTGCTACGATTGCTACGGCAGGAGGGAACCCCATGACCGAGCAACTGGCTCATCGCGATCTGCGGAACCGCAGCGCTGAGATCCTGCGCAACGTCGCGGCCGGTGCCTCGTATGAGATCACCAACCATGGCGAGGTCGTGGCCCTGCTGATTCCGGCGGGTTCCGGCGAGCGGCTCGCGCTGCGCAGGGCAACGATCCGGGGCGGCTTTGAGGACATTGTGAGCGTCCGTCGAGATGAGAGCACTCAGGCGGCCCTGGACGACCTCCGTGGGGATCGGTGAGGTACTACGTCGACACCTCGGCTGCCGCCAAACTGTTGGTCGAGGAGTCCGAGACCGTGGCCTTGAAGACCTACCTGAACAGCGTGGCTGCCAATTCGGGCGAGTTGATGGCCAGCGCGCTGGTGGAAACCGAACTTCGGCGCCTCGCGGTCCGTGCCGATCTGGAGCAGGAGCAGGTCTCCGATGTGCTCCTGCGATGCGACGTCTTGGATCTACCGCGGGCCGCCTTCCGCACCGCCGGCGTGGTGCCGGGAGCGGCGTTACGCAGCCTGGATGCCCTGCACCTGACCATGGCTCTGCGGGTTGGCGCAGATGTGCTCGTCGCTTACGACCACCGCCTGATCGCGGCGGCCCGACTCCTCGGGATGCAGGTCAGCTCGCCCGGTCGCTGAGAACGGGGGTCGGGAAGCCGACCGTACAATTGCCGATATGAGACGGACTCAGATTTATCTCGATGACGATGTCGACCGCGACCTTCGGACGTTCGCAGCTGCCGAGGGCCGCTCCGCCGCCGACGTGGTCCGGGAGGCCCTGCGGCGATTCCTGGCCGAGCAGAACTCGGACTCGACGTCAGCCGACCCGATTCTGGCGATGATCGGCACGGTGTCCGGCTTGGCCCGCGACGCCGCCGCCGAACACGATCGTGACCTGTATGGCGTCCCTTCTTCGGGTCGGGCAGCGTCGGCGTGACCGAGGTGCTGGCTTGCGGGCAGGAAACGGCCCGTCCGCCCGGGCGGCGACTGCGCTCAGGGGATGGCGCCTGTCGTCACTTGAGTACGCCTATCAGCCCGCCGGCGGGCTGATAGGCGTACTGGCGGGCCGACGGCCCGGAACCGGGGAGGGCCATCACCAACCGCGGGTGCGCCATTCCGCCAGGCTCGGGCGCTCAGCCCCAAGGGTCGTGTCATTGCCATGGCCCGGGTAGACCCAAGTTTCGTCCGGCAGCGGACCGAAGATCTTTTGCTCCAGGCCATCCATCAGGCAGTGGTGCTCCTCCAGCGTTGTTGTCCGCCCATGACCCCCAGGGAACAGGCAGTCGCCGGTGAACAGGTGGGGCGGGCCATCGGGGTCGAGGTAGAGCAGGGCGATGCTGCCGGGGGTGTGCCCGACGAGGTGGATCGCGCGCAGGGACACCGCGCCGACCGTGATCGCGGCGCCGTCGTCGACGACGGTGTCGGTGGGGGTCGGGATCCCGGGGGCGTCGTCGCGGTGCGCGATCGTGCGGGCGCCGGTCGCGGCGACGACCTCACCGAGTGCCTGCCAGTGGTCGTAATGCTGATGGGTGGTCACAATCGTGGCCAGCGGACCGTCGAGCTGGGCTAGCAGGGTGGCGGCCTCGTTGGCGGCGTCGATCAGCAATTGCTCACCGGTGCTTGTGCAGCGCAGCAGATAGCTGTTGTTGTTCATCGGGCCGACGGCGACCTTGGTGATCAGCAGGGCGGGAAGTTTCCGCACGTCGGGGGCGCCCCCGACGTGCACGTTGCCGGTATAGCTGGCGGTGTGGCCGGCCATGGCCCCTCCTCGGTTCGGATCCCTCATCCTGCCTTGAGGGCCGCGAGGTGGAGCAACCGCCTTACCCGCCCTGATGGTCCGGGCATCCGCTCATGTCGGGCAGCAGCGCAGCGGCGAAGACTCGCCAGGCGGCTTCGCGTTCTCGCCAGTGGGTCGCGGCGCTTTCTCCTCGCAGCGCCGAGCGCAGCGCCAGGCCTGCGGAGCCGTCCAGCACGCTGCAACTCGCGGTTCGGGACAGATTCGCCAGGTCGATCTCGGGGGCGGGCCAGTCCTTGATCTGCGGATCGACCCCGCCGCGCGCGGGGCGCACGGAGACGGCGAAGCGGTCCGCCTGCCACGGTGCGGGTGCGGACACCCCGTCGGGACCGGCGAGGGCGGGCAGGTCGCTCAGCGCGGTGAGGAAGCGTTCGGTACGAGAGCGCCGATCGGCGACCTTCGGGTCATCGCCGGCCCGCGGGCCGAACCCGGCGAAGGAACTGGTGTAGCTGCGCTCATCAATCCGCAGCGCGATCATCGTGACGGCGACGTCGGGCTCGATGGGGTCGGCGTAGCTGTTGTCCGCAAGGCCGGCGGCCCGCGCCTGCGCGAGCAGGCGACCCAGCGCCTCGGGGGTGAGCGTGCGCTGGGTGAGCCCCGCCAGCGCCGGTTCGTCCATCGGTTCCGCCGCTGCCATCGGATCTGTACTGGGGTCGGGCACCGGGTCGATGACGGTGTCCAGGGTGAGCACCTGGCCGTCGCCGTACACGGTGACCTCCGGTGGCGCCGGAATCGGGACCGGGGTGAAGCCCCCGAGCGTCGATACCCGCAGCGTGACGCTCTGCGGGCTCTGCGGACCGAGTGGGCTGGGCGGAGCGTCGGCGCGAGCCGCCGGGGTCAGCGAACCCAGCCCGGCGGCGGCGGTAAGCAGGACGGCGAGCAAGGCCGTCATGGTTCGGGCCGCCCGCCTCATCGGCGCCGGTCCCGGATCGCGAAGACCACTCGCTGCCGGGGGATCGCCTTGCCTTTCGTGCGCCATCGGACGTCTCCCTGAATTGTCCTGCCGTCGACGGTGATGCGGTCGCCCTTGACCGGGATCCGGTCGAGGAAGCCGCCGCGGGGGTGACGCACGAGGATCCGCCCCGAAGCCACCCCGCCGCTGACCGTCAGGTCGAAGGTGATGCGGAGCCCGGGGCCGAAGGTGCCGGTGCCGGTGATCGCCGTGATGCGGCCGTCCTCGCGCCGCACCCGGATGTTTCCGGAGCGAAGCTCGCTGCCCTCGGAGTAGCGCACCGCACCGGAGCGCGCAATCGCGACCAGATCGAGCTCCGGTGACCGGGAAGCCCGGGCACGGTCCCGGAAGGCCCGGTCCTCGTCATCGAGTTCGCCGGGTCCAGATCGGTCGACGATGGCGCGGCCTTCGTCGTCGAGCTCACCTGTGCTCGCCCGCGATTTCGACGGGGTGAGCCGGACGGCCACAGTGCCGGTGCCAACTCCGCCGCGCCCGTCGCGCAGGGTGTAGGTGAAGCGGTCGTTGCCTCGCGCCGAGCGCGCGGCCCGGTAGGTGCAGACCCCGGCTCGGGTGCAGCGAACCTTGCCCTTGATCCCGTCCGTCGCTGTGCCGAACCGCAGGGTGTCCCCGTCGGGGTCGCTTGCGCCGGTGAGCAGGTCGATCGTGGCGCGGCCCTTCGTGATGCTGACCGCTCGGTCGCGGGCCTCGGGAGCGGAGTTCGGATCCTCGGCGGGGCTCCCCGCGGCAGTCATCGCGGTGGCGTCGACCGCATCGGCGACCTGCGTGCAATCGGCGGCCGAGATGAGCGAGTTCGCCCCGAGCGCAGCGGTGCCGGTGAGGTTGGCGCAACTCTGCACCAATGCGTCGGCCAGGTCGCGATAGCGGCTGAGCGGACCGAGCAGGCCGGCGGCCCGGTAGAAGATCGCGGCGGTTTTTTCGATGCCGATCGCGGTGACCGAACGCCCGCGCAGCTCTCCACCGGCCGCCATGAGGTAGGCCGCCTTGTTCCCCACCCCGCTGTTGACGTGTACGCCGCAGTAGTCATTCACGCTGGAGCACCTGGTACCCGCCGGGACACTGAGGTAGGCGGGGGAGAGCAGCGAATCGGGCTGGTCGTACTCCAGCGGGGCGGCCAGGCTGCGGATCGCGCCGTCGAGCAAACGCTCCCCGAGCAGCCAGCGCAGCGCGGGGTCCGCGTCGTCCGCGGCGTCCGTGCTGGGATCGAGCAGGTCGATGAACTCGGCGAAGATGTCCGACAACGACTCGCTGATGGCCCCGCTCTGGTCGAGGTACAGCAGTCCGGAGATGTTCTGGGTGAAGCCGTGGACGATCTCGTGGAACACCACGTCGTCGGCGGCGTAACCGTTGCCGAACACCACGGTGGAGATACCGTCCCAGTAGGCGTTCTGGTAGGGGCAGCGAGAGGTGGCAAACGGCGGGCAGTACCGCACCACCGCCCGGTACGGCTGGCCGGCGCCGTCCATGCCGTCCCGGCCGAAGCGGGCGCGGAAGAAGGAGTCGGCAGTCCCGATGTGGTCGTAGATCTCGTCGATGGCCGCGATACCTGATGGTCCCTCACCTTCGGTGCGGTCGATGTCCAGCAGGCAGGTGGCGGGGAACCCTCGCCGGTTGTTGTTGTCACAGACCCGGCGGTCCCGGGCGGCGTGCACTCGATCTATGACGGCGAGTTCCCGCCCCGATGCGGCATCCAGCACCACCAGCATTGACACTGTGCCGCCGGATGCGGCGGTGTGGACCGGAACCTGCCAGGCGAGGACAGGATCCGATCCACCGGAGCGCCCCGCCAGGGCCGGATCGAAGATCGTGAGCTCTGGGGGGCTGGTCTTGACTCGGGCGCCGGCGGGCAGCGACCACTCCCGCCGGGCGGCCCGCACTGCGCGATCCCGGGCGCGGGCCGGCGATACGGCCGCCGCTGCGGTGCGGCCGGGGGTGGGGACGAGTTTTCCGGCGGCCGTGATCACTCCCGCATCGGCGTCGAGGGCCAGCACGAGTTCGGCGCCGGTCACCGGTACCTGCTCGTGGTATTGGCTGTAGCGCAAGGTCCGGGTGCCGTCGCCGGCCAGGTGGTCGCCGGTCAGGCGCAGCGCCTTGGCCCGCGCGCCGAAGACCGTCGAATACCGGGCCAGGAAGGCCTGGGCGGCCTGGGCCGGCGCGCCCGCGCCTGCCCGCCACGCGGTTCCGGCCGGGAAGCCGACGAAGCGGACGGCGCCGGTGCTGGGTTCGATCCGGATCGTGGTGGCACCGCCGCCGATGGCGCGGAGTTCACCTACCAGCGTGGAGTCGATCTCCCCTCGGGCACCCGCGTCGTCGCCGGTCGTGATGTCGGCCCGGGCGCCGGGGGAGCCGCCGTCGACCGGGCTCACACCCGCGATCAGCGCAAGTCCCAGCGCGGTGCCGCAGAAGGCACGCCGCAGTCGGCGATGGGTCGGCACAGGAGCCTTTCGGGTCGCGGGATGGTGAGGGTGGGACTGGTGGGGACGCTAGGCAAGGCGTCACGGTGCGCGCAGGGCGATTGCGCCGTTCGGGCGGTTTCGTCCGGGAAGTTCGCAGATTGCCGAGGAGTTGTCGTGATCCGCGTTGCCGTCGCCCGCTCATTCATGAGCGGGGCGTGCTCTCTCATGCGCCGGCGACCATTCTCCGGGCCCAGATCTGGTCGCCAGCTCATGAATGAGCGGTTGAGCGGTTGGCGGGGGCCGGGCTGTCAGACGCGGCGCCTACGATGACCACGGGTCCGAATTCGGGCGGATCCGGACTCAGCAGGGGGTGCGGTGGCGGACCGGCTGATCGTTCGCGGCGCGCGCGAGCACAACCTCCAGGACATCTCCGTCGACCTGCCGCGAGACGCGCTGATCGTGTTCACCGGCATGTCCGGGTCGGGCAAGTCGAGCCTTGCCTTCGACACGATCTTCGCCGAGGGCCAGCGCCGCTACGTCGAGTCGCTGTCCGCCTACGCTCGCCAGTTCCTCGGGCAGTTGGACAAGCCCGACGTCGACTTCATCGAGGGCTTGTCCCCGGCGGTCTCGATCGACCAGAAATCCACCAACCGCAACCCGCGCTCCACCGTCGGCACGATCACCGAGGTGTATGACTATCTGCGACTGCTCTACGCCCGCGCGGGCCGGCCGCACTGCCCGCAGTGCGGGCGCCCCATCGCGAAGCAGACGCCGCAGCAGATCGTCGACCGGGTCCTCGAGCTCGAGGTCGGCAGCAGGTTCCAGGTGCTGGCGCCGGTGATCCGCGAACGCAAGGGGGAGTACGCCGAGCTGTTCCGCGAGCTCGTCGCCAAGGGCTATTCGCGGGCTCGTGTCGACGGGGTCGTGCATGCCCTGACCGAGGCGCCGACGCTGAAGAAGCAGGAGAAGCACACGATCGAGGTGGTCGTGGACCGCCTCGCGGTCAAGGACTCCGCCAAACGCCGGCTCACCGACTCCGTCGAGACCGCACTGAAGCTCTCGGGCGGGCTGGTCACGCTCGACTTCGTGGATCTGCCCGACGGCGACCCGAACCGCGAGCGGGTCTTCTCCGAACACCTCGCCTGCCTCTACGACGGGCTGGATTTCGAGGAGCTCGAGCCGCGCTCGTTCTCGTTCAACTCCCCGTTCGGGGCGTGCACCGAGTGCACTGGCCTGGGTACCCGGATGGTCGTGGATCCCGAGCTGGTGATCCCGGACCCGTCGCGCAGTATCGACGACGGCGCGATCGCCCCCTGGGAGTCGGCCGCCACCCAGGAGTACTTCGGGCGCCTGCTGACGGCCCTGGCCGAGGAGATGGGTTTTCGCACCGACATCGCCTGGGAGCGGCTGCCGGCCAAGGCCCGCACGGCGATCCTGCAGGGGCATGATCACCAGGTGCACGTGCGCTACAAGAACCGCTACGGCCGGGTTCGCTCGTACTACACGGGCTTCGAGGGTGTCATTCCCTGGGTGAGCAGGCGCCACGCGGAGGCCGAGTCCGACGCCTCGCGGGACCGCCACGCCGGCTACATGCGGGAGGTGCCCTGCCCGGCCTGCGAAGGCGCGCGGCTCAAGCCGGTGTCGCTGGCGGTCACCCTGGGCGGGCGCTCCATCGCGGCGGTTGCATCGATGTCGATCGGAGCCTGCGCGGAGTTCCTGCGGGGCCTGGAACTGACCACGCGCGAGAAGCAGATCGCCGAGCGGGTCCTCAAGGAGGTCAACGCGCGGCTGGGGTTCCTGCTCGACGTCGGTCTGGACTACCTGACCCTGGACCGCGCCGCTGGAACGCTCGCCGGCGGCGAGGCGCAGCGCATCCGGCTCGCCACGCAGATCGGATCCGGGCTGGTCGGTGTGCTCTACGTCCTGGACGAGCCGTCGATCGGGCTGCACCAACGGGACAATCACCGCTTGATCGAGACCCTGCTGCGGTTGCGCGGCCTGGGCAACACGTTGATCGTGGTCGAGCACGACGAGGACACCATCAAGACCGCGGACTGGATCGTCGACATCGGGCCCGGTGCGGGTGAGCACGGCGGCCAGGTCGTGCACTCGGGAACGTACCGCGACCTGCTCAAGGTCGAGGAGTCGATGACCGCGGCGTACCTGTCGGGTCGCCGCTCGATCGCGGTGCCGGCGATTCGTCGCCCGCGGACCAAGGGCCGCGACCTTGTGGTGCACGGGGCACGGGAGCACAACCTGGCCGACGTGAGCGTCGCCTTCCCGCTCGGGCTGTTCGTCGCGGTCACCGGCGTCTCCGGATCCGGCAAGTCCAGCTTGGTCAACGACATCCTCTACAACTCCCTCGCCCGCCATCTCTATCGCGGGCGCACCGTGCCCGGGCGCCACACCCGCATCGACGGGCTGGAGCAGATCGACAAGGCCATCCACGTCGACCAGTCCCCGATCGGGCGCACCCCCCGCTCCAACCCGGCGACCTACACCGGGGTCTTCGACAACATTCGCAAGCTCTTCGCGGATACCCAGGAGGCCAAGGTCCGCGGCTACCTGCCGGGCCGGTTCTCCTTCAACGTCAAGGGCGGGCGCTGCGAGGCGTGCGCCGGTGACGGCACCATCAAGATCGAGATGAACTTCCTGCCCGACGTCTACGTGCCGTGCGAGGTGTGCGCCGGGGCGCGTTACAACCGCGAGACCCTCGAGGTGCACTACAAGGGCAGGTCCATTGCCC
>JBQTII010000140.1:0-5904 GCA_052388275.1 Sporichthyaceae bacterium | reverse complement strand
TGGTGGGGGGTGCGGTGGTGGGGGGTGCGGTGGTGGGGGGTGCGGTGGTGGGGGGTGCGGTAAAGGTGGAGTCGACGCCGGTGGGGGCCTTGGCGAAGGTGAGGGTGGTGGTGAACTCGCCTTCGTTACCGCCCGGGCCGGCGCAGATCATCCTCAGGTTCACCACGCCGTCGATGGGCGCGCTGCCGCCCTGGGAGGTGACGACGTCGTTCCAGGTCCTGGCCAGCGGGTAGTCCAGCAGCGGCGCGCCGGGCTCGGGGAGGTCGGAGTTGCCGATGGCGTTGACTCCCTCGGGCAGGCCCGCTCCGCTCATCGTGATGGCGAAGGCGGTGGAGGTGGCGGGGCAGGCCGCGGAGGTGGAGAAGGCGACCGAGGACGTGGAGGCGGCCTGACCGGTCATCGGGGTGACGGCCAAGGTTCCCAGGACGGCGGCGCCGGCCGACCCGGAGAGCAGCAGTGGAGTCAGCGACGCCCCGCTCACGGCGACGGCGATCAGGCAGGCCCGGACGCCCAATGGCGCCGCGGGGGAGGTGAGCTTGCGCATGAGATGCCTTTCGGTGAGGTGAAGGGCGAAGGGGGTCAACGGAGCAGGCGCCGCGTTCGCACGGCCAGGAACACCGCGCCGCTAAGGAGGGCGCCGAGCAGGAGCAGGACGAAACCGGGACCGCCGCGGCTCTCGCGGGAGGCGGCGGCCACCGTGGGATCGGGCGCCGAGTCGGCCGGCCCCGACCCTTGGGGTGCAGGCCCCGGGCCCGGCCCCAGCACGGGAGCAGTGCCGGAGCCGGCGGAGGCGGCGGCGGGCGGTGTGCCGGGGGTGCGTCCGCTCGGAGGGCGGCTGTTCGCGGCGCGGGCGAGTTGTTGCCCTCGTTCGGTTCCCGGCGCGCTCGACAGTCCGCTGTAGAGCTGCGGGCCGCCGACCTGCTCGTAGCGGGCCAGCCGGTCACCGACGGAGGTGAAGCGGACCTGACCGCGCATCTCGGCCAGTCGCTCGGCGAAGCCCTGCCGGAAGCAGACCACGACCAGTTCGACCACGCCGGAGAGTGGTCCGGCGCCGTTAGCCTGGGCGATGACGTCCCACGATCCGAACAGCGCAAGGGTCAGGCCGTCGCCGATCACCGGCGCGGGAAGCCCGGCGAGCTCAGAGTTGCCGAGCGCATTGGAGTCCGGCGGGAAGGGCCCCCCGATGGCCTGAACCACGACGTTCGTCGCGGTGGCGGGGCACGGCCGCTCGGTGATCAGCCGGATGTCGCCCTGATCGCTGCGCCCCGTGCGCGGCTCGATCGCGACGCGCCCTTCGGCTGCGGCGCCGTGCGCGGGCGCGGCCAGGGTCGATGCCGCCAGGGCCGCCATGAGTGCCGCGGCCGCGAGGGTGGCCGCCAGCGCCCGGGCCGTCACCGGGTCTCCCCGCTCGGGTGCGGGCGGGGGCGCCGGCGATACACCGCGAAGGCGCCCAGACCGGCCGCGAGCACGCCCGCCGCGACGAGGATCGTGGCCCGGGTAATCCCGCGGTCCTCGCCGGTCTGCGACGAGGCCAGCGTGCTCGCCTGCGGCGGGGAACCCTCGAGCACCAGTTGCGGATCCTCCGCAGGCGCGGGGCCGGACCGGGCGAACGCCTCGAGCGCGTCGGATCCCGCCTTGGGTTTGGGGACCTTCGGCAGGTCGGAGATCGTCGTCCGCGCGGTGTACCTACCGTCCTTGATCACCAACGTTCCGACGTAGCGTCCGTAGAGTTCCTTGAGGGTGACCGGGAGCGGGGTCTGGCAGTTGAAGTTCAGGGTGTAGGTGCCGTCCAGAATCACCGAGGGCACCTGCCGGCGGGCGACCTCGGCCAGGTTGATCGTCAACGGAACACGCATCCGGTCAGCGGGCGGGCTGCCGAACTCCAAGACCTCGGAGTTTCCGATGACGTTCTCACCGTCCACCGAGAGCTTGGGGCCGTACAGGCGGGTCAGGGTGTTCGTTCCGCGCGGGCACCCCCCGGCGGTGGTGACGAAGATGTTCGTATCGAAGTCTCCGCTGACCGGTTCGATGCCCAGAGGGCCGAGCACCTTCTGCTTCAGGAACAGGTCGGGTTGCTCTGCGGTTCCGGCGGCGGCGGGGGCGCCCGCCGCGACGGCAAGGGTCAGCAGGCCCGCCGCCGCGCGGAAATGGACCTGGCACCGCCGGCTGTGTCTGCGCGTCATGGCTGATCCCTGCGGTCGGTGGGCAGTGGGGTCGAGAAGGCGCGGGCCCCCGTGCCCGCAAGGGCGAACTGCTCTCCCTCGCTCGCCGTCGGCTCGTTGGCGAGCGACTGGCCACGTCGGCGCACCGTGATCACCCCGGCGCCGGCGCCGATCAGCACCAGCAAGGTCCAGGGAACGGTCCACAGGCCCTGGGATTGCGAGACGCGCAGATCGGCGGCGAAGACGTCCCCGGGCCGGGTCGGCTTCGGGGCGAGCGCAACGGTCGCGGTGGTGCGAAGCACCGGCCACACTCCGGACACCGCATGCCTCAGCGTCACCGCGTTCCCCGGGTACAGCTCGGGAACATCCGGCGGACGCAGCCGAGTGCTGGGAAAGCCGAACAGGCCGGCCACCCTGATCGACTGCTCGGCGGCCAGCCGAACGTTTCCGGTATTGGTGACGGTGTAGGTGGTGGTGACCTGTGAGGAGGAGATCGGGTTGAGCCCACGAGAGTGAGAGGTACTCAGATTAGTGATCGTCAGGGCCGGGCGCAGGTCGCCGGCAATGCGTACCTGGACCCGAGCCCCCAGCCGGCGATCCAGCTTGACGGGGGCTTGACTGGCGGAGTCGGTGAAGAAGGACGTGATGATCCCGCCCACATGGTCACCCGGCTCGACCGCGGCGGGCACCGTCAGGGTGAACGGGACATCGACGGTCCGGCGCGCGGGAATGCGCAGCTCGGATCCGGCCAAGGTGATCCACGCGCCCACGTCGGTGGAAAGTTCGCCGGCGAGCGGACGCCGCAGATCGAGGGTTCCGTCGGCGCCGTTGAACGCGTCGGCGCTGTAGATCGAGAGCTTGAGCAGCTCATCGGTGTAGTTGCGGACCCGGATTGAATCGGAGATCGACTGCCCGGGGGCGAGCGCGTACTCGTAGTTCGACCGCAAGGGTTCACCGCGCACCGGGCGCGGCTGCACCGACCACGTCAGCTTGTCCTCCTCAGCGGCCGCGACCGCGCGCGCCGCGCCCACCTGGGCGGGGGAGGGTGTCGCCTGCGCGGGGGCCACGACGCCGCCGCCGCAGGTAAAGGCGAGGGCGAGGGCGAGTGCCGCCGCGGGCGCGATGCGGCGCCGGCCGCGGGCGTGGCAGGCGCGGACCAGGCCGAGGGCGCTGGGCGCGTGCTGCGTATCGCCGCGAGTGGCGTCGGGGTGAGCGGGCACGGTCGGCCTTTCCGTGGGTCAGGTCGGGGCGGGTCTACGGGTCTAGGGGTCTGCGGGTTGGCGGGGAGGTGCTGCTCGGCCGGGCGGTAGTGCCCGGCCGAGCAGCACAAGAGCGCCGATCTAGGTGAGCGCGGTCAGCGTCAACACCGAGGCGTAGGCGCCGAAGGGCAGGGCCGCCGTGTTCGCGGGGTCGAACAGGTCGAACGGGATGCGCAACTCAAGCGCTGCCCCGAACTGGCCGGTCTGCGGGAACTGTGCGTGGCCGTCCACTCCGTAGGCCAGCGCACGCGAGGAGGTCAACCCGGTGCCGAACTGGTTGAGGGAGGGGGCACCGCCGGGCAGGACGTTGAGTCCGAGCGCACCACCGGCGCCCTGATTCACCAGCTGCGGGAACCACCCGAGGTAGGACCCGCTGAAGGTGGCGTCCTCGTCCTCGCTGTTCTCGAAGACCTCCTGCAGCTGGCCGGTGACGGCCCACTCGTTGTCCGTGTCCCGGCAGTCGGTCACCGTGATCGGACGCAGGGAACCGGTGGACTGCAGCACATCGCCGGCGTTGACCGCGGTGGACATCAGCACGTTGTTGTCCGCGCCGATGATGCTCCACACGAAGTCCTGGCACTCCTCGGTCTCGGGCACCACCACGGTGATGTTCTGAGCGCCGCTGCTGCCGTTGGAGGGAGGAGCCTCGGCGACGAGCTGACTGAACGACCACACGCTGGCCGCCAGCGTCTTGATGGTCAGCACCACGTCGCCGCTGGTCGGGTTGGCGACCCTGCTGATCACGCAGGCGATCGGGCCGGCCGGCGCCAGGGTCAGTGACGGCGTGCCGCAATCGGGCACCAGTGCCCCATTGCGGTAGACGGCCACCGTGGAGCTCGCGAGCAACGTCCCGGGGACGGTGAAGGCGAACTGCAGCGGCGCGGCCGGGGTGCCGGCAGCGGTGGTGTCGATGTCGACGACGAACGGCACCACAGCGTGCTTGGCGGGCCGGTTGCCCGCCGGGGGAGCGTCCGAGCCCACCGGACGCTGCTCGACGAATACCGGTCCGCCCGTGGCACCGCTGGGCACGGTGATCGAGGTACCGACCGGCGCGCCGCCGCCCGGGTTGGGCGCGATGACCCCCGGCGCACCGTCCGGGGTGAGGGTGAAGCTGGGCGGTGGGGGCAACATCTGGGCGTAGGTGTACTGGCCGGAGGCGGCGCCGGGGGTGAAGACCACCGTGGCGTCGAAGGTCGCGGCGTCACCGCCGGTGCAGATCATGCTCAGGGTTCCGGTGCCCGACAGGGTTGCGGGCAGACCCTGACCGACGGAGGACCAGCTTGCGCCGACCTGATAGCTACTCAGTCCGGTACCTGGTCCATCCGGCAGATCGTTTGCGGCGACCAGGTTGGCGCCGAGCCCGGTGAAGGGGCCGCCGTCGAGCGTGACGACGAATCCCTCCGCGTTAGCCGGGCACGCCGGACTGGACAGGGAGAGGTTCTGCAGTTCGTTTCCCGTTGCCGGCAGGAGCATCAGGCCGTCGGCGGCGTGCGCTGCCGTGGCACTGAGCATGCCCAGCCCGGCCAGTGCCAAGGCCGGCACGACGGTCAGGGAGACGCGGCGTAGCGCCGCGCTGCGAATGAACATAGGGGTACTCACTTTCGGCGAGTCGCGATTGGGGGAGGGGCGGGTCATGCCTGCGGGGTGCGCGAGACGGTCTCACCGCAGTTGGCGACATTGCTGCTGTTGACCGGGGCCCGGAAGCCGAAACGCAGGATGATGTCCGATGCCGCGCCCGTGCAGATCTGCGCCGTCGCCCCCTTGAACAGGGTCTGGATCTTGAACCGCAGCTGCTCGATGGCGGTGCCCGTGGCGTTGGCCGTGCCGTCGATGTAGTCGACAGGGAAGGCGTTGAACACGTTGCGCTGCAGGGGGAAGTTCGCCGCAAAGGGGTTGAAATCCCTGCCCGAGGTGTCGATGAGCTGCCCGATTCGGGTCGCACCGCGCACGTCGGTGCCGATCACGCCTGAGGCCTGAGAGGTCCACTGCGCGACCGAGAAGGGCACGATCTCGGAGTTGTTGACCTGGCTGCCGTTGTGCTCCTGGATGTCGCCGCCCACGGGGTTACGCGAGACCCCGTTCTGCACGCAGGGGTAGGCGGCCGGCTGACCGGTGGCGGGGATGCTGCCCGACGGGTAGGCCATCTGGCCGATCCAGTAGCTGCGGGTGCCGGACCCGTCCTGCGGAAGCATCGCCTCGTAGTTCTTGCCGTGCCCGAACAGGGCGCCGGTCGCGTTGTTCACGGCCTCGCATTTGAAGACTGACTTGAGGGTGTCCAGGGTCATCTTCTTCGGGAAGTGGCTGGTGTTGGTGATCGCGTACGTGAGGGATTCGCGGGCGAAGGGGATGTAGACCAGCGCCGGGTTGGTCGCGGCGGTTCCCGCCGCCGAGGAGGATACGGCACCCAGGATGCAGCCGTCGCCCGCGCCGCTGTTCGCGGACTCCGAGAGCCGCAACCCGTTCCGTCGGTCGGTGGATCCGTT